>NZ_VFTI01000027.1:0-95264 GCF_006439515.1 Mesorhizobium sp. B3-2-1 | reverse complement strand
CATCCTACGACCCCAACAAACACCCCGCCGCTAGCTTCTTGCTCACAACAGGTTGACACAGGAAGTCTCATGCCGCGCGCTTCACATAAAGGTGGAAGCCGCCATAGATGGCGGAGCGGTCGCGGGCCGAGAATTCGCGCGATGCTTCATCCTGATAGTCCCACTGATCGAGCAGCGAGGTCGAGACGCGCCCCGGCAGCAGACTGGGCTCGGCGGCGGTGCGGAAGATGACGCGGGCCCCGGCGGAGGCGGTGCGGGTGATCTCCGACCACAGCGCGTTGAGCTGGTCGTCGGTCATCCAGTCCTGTGCGTCGAGCAGGATGAAGCGGTCGACGGCGCCTGCATCCTTGCCGGCGAGGAATTCGATCAGGTTGGCGTGATGGATGGCGACGCGGTCGATATTGCCGCGGATGGTCTCGTAGTTGCGCTTTTCCAGATAGGCGGGCAAGGCGGCCTCGCCGGGCTCGGGATAGCGGCGCGCAAAGGCTTGCCAGGCGAAATAATTGTTTTCCAAGGGGAAATCACAGGCGAGTTTTTCCAACCGGGCCTTCAGAACGCTGGCCATGGTGCCGTCACCGGAAGTGATCAGCGAATCATACTGCGCCGGCGGGATGCCGAGACCGAACAGGGAAGCTTTTCGCGAGGTCGCCCATTTCAGAAGCTTCTTGTCGAAAACCGGCGCCAGCTCCTCGTTGAAGAAGCGGCGCTGTTCGCCGATGTTCCTGGCTTCCATCATGCGGGCCGGGTTGACGCCGAAGAATTTCGCCGTGCGGTGGCCCATGGCGATGAACAGGCCGAGCAGGCCGGTCTGGTAGAAATTGCGGTCGAAAACGCCGATGCGCCTGTTGCCACGCCAGTTGCGGCGCTCCCAATAGTGGCGGCTGACCGGATCGAGATGCGGGGCGATGAAGCGGTCGTAGGCTTCGGAATTGTGGCTTGTGTCCGCTGCGCCGAAGAAGCGGAAGAGATCGCCCTGCGAAGGCAGATGGCGCACCGCCTCCAGCTTCATGCGGTTCAGCGCGATGTGGGCAGCGTTGAGGTCGACGGCGTCGATCCGTCCCGGCGAGCGGGTGAGGTATGCCAGGATGTTGCAGCCGCCCGAGGCGATGGTGACGACGCGGTGACCCTGGCCAAGCTGCATCGCGTCCATGTCGACGTCGGGGTCTTCCCAGATCTGCGGATAGACGAGGCCGGAAAACAGGAAGGCGAACAATCGCTCGGAGATCCCGGCTTTCGAAAGCGGGCGGTTCTGGTAGACGGCTTTTCCAACTTCCTTGCCGCGGCGAAAAACCAGATCCGAGGAGACGTCCGTCATAGCAATGTGATTCCCCATTTGCTTTGGCGCAAGCGGGTAACGCAGGCTGATGACAGGCCGGTGACAGCCTGTTGACGCCTTCTTTACAGTCTACCAAATCCCCCCGGCGTCGGCGTGGTCACAATGACAGCCTCGCCGGCATCGAGCACGGTCTGGTCGCAGGCCTTCAGCACGTCGATCGTGCCGTCGTTGCGGCGCACCCTGGTCGAGCCGACCTCGCCGTCGCCGCCGCCGTCCAGTCCTTGCGGCGGGCGGTTGCGGTGCGAGGACAGGATCGCGCATTCCATCTTCTCGAGGAAGCGGATGGTGCGTTTGGTGCCGTCGCCGGCATTCCATTTGCCCTTGCCGCCGGATCCCTGGCGGATATGAAAATCCTCCAGCACCACGGGAAAGCGCAGTTCCAGCACTTCCGGGTCGGTGAGGCGCGAATTGGTCATGTGGGTGTGCACGCCGGAGGTGCCGGCAAAGCCGCGGCCGGAGTTCATATGGCCGGCGGGCGAGCCGGAGCAGATCGTCTCGTAGTACTGGTACTTCTTGTTGCCGAAAGTCAGATTGTTCATCGTTCCCTGCGCGTTGGCCATCGCGCCCATGGCGCCGAACAGCGCGTTGGTGACGTGCTGCGAGGTCTCGACATTGCCGGCGACGACGGCGGCAGGGTAGGTGGGCTTGAGCATACAGCCATCGGGAATGACGATGTTGATCGGCCGCAGGCACCCGGCATTCATCGGGATCATGTCCTCGACCATGACGCGGAAGGCGTAGAGCACGGCGGCACGAGCGACCGGCTCGGGCGCGTTGAAATTGTTCTTCTCCACCTTCGACGTGCCGGTGAAGTCGACGGTCGCTTCGCGCTTTTGCCTGTCGACCGATATCTTGACCTTGATCATCTGGCCGGTATCGGTCGGATATTCATACTCCGACGTGTCCGGCAGCCGCTCCAGCACGCGGCGCACGCTTTCGGCGGCATTGTCCTGGACATGGCCCATATAGGCCTCGACGACATCAAGGCCGAAATGCCCGACCATCTTGCGCAGTTCCGCCACACCCTTCTCGTTGGCGGCAATCTGCGCCTTCAGGTCGGCAATGTTCTGGTGCGGGTTGCGGGCGGGGTAGCGGTGGTCGGTGAGCAGCGTATGCAGCTCCGTCTCGCGGAATTTTCCGCGGTCGACGATGCGGAAATTGTCGAACAACACGCCTTCCTCGTCGACCGTGGTGGCGAGCGGCGTCATCGAGCCCGGCGCGGTGCCGCCAATGTCGGCATGGTGGCCGCGCGAGGCTGCCCAGAAGAGGATGTTCTTCTGGGCATCGTCGAAGACCGGCGTCACCACGGTGATGTCTGGCAGATGCGTGCCGCCATTATAGGGGGCGTTCAAGGCAAAGACGTCGCGGGGGTGGATGTCGCCGGAGTTCAGCCGGATGATGGTTTCGACCGAACGATCCATGGAGCCGAGATGCACCGGCATGTGCGGCGCATTGGCGACCAGCGCCCCGGTATGGTCGAAGACGGCGCAGGAAAAATCCAGCCTTTCCTTGATGTTGACGGAATAGGCGGTGTTCTGCAGCGTCACGCCCATTTGCTCAGCGATGGACATGAAGAGATTGTTGAAGACTTCGAGCATCACGGGATCGGCTTGCGTGCCAAGGGCAGCGGCGCGCGCTTTCTTTTCCGTGCGGCGTATGACGACGTGATTGAGGTTGGTGATTTCGGCCTGCCAGCCCGGCTCGATGACGATGGTCTGGTTCGGCTCGATGATCAAGGCGGGGCCGGCGACCAGATTGGACGGTCCGAGGTTCTCGCGACGGTAGACGCCGGCTTCATGCCACTGGCCCTCCGTGTAGATACGCCGGGTCTCGGAAGAGGCTGACTTGACCCTTCCCGGTCCGGCGGGCGCATAGGCTTCGGCGGTCGTCTGGCCGGCTTCGGTGCCTTCGACGCCGACCGTCTCGACGATCATCGGTTTGTCGTCATAGACGAAGCCGAATTGCGCCTTGTGGGCGATTTCGAAATCGCGCCTGGCCTGGAAGATCGAGTCTGCCTCGAAATTCACCGGCAGTGCCGTGTCGGTGCCGTCATAGCGGATGTGCAGTACCGGCCTGGTGGAAACCGAGTCCTCGGCGATGCCTTGCGCCGCCAACTCCGCGATCACGGCCTTTTTCAAGGTCGCGATGAGGCCGCCGATTTCCGTTCTGGATTCTTCGGCAAGCGGCTTCAGCGGCGCCTGCTGGCGCGAGGCAAAGACCGAGGCCAGGCCGATACCATAGGCCGAAAGCAGGCCGGAGAAGGGATGGATCAGCACCGCCTCCATGCCGAGCGCGTCGGCGACCAGGCAGGCGTGCTGGCCGCCGGCGCCGCCGAAACAGTTCAGGAGATATTCGGTGACATCGTAGCCACGCTGCACCGAAATCTTCTTGATCGCATTGGCCATGTTCTCGACCGCGATTGTGACGAAGCCTTCGGCGACCGCTTCCGGCGAGCGGCCGTCACCGATCCCGGCGGCAAAAGCCGCGAATTTCGCGCGCACGGTTTCGGCATCGAGCGGCGCGTCCTGGCCGGGGCCGAAGATCGACGGGAAGAAATCGGGCCGCAGCTTGCCCAGCATGACGTTGGCATCGGTGACGGCCAGCGGACCGCCGCGCCGGTAGGCGGCGGGGCCGGGATTGGCGCCCGCGGAATCCGGTCCGACACGGAAACGGCCGGCCTCGTAATGCAGGATCGAGCCGCCGCCGGCGGCGACGGTGTGGATGCGCATCATCGGCGCGCGGACGCGCACCCCGGCGACTTCGGTATCGAAGGCACGTTCATACTCGCCGTCATAGTGGGCGACGTCCGTGGACGTGCCGCCCATGTCGAAGCCGATGACCTTGTCGAAACCGGCGAGCTTCGCCGTCTCGACCATGCCGACGACGCCGCCGGCCGGACCCGACAGCAGCGCGTCCTTGCCCTGGAACATGTCGGCGGCGGTGAGGCCGCCAGAGGACATCATGAACATCAGGCGAGGGGATTCATCGTTCCCTCCCGCCGCGCCCAGTTCTCCCGCCACCCTTTGTACGTAGCGTGAGAGGATGGGCGACAGATAGGCGTCGACCACGGTAGTGTCGCCGCGGCCGACCAGTTTGATCAGCGGCGAGACCTCGTGGCTGACCGAGACCTGGCCGAAACCAAGCTTGCGGCAGACCTTGGCCACCGCCTTCTCGTGATCGGGATATTTCCAGGCATGCATGAAGATGATTGCAACGGCGTCGATGCCATCGGCCTTCGCTTGTTCTATGGCGGGCCGGCAAGCCGATATGTCGAGCAGCCGTTCGACGCAGCCATCGGCGAGCACGCGCTCGTCGATCTCGATGACGCGCTCGTAGAGTTGCTCGGGAAGAATGATCTCCTTGGCGAAGATGTCGGGTCGCGCCTGATAGGCGATCCTGAGCGCGTCGCGAAACCCCTTGGTGATTAGCAACAACACACGGTCGCCCTTGCGCTCCAGAAGGGCGTTCGTGGCCACCGTGGTTCCCATCTTGATGTCGCCGATCAGGCCGGGCGGGATCGCGGAGCCCGTTTCAAGGCCGAGCAGGTCGCGGATGCCCTGGATCGCGGCATCAGCATAGGCTTCGGGATTCTCCGACAAAAGCTTGCGCGGATGCAGTGTACCTTGCGGGTCACGGCCGATGACATCGGTGAAAGTGCCGCCGCGATCGATCCAGAAATCCCATTTCGCGGTCATGTCGCTGTCTCCGGTATTCCGTTTCCGGTGTCGTTGTTAAAGCGCCGAAGCGCCGGCAGCAACGTCGTCTGCATGCCATTGATGTTACAGGTGGAAACGCAACGTTACGAAACTCTTGGCCACCCAGGGCATTTCCTCTTCGACCGTTCACCGCAATGTGAGCGTGTGCTGAAGGAGAGATGTTATGAAAAAGCTCATTCTTGCGTCGATATCGGCGCTTACATTGTTTGGCGTCGCGGCCTGCAGCGACAGCGGCACCGACAAGACCACGACCCAGAGCACCAATCCGCCGCCTGCCGAGCAGCCGATGAAGCCCGCGGCCCCGGCTGACAAGTCGACCAAGCCTGCCGAGCCGGCTCCGGCAACGCCAGCTCCTGCGCCCGCGCAGTAGTTTGTAGCCAGTACGTGTCTTGGGAGAAAGGCCGGCTTTATGCCGGCCTTTTCTCGTGGAGACCACCATCGGGACCGGCAATCGCCTTTTCGTGCACTTGCCCGGCAGCGGCCGTTATTGGCTTGATAGCGGGGACCGGTTGGCTTTATGAAGCTGGCCATGTCGATTTGGGACCGCCTCGGCGACTTCATCACGCGGGTTTCATCTTCGACCACGTCTGGCGTCGCCGACGTGGTCGAGGCTGTGCGCACGGTTTTTTCCGGCGACGCCGACTTGCGCCGCCGCGTCGCCTTCTCGGTTGCGATGATCGCGCTTTCGGCCAAGATGGCCAAGGCCGACGGCATCGTCACCCAGGATGAGGTGCGAGCCTTCCAGGAAATCTTCGAAGTGCCGCCGAAAGAGACGCGCAACGTTGCGCGGCTGTTCCATCTCGCCCAGCGGGACGTGGCCGGTTTCGAAACCTATGCTGAGCGCATGGCGCAACTCTGCGGCTCCGGGCACTCCAATTGCGTGATGCTGGAAGACATACTCGACGGCCTGTTCCATATCGCCAAGGCCGATGGGCTGGTGCATGAGCGCGAAGGCATCTTCCTGCACCGTATAGCAGAGATCTTCCGCATCGATGAGACGCACTACGAATCGATCATGGCACGGCACGTCAACCTTGGCGCCGGCGACCCCTATGTCGTGCTCGGCATAGAGCGCGGCAAGCCGTTCGAAGAGGTCAGAAAACGCTATCGCAAGCTGGTGTCGGACAACCATCCGGACCGGCTGATCGCGCGAGGCCTGCCGCAGGAATTCATCAAGATCGCGACGACCAGGGTCGCGGCGATCAACGCCGCTTACGAGATGATCGAGCGGGGCCTGCGGCACGCATGAGCGGCTTCCTGCCCGACGAGCCGAGCGCCGAGGTCAGGGTATCGCCGAATTTCGGGCCAAGGCGCGACGCGCAGAAACCCGACATGATCGTGCTGCACTATACGGGCATGGCAACCGGTGCCGGGGCCGAAGCCTGGCTGTGTGATCCGGCGAGTGAAGTCTCGTCGCACTATCTCGTCCATGAGAATGGCCACATCGTGCAGATGGTCCGGGAAAGCGACCGCGCCTGGCACGCCGGCCAGAGTTCCTGGTTCGGACGCACCGACATCAATTCCTGCTCGGTCGGCATCGAAATAGTCAATCCGGGCCACTCACTGGGCTATCCCAGCTTTCCGAAACGTCAGATCACGGCGGTCATCGAGCTGTGCAAGGGGATTGCCGCGCGGCATGCGATAGTCGCCGAGCGGGTGCTGGCTCACTCCGACGTGGCGCCCGGTCGCAAGATCGACCCAGGCGAGAAGTTTCCATGGGCCGCGCTGTTCAAGGCCGGTATCGGCCATCTCGTGCCAGCCGCTCCCCTCAGGCGCGGAACCGCGCTGAAGCCTGGCGACCGCGGCGCCGATGTCGAGACACTGCAGTCGATGCTGTCGCTCTATGGCTATGGTGTCGAGATATCGGGCCTTTTCGATGATCGGACACGGGTCGTCGTAGAGGCCTTCCAGCGGCATTTCCGGCCGCGCCGGATCGACGGAGTTGCCGACGGCTCGACGATGCGCACGCTGCAGAAGCTGCTTGCTTCCATCCGGAATTGACCCTGGGGCAATTCCTGATCCAAGTAATCCTCCCTGGTCATAAAGTTACAAACTGTCACTTAAAGTGACTTGCCTCGCCTTCATTGGCGCCAAATCGGGCCTCAAAGGGCTTTTCGTACAGTTTGTCGGACGTCCAGCCCCCCGGGTGTTCCGATATTGATCAAGCGATGCCACGCGAAAATCTTCGCGCGGTCCCAACAGAACAGGATCACATGCAGAAATTGACCGTTTTAACGGCAGCTCTTGCTGCCGGGGTAATGAGTTTTGCCTTCAGTGCAGCCGACGCCGCGCCATTCAGCCCACGGGCCGACCAGGGCTTCGTCGCGGCATCCGCCAAAGGCAAGGTCATTTCGGCCAAAAGCAGCAAGAGTGCGAAGGCGACGACGAAGCAGGCTTCCGCGAAAGTGGAAAAGGCAAGCTGGACCAAGGCAAGGAAATCCTCTGCCAAGAGGCAGAGGAAGCGCGGCCGCAAAACCGTGGACATGACGACGACGGCATCGATCGGCCTCGGCAACGTCGCCGCGGCGACGGCGGCAGTGACGAGCGGCGGCCAGTATTCCGCGATTGTCGCCCGCTATGCGGCGAGCTACGGGGTTCCGGTGTCGCTGGCCGATGCCGTCATCAAGATCGAGAGCAACTACCGGTCGAACCTGGTCGGTGGCGCCGGCGAGATCGGCCTGATGCAGATCAAGCCGGCAACCGCGCGCATGATGGGTTACAGCGGCTCGGCCAAGGGCCTGTTCGATCCCGACACCAACATCAAATATGGCATGAAGTACCTCGCCATGGCACGCGACCTCGGGGGCGGCACGACCTGCGGCACGATCCTGAAATACAATGCCGGCCATGGCGCCACCCGGATGAACCCGGTTTCGGCGGCTTACTGCAGCAAGGTCAAGGTTCAGTTGGCGGCTGTCGGCGCGCCGGCTTGACAAGAACCGGTCACGACCGGCTTTTTCGGTTGCGTTTTGTGGTGTGAACCCCTTTATACGCCCTGCCAGCTGGCCGGGCGGCCGCACCCGCAAACGCCGAAAGGCCGCAGGTGAGGAAAGTCCGGGCTCCATGGAGACACGGTGCCGGTTAATGGCCGGCGGGGGCGACCCCAGGGAAAGTGCCACAGAAAGCAAACCGCCCCGACTTTGTCGGGGTAAGGGTGAAAGGGTGGGGTAAGAGCCCACCGCGCGACTGGCAACAGGAGCGGCACGGTAAACCCCACCGGGAGCAAGACCGAATAGGGGCGGTGCGAGGGGAAACCCTCGAGGGCTGTTTCCGGCTCACCGTCCGGGTAGGTTGCGTGAGGCGCATGGCAACATGCGCCCAAGATGAATGGCCGCCACGTTCTCGCCTCGCAAGGGGCGAGGGCCATACAAAACCCGGCTTATAGGCCGGCTGGCAATTTCTCCACGATGTATGGATTAAATCTTTCGATATCAGAAGGTTGCGCCGTTGGGTGCAGCTCCTGATTCAAGGGCATGGCGCTACGTTGCGTCGCCGCAAGATAGAGATTTCGCCCACATTTCTTGAAACTGGTGCGATTAAATCGTACCATCACGACTCCTCACTAGGAGCCTATCATGGGTCAGGTCGACAAACGCAGCATCACGCTTTCACCGGAACTGGCGCAGGCGGTCGACGATGTGGTCGCGGCGGGAGAATACGCCTCGGCGAGCGAGGTGATCCGCGATGCATTGAGGCAATGGAAAAACCGCCGCGACCTGATGGGCTACACGGTCGAGGAACTGCGCAAGCTGGTGCAGGAGGGGATCGACAGCGGGCTTGCGCAAGACGGCCAGCCAATCATGGAACGATTGCGCGCGAAATACCTGAAGATGGCCGAGGCCAAAGGCTTTCAGGAGTGAAATACCGACTGCTTCCTCAAGCCACCGTCGATCTCGAAAGCATTGGCGACTACATTGCCAGCCATGACCCGCGCGCTGCTGTTCGCCTCGTGGATGCGCTGGAAAGACGTTGGGATTTGCTGACCTTGCATCCTTTTTCAGGTGCGCCACGCGACGACATAGCGCCGGGTATCCGCCATCTGATTGTCGGCGAATATCTCACCTTGTACCGGGTCGGCGGTGATGCGATCGAAATTCTTCGCGTGCTGCATGGTCGCCGCAACATCGAAGCCGATGACCTCGGCTCGTAGTCGATTTGTCAGCCGCTGATCCTGTCCAGCGAGGCCTCGATCGCCTTCCAGAGTTCTTCCACGGGCTCACAGCCGACCGACAGGCGCACGAAGCCAGCCGGAACCGCGTCGCCTCGCTTAAGCCGCCGCTCGGCCGAGGTGTGGACGCCACCGAAGGAGGTCGCGGCCTGCATCAGGCTGCAATTGTTGATGAAATCCTCGGCTTTCTGCTCGGAAGCGAGTTCGAAGGAGATGAGGAAGCCGAAGCGCTCCATCTGGGCACGGGCCAGATTGTGCGAGGGATCGCCTTCCAGTCCGGGGTAGCGCAGGCCGGTGATCGCCCGATGGCTTTGCAGCCGTCTGGCAATTACCTCGGCTGACGAACACATGCGGTCGAACCGCACGTCCAATGTTTCCAGGCCGCGATGCACCAGCCAGGCTTCGAACGGCCCGGGGATGCTGCCAGAGACCTCGCGCCAGCCGGTCACGGCGGCGATGATATCCGCATTGCGGCTGGCGACATGGCCGAACAACACGTCGGAATGGCCGTTGGGCGCCTTGGTGTCGGCAGCGACAACGATATCGGCGCCGTGATCGAGAGGGCGCTGGCCGAAGGGCGTCATCGTCGTGTTGTCGACCACCAGCAGCGCGCCGGCCTTGTGAACGGCTTCGGCGACAGCGGCGATGTCGCAGATGTCCAGCCCCGGATTAGCGGGCGTTTCGACGAAGGCCAGGCGGTAACCAGCGAAGCCGCCATCGAGGAAGGTCGATGTCGGCCTGACATCGTGGGTGACGCCGAGCGGCTTCAGGAAACGATCGGCCAGCGCCCTGGTGGTGTGATAGCCGTCCGAAGGCAGCAGGATATGGTCGCCGGCCTTGAGTACGGCAAAAAATGCCGCCGAGATCGCTGCCATTCCCGAGGGAAAACCGACGCAGGGCGCGTCTTCCAAATGGGACAACATGTGTTCGACGGCATCCCAGGTCGGGTTGCTGAAGCGGCCGTACTGGTTGAAGCCGGTGGCATCGCCCGGTGCATGGAAGATGGCGGCCATGGTCAGGGGCAGGGGAATGGAATCGCCCATGGCAAGCCCGCTGCGACGCAAATGGGGCAGGGCTGCAGCGCGCGACTTCGCGGTTTCAGACATCGATTTCAAATCCCTTGGCGGTCGGTGAGATGGACGAGACGCTATGCCCGGCCGCGGCTCACGGCAAGGCGCCTCCAGTTGGGCCAGGCAGGCTCTAAACGCTTCGTTAGGCTTAATGGATCATAAAGACGAGGCGTGCTGTCAAAGCCTTTCTCGTCGGTGTGATGCGCGTGTTTGTGAAGCCTATTCCCGTTGACGCCCATAGTGCCCCATGATATCCCATTTTCATACCAAAGCCTTCGTTCCGCGTCAGGGTAAAGCGTACGCCAATCGGGCAGCCGCGGCGGCTGCGCGTTTGCCGGTTTTCGCCCGTGTGGACGAGGTGGGTGCGGGGCAGGCAACGCGCGGCGGTGGCGCGTGCGACACGACGAAGAGGGGTGCGGCGGCGCAAGCGGCTGCAACGTGTGATGGACCGGTTTCTGTCGAACACGGTGAGCAGGATCGATGCGAAGGGGCGGGTGTCCGTTCCTGCGCATTTTCGTGCCGTGGTGCAGAAGCGCGGCTATTCGGAACTCTATGCGCTGCGCTGCCTGGACCTGCCGGCGATGGATGTCGGCGGGCTAGACCTGCTCGACCGCTACGAGCAGCGCATCGCGCGGGAAGACCCGTTCCTGCAGACGGCGGACGACATGTCGTTCTTCTGCCATGGCGACGGCGCATTCCTGAAACTCGACCAGGACGGCCGTATCACCATGACCGACTTCATTCGCGAGCATGCCGGCATCTCTGCGGAAGTGGCCTTTGTCGGGCGCGGCAATTTCTTTCAGATCTGGGAGCCGGGGCGGCTTGCGGCCTATGGGGCGCAGGCGCGGGCCAGGCTTTTGCAGCTTCGGCAGGGGACGAAGGCTCACGAGGTCAAGGCTGGGGAGCGACCGGAATGACGGTGGGCCACGGCGATGATATCAACGCCGTTGGCGGATCGGTCCGCCACATTCCGGTCCTCCTTGGCGAAGTGCTGGAAGCGCTGGCGCCGGTGGAAGGCGACATCATCATCGACGGTACGTTCGGCGCCGGCGGCTACACCAAGGCCATCCTGGCCGCGGGCGCGTCCGTGGTTGCCATCGACCGTGATCCCGATGCCATAGCGGCCGGCCGCGACCTCGAGGCGCGGTCCGGGGGCCGGCTGAAGCTCGTGCAGGCGCCGTTCTCGACGCTCGACGAACACATCGAAAGCGCCGATGGCATCGTGCTCGACATCGGCGTCTCCTCGATGCAGCTCGACCAGGCCGAGCGCGGCTTTTCCTTCCGCAACGACGGACCGCTCGACATGCGCATGGCGCAGGCGGGCCTCAGCGCCGCCGATGTCGTCAACAGCTTCAAGCCGGGCGACCTTGCCCGCATCTTCGGCTTCCTCGGCGAGGAGCGTCATGCCGGCCGCATCGCCCGCATGATCGAGGCGCGCCGGGAAAAACGCCCGTTCGAGCGCACGCTGGAACTCGCCGACGCGATCGAGACGCATATCGGCCGCGCGCCGAAGGACAAGATCCATCCGGCGACGCGCGTCTTCCAGGCGCTGCGCATCTTCGTCAATGACGAGCTCGGCGAATTGGCCAAGGCGCTGTTCGCGGCCGAACGCGCGCTGAAGCCGGGCGGACGCCTTGTCGTGGTGACGTTCCATTCGCTGGAAGACCGCATCGTCAAGCGCTTCATAGCCGACCGAGCCGACGCCATGACCGGCTCGCGCCACATGCCGGAGGCGCAGGCCCGCACCGCGACCTTCCGCAAGGCTGGTGGTGGCGTGACGGCAGGTGACGCCGAGGTTGCGGCCAACCCGCGCGCCCGTTCGGCCAGGCTGCGTGCCGCGATCCGCACCGAGGCGCCGGCGCGCAGCGGCGATTTTTCGATCTTCGGCCTTCCAAAACTTCCCGGCATCGACCGGCCGGGGGAGAGGTAAGCACGTGTTTCGTACCAGCGATATCATCCTGATCGCCGTCATGGTTTCGGCCGCCGCCCTGACCTACAAGGCCAAGCGCGAGGCCGAGGACCAGTTGACGGCCGTGCAGAAGATCCATGCCGAGATACGCTACGAGGAAGACACGATCGACCTGCTCAAGGCCGACTGGAGCCTGCTCACCCAGCCGTCGCGGCTGCAAAAGCTGGCCGAGCTCTACAAATCGCAGCTCGCACTGGAGCCGGTCAGTGCCCGGCAGATCGTGGGCCTGGGCGACCTGCCGGCCAAGGCGCTCGACATCCAGGACATCCTGAATGGGAGCCAGGGCGCCATGGCCGACAATTCCGACAAGGCGCCCTCGGGCGACAAGGATCCCGTCGTGACCGGAGACATCGCCCAATGATCGGCAAACTGCTGAAGCGCTTCGCCGCGGTAGGCCGCGCCAGGACTGGCGGGGACGGGTCGATCGTGGTCGAAGGCGCCCGCAAGGCGACCGGCGGCAAGGGCAAGGCGCGCATCGTGATGACGATGGCGGTGTTCTTCGGCATCTTCTCTACCATATCGGGGCGGCTGGTCTATCTCGGTTTCCAGACACCGGACCTGTCGGGCGGCCCGCAGAGCCGGGTGACCGCGTCACGCCCGGATATTGTCGATCGCAACGGCGAGGTGCTGGCCACCGACATCAAGACGGCGTCGCTGTTCGCCGAGCCGCGCCGCATCGTCGATGCCGACGAGGCGATCGAGAAGCTGTCGACGGTGCTGCCCGAAATCGACTACGAGCAGACCTATCACAAGCTGAAGAGCGGCGCAGGCTTCGTCTGGCTGCAGCGGCAGCTGACGCCCAAGCAGCAGGCCGACATCATGCAGCTCGGCATTCCCGGCTTCGGCTTCCGCACCGAAAAGCGCCGTTTCTATCCGAGCGGCGAAACCTCATCCTACGTTGTCGGCCTGACCAACATCGACAACCAGGGCATCTCCGGCATGGAGAAATATATCGATGAGCAGGGACTGAGCGACCTGCAGGCATCGGGCCTGGCGGTGGCGAAGGATCTCAGGCCGGTGAAGCTTTCGATCGATCTGCGCGTCCAGCATGTGGTGCGCGACGAGATCGCCGCCGGCCTGGAGCGCTATCGCGCCATCGGCGCCGGCGCAGTCGTGCTCAACGTCAAGACCGGCGAAGTGGTGGCCATGGCCTCGGTGCCGGATTTTGATCCGAACAACCCCTATAATGCACAGGAAAAGGACCGGCTGAACCGGATGTCGGCGGGCCTTTATGAGATGGGGTCGACCTTCAAGAGCTTCACCTCGGCCATGGCGCTCGATTCCGGCAAGGCGACGATGTCAAGCCGCTTCGACGCTTCGCATCCAATCCGGGTCGGTCATCAGGCCATTCACGATTTCCACGGCAAGAACCGTGTGCTGTCGTTGCCGGAGGTGTTCCTCTATTCGTCCAACATCGGGTCGGCCAGGGAGGCCGAACTGGTCGGCATCGAGGCGCACCGTGAATTCCTGCATCGTCTTGGTATTCTGGAAAGGATGCAGACCGAGTTGCCGGAAGTCGCGCGTCCGACTGAACCGAAGGTCTGGAAACAGGTGAATTCGTTCACGATCGCCTTCGGCCATGGCGTGTCGACGACACCGCTGCAGGCGGCTGTCGGCTGCGCGGCGTTGATGAATGGCGGCTTCCTGATGAACCCTACCTTCCTAGTACGTACTCAGCAGGAAGCCATGGCCACCGCCAAGAGGGTTGTGAGCGAAAAGACCGTCGAGGGCATGCGCTACCTCTATTCGCTCAATGCCGAGAAGGGGTCGGCCAGAAACGCCCGGGTTCCCGGCTACCGCGTCGGCGGCAAGACCGGAACGGCCGAGAAGGTCATCAACGGCCGTTACTCGAAGGAGTTGAATTTCAACACGTTTGTCGCCGCATTCCCGATGGACGATCCGCAATATCTGGTGTTCACGATCGCCGACGCCCCGCATCCCGAAAAGCCCGGGATGACGGACGTCGCGGCCAACAATGCGGGGGTGATGGCCGGCAATATTATCAGGCGTGCAGCGGCCATGCTTGGCGTGAAGCCAGATTTCAGCCATGAAAATGGTGCAACGCTGGTTTCCTATCAGTGATTCTTGGGGCGCGCCGGCAACTGCGCGCTATTTTGTTGCGGTGAACGGGACTCGATGAAGCTCAAAGATCTAGCCGGTATCCTGCCAGTCGAAGGAACAGCTTCCGCCGATCTGGAGGTTACCGGCATCTCGTCGGATTCCCGCCAGGTAAAACCCGGCGTCGTCTTTTTCGCGCTTGCCGGAACCAAGGCCGATGGCGCGAGCTACGCCGCCGATGCGGCCCGGCGTGGCGCTGCCGCGATCGTCGCGGACAAAGCCCTTGCCGATCTGCCGGTTCCGGTGCTGGCGGTCGATGATCCGCGCCTGGCACTGGCGTTGAGTGCCGCCCGCTATTTCGGCAGACAGCCGCAAACCATGGTCGCCGTGACTGGTACCAGCGGCAAGACGTCGGTCGCCGCCTTCACCAGGCAGATATGGGAGCAGGCGGGATACGCAGCCGCCTCGATCGGCACCACCGGCGTGGTCGCGCCCGGCCGCAACGAATATGGTTCGCTGACGACACCCGATCCGGTCGCCCTGCACCAGTTGCTGAGGGAATTGGCCGTTGCCGGCGTCACCCACGCCTCGATGGAGGCCTCCAGCCACGGGCTCGACCAGCGCCGCCTCGACGGGGTGAAGCTCTCGGCTGGCGGCTTCACCAATCTCGGCCGCGACCACATGGATTACCATCCGACGATCGAGGATTATCATCGCGCCAAATTGCGCCTGTTCGATACGCTGCTGCCGAAGGGTGCACCCGCCGTCGTCTTCGCCGACGACCCGTGGTCGGAACCGACGATAAAGGCGGCGCGGACCGCCGGGCTCGACGTGCTGACGGTCGGCCGCCATGGCGACTTCCTCAGGCTGAAGCGGGTCGAGCACGAGCGTCATCGCCAGCGCGCCGAGGTCGAGGCCAACGGTGTGATCCACGAGATCGACCTGCCGCTCGCCGGCGATTTCCAGATCGCGAATGCGCTGGTTTCGGCGGGGCTTGCCATTTCCACCGGAACACCTGTCGCCAAGGCCTTGGCTGCATTGGAGAAATTGAAAGGCGCACCGGGCCGGCTCGACCTGGTCGGAACCACGGCGAGTGGCGCGCCGGTCTATGTCGATTACGCCCACAAGCCCGATGCGCTGGAGAATGTTCTGGCCTCGGTGCGTCCGTTCACCACCGGGCGCGTGATGGTCGTGTTCGGCTGCGGCGGCGACCGTGACCGGGGGAAGCGAGCGATCATGGGCGAGATCGCGACACGTCTTGCCGATGTCGTCATCGTCACCGACGACAATCCGCGCTCCGAGGCGCCCGAAACCATCCGCGCCGCCATTCTTGCCGCCGCGCCCGGCGCCATCGAGATCGGCGACCGGCGCAAGGCAATCCACGAGGCTGTCGGCATGCTGCATGCCGGCGACACGCTGATAGTCGCCGGCAAGGGCCATGAGGAAGGCCAGACGATCGGCTCGGAAACCCTGCATTTCTCCGACCACGAGGAAGTGCGCGCCGCGCTCAGGGAGCGTGCCGCATGAGTTTGCTGTGGACTTCGGAAGCGCTGGTTGCCGCCACGGACGGGCGGCCGCTCGGCCCGATGCCCGAAGGCATATCGGGCATTTCGATCGACAGCCGCAGCCTGCAGCCGGGCGAGGCTTTCTTTGCCATCAAGGGCGAGACGATGGACGGCCATGATTTCGTCACCGCGGCCATCAAGGCCGGCGCCGGCGTGCTGGTGGTGGCGGAAGGCAAGCTGCCGTCTCTCGGCCGGTTGACCGCGCCGATCATCGTCGTCGAGGATGTGCTGGTTGCGCTGGAAAAGCTCGGTATCGCGGCGCGCGCTCGCTCGCAGGCCAAGATCATCGCGGTGACCGGCTCCGCGGGCAAGACCACGACCAAGGAGGCGCTTCGCCACGTGCTTTCGGCCGTCGGCAAGGTGCATGCCTCGGCGCAATCCTTCAACAACCATTGGGGCGTGCCGCTGACGCTGGCGCGCATGGCGGCCGATTGCGACTATGCCGTGTTCGAGATCGGCATGAACCATCCCGACGAGATCCGGCCGCTGGTGAAGATGGTGCGGCCGCATGTCGCCATCGTCACCATGATCGCGGCCGCGCATCTTGGCTTCTTTCGCAACCTGGACGAGATCGCCAAGGCCAAGGCCGAGATTTTCGAAGGGCTGGAGCCTGGTGGTGCCGCGGTCCTCAACCGCGACGATGCGCGTTTCAAGCTGCTGGACAAGATGGCACAGGCTGCCGGCGTCGAGCATGTCTATGGCTTCGGCGAGAATGCGCGCTCGACCTTCAAGCTGGCCAAGTGCGAGTTGCATGCCGACCATTCCGACATCGCCGCCAGGATCGGCGGTCACGATATGATCGCTCGTATCGGAGCTCCCGGCCGGCACATGGTGCAGAACGTGTTGGCGGTGCTTGGTGCCGCGCATCTGGTCGGCGCCGATCTCGACAAGGTGGCATTGGCGCTGGCCGATCTGTCGGCCGAGCGCGGGCGCGGCAAACGCCATGTGCTGCGGCACGCCGGTGGCTCGACTTCGAGCCAACTCGGTGGCTCGATCACGCTGATCGACGAAAGCTACAACGCCAATCCGGCCTCGATGGCGGCCGCCATGGCGCTGCTCAACGCGACGCCGGTGACGGGCGAGGGCCGACGCATCGCCGTGCTTGGCGACATGCTCGAACTCGGCGACCATTCGGCCAAGCTGCATGCCGCTCTTGCCGATCTCATCGTCGGCACGGGCACGCGGACAGTCTTTCTAGGCGGGCCGGAAATGCGGGCGCTGGCGGAAGCGCTGCCGGGCGACATCAGCACGGAATACCGCGCCGGCGTCGAGGAGTTGAAGCCGGTGCTGCTCGCCGCGCTGAAGCCGGGCGACGTGGTGATGATCAAATCGTCGAAGGGCATCGGTTTTGCAAAACTGGTCGATGCGCTGCTGGGCAAATTCCCGGCCGAGACGACAACAAGCAACCAGACCTAGTCGGGGACGAAAAGCGCATGTTCACACTGCTGGTCGATTTCGCGGACAAGGTCTCCGTCTTCAACGTCTTCCGCTACATCACGTTCCGCACCGGCGGGGCGCTGATCACCTCGGCGCTGATCGTTTTCATCTTCGGGCCGACCATCATCAATTCGCTGCGGCTCAGGCAAGGCAAGGGCCAACCGATCCGCGCCGACGGGCCGCAGACGCATTTCAAGAAGGCGGGCACGCCGACGATGGGCGGACTGATGATCCTGTCCGGCATCATCGGCTCGTCGCTTTTATGGGCGAACCTGTCGAGCATCTATGTCTGGGTGGTGCTTTTGGTGACAATCGGCTTCGGTTCGATCGGCTTCTACGACGACTATCTGAAGGTGACCAAGCAGTCGCATCTCGGCTTTTCCGGCAAAGCGCGGCTTGCGTTGGAATTCGTTATCGCCGGCATCGCCGCCTGGGTGATCATGCACAATGGCCAGGCGCCGTTCTCGTCGTCGCTGACATTCCCCTTCGCCAAGGAATTCATCATCAACCTCGGCTGGTTCTTCGTTCCGTTCTCCTGCTTCGTGATCGTCGGCGCCGGCAATGCGGTGAACCTGACCGACGGTCTCGACGGCCTGGCGATCGTGCCGATCATGATCGCGGCGGCGTCCTTCGGCGTCATCGCCTATCTCTCGGGCAATGCGGTGTTCGCCGAATATCTGCAGATCCATTTCGTGCCCGGCACAGGTGAACTGGCGGTCGTGCTTGGCGCGGTCATCGGCGCTGGCCTCGGTTTCCTCTGGTTCAACGCGCCGCCGGCGGCGATCTTCATGGGCGACACCGGATCGCTGGCCATGGGCGGCCTGATCGGCACGGTCGCGGTCGCCACCAAGCACGAGATCGTGCTCGTCATCGTCGGTGGCCTGTTCGTGGTCGAGATCTTCTCCGTCATCATCCAGGTCGGCTACTTCAAGATGACCGGCAAGCGCGTGTTCCTGATGGCGCCGATCCATCATCATTTCGAAAAGCTCGGCTGGACCGAAAGCCAGGTGGTGATCCGCTTCTGGATCATCGCCGTCATCCTGGCGCTGGTCGGCCTCTCCACCCTCAAACTCAGATAGGCCGCCATTTGATCCCCGCCGCATCCTTCGCAGGCAAGCGTGTTTCGCTCTTCGGGCTCGGCGGCTCGGGGATCGCCACGGCGCGCGCGCTGATCGAGGGCGGCGCCGAGGTGCTGGCCTGGGACGACAATCCCGACAGCGTCGCCAAGGCGGCCGCCACCGGCATCGCCACCGGCGATCTGCGTGGCGCCGACTGGGCCGGCTTTTCCGCCTTCGTGCTGTCGCCCGGCGTGCCGCTGACCCATCCCAAGCCGCACTGGACAGTGGAACTGGCGCGTGGGGCCGGCGTCGAGGTCATCGGCGATATCGAGCTGTTCTGCAGGGAGCGGACGCAGCGTGCGCCGGATGCTCCCTTCATCGCCATCACCGGCACCAACGGCAAGTCGACGACGACCGCACTGACGGCGCATATCCTTCAAGCTTCCGGGCGCGACACGCAGATGGGCGGCAATATCGGCCGCGCGGTGATGACGCTCGATCCGCCGAAGCCCGACCGGCACTATGTGGTCGAATGCTCGTCCTACCAGATCGACCTTGCGCCCTCGATCAATCCGACGGCCGGCATCCTGCTCAACCTGACGCCGGACCATCTCGACCGCCACGGCACCATGCAGCACTACGCTTCGATCAAGGAGCGGCTGGTGGCGGGCAGCGACACGGCGATCATCGGCATCGACGATTCCTGGTGTGCGCAGATCGCCGAGCGGCTGGAGCGGGCGGGGCGGCAGGTCATCCGCATTTCCAAGCGCCTGCCGCTGACCGACGGCTATTTCGCCGACGGTACCGATCTGATGGAGGCGGTGCATGGCCGCTACAGCCGGGTCGCCTTTCTCGAAGGCGTCGGCTCGCTGCGCGGCCAGCACAATGCGCAGAACGCGCTGGCCGCCGTCGCCGCCTGCCTCAAGGTTGGGCTCGACCTCGGTGAGATACAGTCCGGACTGGAAAGCTTCCCGGGTCTCGCCCATCGCATGGAGCAGGTCGGCCGCAAGGATCATGTGCTGTTCGTCAACGATTCCAAGGCGACCAATGCCGATGCCGCGGCACCGGCGCTGTCCAGCTTCAGCCGCGTTTACTGGATCGCCGGCGGCCTGCCCAAGGAAGGCGGCATCGAGCCGCTGCGCGGCTTCTTCCCGCGCATCGCCAAGGCCTATCTGATCGGCGAGGCCGCCCCCGCCTTTTCGGCGACGCTCGGCGAGGCCGTGCCCTACGAGATTTCGGGCACCCTGGCGGCCGCCGTCGAGCATGCCGCGCATGACGCGGCCAAAGACGACGGCGGCGAGGCGGTGGTGCTGTTGTCGCCGGCCTGCGCCAGTTTCGACCAGTTCAAGAATTTCGAGGTCCGTGGCGAAGCCTTCAGGCAAGCTGCGAGCGCTATAGATGGCGTCAAACCCATCGGAGGGGCACGATAATGCAGAGCCGTCTCGACAAAAGTCCGGTCGCAACCTGGTGGTGGACCATCGATCGCTGGTTCCTGGCGGCGTTCCTGTCGCTGATGGGGCTCGGCATCGTATTATCCTTCGCGGCAAGCCCCGCGGTCGCCGAACGCATCGGCCTCGACAGTTTCCATTTCGCCACCCGGCAGATCATCTTCACCGTACCTGCGCTCGGCGTGATGCTGGCGGTCTCCTTCCTCGATTCCAGGCAGATCCGGCGCATGTCGCTGATCATGCTGTGCCTGATGCTGGTGCTGATGGTGGCGGTGCTCTATGTCGGCGTCGAGGTGAAGGGGGCGCGCCGCTGGGTGTCGCTCGCCGGCCTGTCGATCCAGCCTTCGGAATTCCTCAAACCGGCCTTCGTCATCATGTGCGCCTGGCTGTTCGCCGAACACAAGCGCCAGCCCGACATTCCCGGCAATCTGTTCGCCATGCTGCTGCTGGTGCTGGTCGTGTCGTTGCTGGTGGCGCAGCCGGACCTCGGCCAGACCATGCTGACCACCGGCACCTGGGGCATCATGTTCTTCATGGCGGGGCTGCCATGGCTTTGGATCATCGTGCTTGGCGCCGCCGGCGTCGGCGGCGTCTTCGCCGCCTATACGGTGTTTCCGCACGTCGCGCTGCGTATCGACAAGTTCCTCACCGGCGAAGGCGACACGTTCCAGGTCGACATGGGCCGCGATGCGCTGATCAATGGCGGCTGGTTCGGCGTCGGGCCCGGCGAGGGCACCGTCAAGCGGGTCATCCCCGACAGCCATGCCGACTTCGTCTTCTCGGTCGCGGGCGAGGAATTCGGACTGATCATGTGCTTCTTCATCATGTCGATCTTCGCCTTCATCGTGCTGCGCGGCCTCAACAGTGCGCTGAAGGAGCATGACGACTTCACCCGTTATGCGGTCGGCGGTCTGGTCACCGTGTTCGGCCTGCAAGCCGTCATCAACATGTGCGTCAACCTGCAGCTTGTGCCGGCCAAGGGCATGACGCTGCCCTTCATCTCCTATGGCGGCTCCTCGCAGATCGCCATCGCCATCTCGATGGGGATGGTGCTGGCGCTGACGCGCAAGCGGCCGGAAAAGCGCAAGCAGATGGGCTTTACCCTGCCGCAGCGCGCCATGCCGGCGGAGTGACATGGCCAGAGGCGTTATCCTTCTCGCGGCGGGTGGAACCGGCGGACATCTGTTTCCAGCCGAAGCGCTGGCGCATGAACTGATCGAGCGCGGCTGGGCGGTGCATCTGGCGACCGACACCCGGGCCGAGCGGTTTGCCGCCCATTTCCCGGCGGCGGCCGTCCACCCGATCCAGTCGGCGACGTTAGGCTCGAAAAATCCTTTCGCCCTGCTTGGCGCCTTCTGGAAAATCTGGAGAGGCGTGCGTCAGGCCTCCGCCATCATCGGCAGGATCAAGCCGGAGGCCGTCGTGGGCTTTGGCGGCTATCCGACCTTGCCGCCCCTCTACGCGGCGACGCGGCGCAAGGTGCCGACGCTGATCCATGAGCAGAACGCGGTGATGGGGCGCGCCAACCGGGCTTTGGCCGGCCGTGTGGACGCCATCGCCGGCGGCTTCCTGCCGCAGGATGAGAGTGCGGCCGGCGCCAAGACGGTGACGACTGGCAATCCGGTCAGGCCGGCTGTGCTCGAAGCAGCCAGGACAGCTTACGTGGCTTCAACCGGGGACGAGCCTTTCCGCCTGCTGGTGTTCGGCGGCAGCCAGGGCGCGCAATTCTTTTCCGATGCGATGCCGGGGGCAGTCGCGCTGCTTTCGGATGCACAGCGCAGACGCCTTGTCATTACCCAACAAGCTCGCGCGGACGACGTGGCGCGGGTGAAAGCGGCCTATGCCGCGCTCGGCGTCGCCGTCGAGGTCTCGCCGTTTTTTACCGACATGGCGGCGCGCATAGCGGCGGCGCATCTGGTGATCTCGCGTTCCGGCGCCTCGACCGTGTCGGAGATCGCCGTCATCGGCCGGCCGGCGCTGCTGGTGCCCTATCCCTTCGCGCTCGACCACGACCAGGCGGCGAATGCAGCAGCGCTTGCCGCCGCCGGCGGCGGCGAAGTGCACGTGCAATCGTCGCTCTCGCCCGAGCGTATCGCGGCACTGCTCGGCGCCCTGATGGACCACCCGGAGCGGCTGGCGACGATGGCCGCAGCGGCCAAATCGGTCGGCAGGCCGGACGCGGCACGGTTGCTCGCCGACCTCACAGAGGCTATTGCGTCCCGCAAAACAGTATCGGATTTCAGGAAGGGGACGCACCCATGAAGATGCCGCAGACCATTGGCCTCGTGCATTTCATCGGCATTGGCGGCATCGGCATGAGCGGCATCGCCGAGGTGCTGCACAATCTCGGCTACAAGGTGCAAGGGTCCGACCAGGCCGACAGCGCCAATGTGCAGCGGCTGCGCGACAAGGGCATCGAATGCTTCGTCGGCCACAAGGCCGAGAATCTCGGTGACGCCGAGGTCATCGTCGTCTCGACGGCGATCAAGAAGTCGAATCCGGAACTGAAGGCAGCACGTGAAAAGCTGTTGCCGATCGTGCGCCGCGCCGAGATGCTGGCCGAGTTGATGCGTTTCCGTCAGGCTGTCGCCATCGGCGGCACGCATGGCAAGACGACGACGACCTCGATGGTGGCGGCGCTGCTGGAAGCCGGTGGGCTCGACCCGACCGTCATCAATGGCGGCATCATCAATGCCTATGGCACCAATGCGCGCATGGGCGACGGCGAGTGGATGGTGGTCGAAGCCGACGAAAGCGATGGCACCTTCCTCAAGTTGCCGGCAGAGATCGCCGTCGTCACCAACATCGATCCCGAGCATCTCGATCATTATGGCAACTTCGACAATGTGCGTGAGGCGTTCCGCCAGTTCGTCGAGAACGTGCCTTTCTATGGCTTCGGCGTGATGTGCACGGATCACCCGGAAGTGCAGGCGCTGGTCGGGCGCATCGAAGATCGGCGCGTCATCACCTATGGCGAGAACGCACAGGCCGATGTGCGGTTCACCAACCATCGCATGGCGGGTGCGACCTCGGAGTTCGATGTGATGATCCGCGACCGCAAGGGGCGCGGCCAGACGACGATAGCGGGCCTGCGCCTGCCGATGCCTGGCCACCACAATGTGTCCAACGCGACGGCCGCGATCGCGGTCGCGCACGAACTCGGCCTATCGGCCGAGGCGATCAAGAAGGGCCTGTCGTCCTTCGCCGGCGTCAAACGCCGCTTCACCCACACCGGTTCCTGGAACGGCGTCGACGTGTTCGACGACTACGGCCACCACCCGGTCGAGATCTCGGCGGTGCTGAAGGCGGCGCGCAGCGCCACCAATGGGCGCGTCATCGCCATTGCCCAGCCGCACCGCTTCACCAGGCTGCATGATCTGTTCAACGAGTTCTCCACCTGTTTCAACGATGCCGACACGGTGATGGTCGCCCCGGTCTACGCCGCCGGCGAAGAGCCGATCGACGGCGTGACCTCGGATGCGCTGGTGTCGCGCATCCGCGCCGGCGGCCATCGCGATGCCCGCTATATCGAGGGGCCGGCCGATATCGCGCCTGTCATCCGCGACATCGCCAAGCCCGGCGACTTCGTCGTCTTCCTGGGCGCCGGCAATATCACCCAATGGGCCTATGCGCTGCCGAAGGAGCTCGCCGCCTCATGATGAACGGCCAGGCCCTGATCGACAGACTTGGCGACCGGCTGGCCGGCCTGCGCGGCCGCATCACGCCTAATGCCGAGATGGACAAGATCACCTGGTTCCGGGCAGGCGGCCTTGCCGAGGCGCTGTTCCAGCCGGCCGACGACGAGGACCTTGCCGCGTTCCTCAAGGCGGTTCCCGAAGAGATCCCCCTGACGATTGTCGGCGTCGGCTCGAACCTTCTGGTCCGCGACGGCGGCATTCCGGGTTTCGTCGTCAGGCTTTCCGCCAAGGGCTTTGGCGAGGCCGAAGTCATTTCCCCGATCAGGATCAAGGCCGGTGCCGCCACGCCCGACAAGCGTGTGGCGGCGGTGGCGCTGGAGGCCGGCATTGGCGGCTTCCATTTCTACCACGGCATTCCAGGCGCCGTCGGCGGCGCGCTCAGGATGAACGCCGGCGCCAATGGCGTCGAGACGCGCGAGCGCGTCGTCGAGGTGCGGGCGCTCGACCGCGCGGGCAATGCCCAGACGTTGAGCAATGCCGAAATGGGCTATGCCTACCGCCATTCGGCGGCACCGTCCGGGCTGATCTTCACCTCGGCTGTGTTCGAAGGCTTTGCCGAGGACAAAGCGGCGATCAAGACGGCGATGGACGCGGTGCAGAACCACCGCGAAACCGTGCAGCCGATCCGCGAGAAGACAGGCGGCTCGACTTTCAAGAATCCCGAAGGCACCTCGGCCTGGAAGGAAATCGACAAGGCGGGTTGCCGCGGCCTGATGATCGGCGGCGCGCAGATGTCGCCGATGCATTGCAACTTCATGATCAACACCGGAACCGCGACCGGCTACGACCTCGAATATCTCGGCGAGACGGTACGCGCGCGGGTGCTCGAGCATTCCGGCATCCGCTTGCAGTGGGAGATCAAGCGCATCGGCAATTTCCGCTCCGGACATGCCGTGCAGGAGTTCCTTGGTCAGCTTCTTTAGCGCATCTTGAAGTTCACGTGATGCGTGAACTTCAACGGGATCGAAATGCCGTGAAACCGTTGCTCCGGGGACTCGGCGACTCGGTTTTCGCATCCATTTTCTCAGAAAGTGAATCTCTCGGAATCATAAGTACTTGCCAGTGAATCAACTCTCTGATTCTCTGCCCTAAAGCGTTTCCTGATTTGAGTCGTTCGACGCGTTACCCGCGTTTTCCGTCTGGGGGGCAACCTGCCGGGAGACTCGGACTCAATGTTGCGGAAATCTTGGATTTTGGTCCGCCGTGAGAGGGGATGACGGGGAATGAAGAGCAAGCATGTGGCCGTATTGCTGGGAGGTTTCTCGTCCGAGCGGCCCGTGTCTTTGTCTTCCGGAAAGGCCTGTGCCGATGCGCTGGAACAGGAAGGCTACCAGGTCAGCCGCGTCGATGTCGGGCGCGATGTCGGCTCGGTGCTTGCCGAGCTTAAGCCCGACGTCGCCTTCAATGCGCTGCATGGACCCTTTGGCGAGGACGGTACCATTCAGGGCATCCTCGAATATCTCGGCATTCGCTACACCCATTCCGGCGTGCTCGCCTCGGCGCTCGCCATGAACAAGGAGCAGGCGAAGAGGATCGTCAAACCGGTCGGCGTTCCCGTTGCCGAATCGAAGGTCACCAATCGCTTCTCCATCCAGAACAAGCACCCGATGAAGCCGCCCTATGTGGTCAAGCCGGTCAGCGAAGGATCGAGCTTTGGCGTCGTCATCGTGTCGGAGGGGCAGTCGCATCCACCGCAGGTGATCGGGTCATCCGAGTGGAAATATGGCGATATCGTCATGGTCGAGCGCTACATCCATGGGCGCGAGCTGACCTGCGCCGTCATGGGCGACGTGGCGCTTGGCGTCTGCGAGATCATCCCGACGGGCCATTCCTTCTACGACTACGATTCAAAATATGTCGCGGGCGGATCAAAACACGAATGCCCCGCAAAAGTTTCACCGAATATTTACCAAAAAATACAGACACTGGCGCTCAAGGCTCACCAAGCTGTCGGCTGTCGGGGCGTTTCCCGGTCGGACTTCCGTTATGACGATCGTCACTCCGAAAATGGCGAGGTTGTATGGCTCGAGGTCAACACTCAGCCGGGCATGACGCCGACGTCTCTGGTGCCTGAAATTGCCGCCCATGCCGGGCATTCGTTTGGTGAATTGTTGAGTTGGATGGTGGAGGACGCTTCGTGTCTGCGTTGAAATGGGGACAGGGCAAGGTGAGGGGCGCGGCCGGGCCGTCGCTGTTCGGCCTGCCATTGTCGTTAGACCATTTCGTCCTGCCACGCGTGCTTCGCCGCCCGGTGCGTATCCTGACGCGCCTGGCCGATGGTGAATTCCAGGCGCCGCGCTTCTCCGCCGCGATCATGTCGTCGGTGCTCCTGGCCTCGAGCGGGGCCTATGGCGCCTACCTTGGCGGTCATGCCGACGGCATCATTCAAAGCATCACCGCCCGCACCGGCTTTGCCGTCGATCAGGTCAAGGTGGTCGGCAACCGTCAGACTTCGGAGATCGACATTCTCGACAGGCTCGAACTCGATGGCTGGACGTCGCTGATTGGTTTCGATGCCGAGGCCGCGCGCGAACGCATCGCGACCCTGCCGTGGATCCAGGTCGCCGCGGTGCGCAAGGTCTATCCGCACACGCTGGAGGTGCGTGTCGAGGAGCGTGCGGCCTTCGCGCTTTGGCAGCAGGGCAATGATCTCTCGGTCATCGAAAAGAATGGCGCTGTCATCGCGCCATTCTCGGGCGGCAAGCAGGTGCTCCTGCCCCTGTTGATCGGCGCCGGCGCGCCCGCGAAGGCGCCCGATTTCCTGGCCAGGGTCGAACAATATCCCGACCTGGCCAGCCGCATCAAAGGCTATGTCCGTGTCGGCGAGCGGCGCTGGGACCTGAAGCTGGACAACGGCATCACCATCAAGCTGCCCGAGGATGACGAGGACAAGGCGCTCGCCGAACTCGTCAAGCTGGACCATGACAAGGGGCTGTTGTCGCGCGACATCGCCGCCGTCGACATGCGCCTGACGGACCGGCTGGTCGTGGAGCTGACGCCGCAGGCGGCAACGCAGCGCGAGGCCGCGCTCAACGAGAAACCAAAGGCCCTCAAGCGCAAGCCGGAGACGAAGATATGAGCTGGCTTGGCGGTTCTGGCGATGCCTCGTCGCGCCGGTCGGGCACCCTGACGGTGCTGGATGTCGGCTCGAACAAGGTCTGCTGCATGGTGGCCAAGCTCAAGCCGAACGATGAAGGCAAGCTTTTGCGCGGTCGCTCGCACCGGGTCCAGGTGATCGGCATCGGACACCAGAAATCGCAAGGCGTGAAGTCGGGCGTCGTCGTCGATCTCGATCGCGCCGAGCATGCCATCCGCCTCTCCGTCGATGCCGCCGAGCGCATGGCTGGGCTGACGGTCGATTCGCTGATCGTCAACATGACCGCCGGACGGCTGAAGAGTGAAGCCTTTTCGGCCACCATCAACCTTGGCGGCCACGAGGCCGACGAGGCCGACATCAAGCGCGTGCTCGGCGCCGGCGCCAAGCAGGCGCTCAAGTCCGAACGCGAGGTGATCCATTCACTGCCAGTCGGCTTCTCGCTGGACGCCGAGCGCGGCGTGCGCGATCCGCGCGGCATGGTGGGCGATGCGCTTGGCGTCGACATGCATGTGCTGACGGGTGACGCGGCGCCGATGCGCAATTTGGAGCTCTCCATCAACCGTTCGCACCTGTCGGTCGAACGCATGGTGGCGACGCCCTATGCCAGCGGGCTGGCGGCACTCGTCGACGACGAGCTGGAGCTCGGAGCCGCCTGCATCGACATGGGCGGCGGTACGACGACGATCTCGGTGTTTTCGGAAGGCAAGTTCGTTCATGGCGATGCCATCGCCATCGGTGGCAACCATGTGACGCTCGACATGGCCAAGGGGCTTTCGACCTCGCTCGATGCGGCCGAGCGGCTGAAGGTGATGCACGGCTCGGCGCTGCCGGGCAGCGCCGACGATCGTGACCTGATCTCGATCCAGCCGATCGGCGACGATGGCGACGTGCCGCTGCAGATTCCGCGTTCGGTGATGACGCGCATCGTGCGCGCACGCATCGACGAGACGCTCGAACTCCTGCGCGACCGGCTCAACAAATCCGGTTACGGCAATGCGGTCGGCAAGCGCGTCGTGCTCACCGGCGGCGCCAGCCAACTGGCCGGCCTGCCCGAGGCGGCACGCCGCATCCTGGGGCGCAATGTGCGCATCGGCCGCCCGCTCGGCGTGGCGGGCCTGCCCGAAGCGGCGAAAGGGCCGGCTTTCTCGGCTGCGGTCGGGCTTCTGATCTATCCGCAGATGGCGAGCTTCGAGAGCCATCCGGCGAAAGGCATTTCCGGTCTCAGGATGACCGGAACGGGCGGAAAACTGCATCGCATGAGTCAGTGGTTGAGAGACAGTTTCTAATTGACGGGGACAGCCCCATAGGCGGCCGCGGCGGCGAAGCGGCGTGAAAGGCAAAGGACGGAGACAATGACCATCAATCTGCAGAAGCCGGACATCACCGAGCTTAAGCCGCGCATCACCGTGTTCGGTGTCGGTGGCGGCGGCGGCAATGCCGTCAACAACATGATCACCGCCGGTCTGCGCGGTGTCGAGTTCGTTGTCGCCAACACCGATGCGCAAGCGCTGACCATGTCGAAGGCCGACCGGCTGATCCAGCTCGGCGCGCATGTCACCGAGGGGCTCGGTGCCGGCTCGCAGCCGGAAGTCGGCCGCGCGGCGGCGGAAGAGTGCATCGACGAGATCATCGACCATCTCACCAACACCCATATGTGCTTCGTCACCGCCGGCATGGGCGGCGGCACCGGCACGGGTGCTGCTCCGGTTGTTGCACGCGCAGCCCGTGAGAAAGGCATTCTTACCGTCGGCGTCGTCACCAAGCCGTTCCACTTCGAAGGCCAGCGCCGCATGAAGACGGCCGACTTCGGCATCGAGGAACTGCAGAAATGCGTCGACACCTTGATCGTCATCCCGAACCAGAACCTGTTCCGGCTGGCCAATGACAAGACCACCTTCGCCGACGCCTTCGCGATGGCCGACCAGGTGCTCTACTCCGGTGTCGCCTGCATCACCGACCTGATGGTCAAGGAAGGTCTGATCAACCTCGACTTCGCCGACGTGCGTTCGGTGATGCGCGAGATGGGCAAGGCGATGATGGGCACGGGCGAGGCTTCGGGCGAAGGTCGTGCGATGGCCGCCGCGGAAGCCGCGATCGCCAATCCGCTGCTCGACGAAACCTCGATGAAGGGCGCCAAGGGCCTGCTGATCTCGATCACCGGCGGCCGCGACCTGACCCTGTTCGAAGTCGACGAAGCGGCGACCCGCATCCGCGAGGAAGTCGACCAGGACGCCAACATCATCCTGGGCGCCACTTTCGACGAGGAACTCGAAGGCGTCATCCGCGTCTCGGTGGTCGCCACCGGCATCGACAAGTCGGCCGCTGAAATCGCCGCCGCGCCGATCTCGATCCGTGCCGCTCCGCCGAAGCCGGCTGCCCGGCCGGCCGTCGCCGCGGTGGAAAGCCGCCCGGCGCCGGTCCAGCACACGGTGTATGAGCCACGCGCCGCCGATCCGGTTGCCGAAGCCATCCAGTTGGCCGAAGCGAATGCCGCGGCCATGGCGCAGGCCCGTCCGACTCCGGTCGCCCATGCGGACGATTTCCGCCCGCAGAGCAAGATCTTCCAGGCGCCGCCCGCGCAGCCGCAGCCGATGGTGCAGCCGGTCGTCCAGCAGATGATGCAGCCGGCCCCGCAGCCGCGCGAAATCCTGCGCGAGGTTCAGCAGCCGGTGGCGATGGCGCCGCAGCGCATGCCGCGCGTCGAGGACTTTCCGCCGGTCGTGAAGGCGGAGGTGGATGCAAAGAGCCGTCCGGCAGACCACGAGAACAGCGGGCCGATGGGCCTCCTGAAGCGCCTGACCAATGGCCTGACCCGTCGTGAAGAAGAACCTGCACGGCTGCAGCCGGCACAGCCGCGCGAGCCCAAGCTGCGCCAGGCCGCACCGGAAGTGCGCCGCCTCGCCAGCCAGGATGCCCAGCTATACGCGCCGCGCCGCGGCCAGCTGGACGATCAGGGCCGCCTGACGCCGCAGACCAGGGCGACTCAGGACGACGATCAGCTGGAGATTCCGGCGTTCCTGCGCCGCCAGGCCAACTGAGCGGTTAACGGACTGTAACAGTTGTTAACAGGCAAGCAAGGAATTGCTTGCCTGTTAACGTTTAAAATGCTGCGTAATCAATCGGTTATGATGCCGTACATGTTCCAGTTCGCGGTTACAAAGAGTAAGAAACCGTGATTTGGAGTCTCCTTGCCGGAACATTATCTTCGCTGCCTACCATAGTCGGTTTGCCAGGATTTCGGGGGAGTAGCCCTGCTTGCCGATTTAACAAGAGCCGCGCCCTCGGGCTGGAGAAGCGGACCTAGGCATTACGGGCTCATGGGGATTGTCTTGCACGACTACCAGACGACAGTGAAAACGCGCGCGTCGCTTACAGGCACCGGCGTTCACAGCGGCAAAGAAGTTTCCATCAGTTTCCTGCCCGCGGATGCCGATACCGGCATCGTGTTCCAGCTCCTCAATGGAGACGGGCAGGGCCGCGAATTCCGCGCCCTGTTTTCCGAGATCGGCGCCACCGACCTTTGCACCATGCTCGGCGATCCCTCGGGCGAGCACATCGCGACAGTCGAGCACATCATGGCCGCCCTGTTCGGGCTCGGCATCGACAATGTCATCATCGAGATCGACGGCCACGAGGTCCCAATCCTCGACGGCAGCGCCATGGCATTCGTCGAAGCCATCGACCAGGCCGGCATCGAGGTGTTGGCCGTCAAGCGCCGCTATATCAGGGTGGTCAAGCCGGTCCGTATCGAGAACGGGGCTTCCTGGGCCGAGTTCAGGCCCTATGAAGGGACCCGTTTCGAGGTCGAGATCGATTTCGAAAGCCCGGCTATCGGTCGTCAGCTCTTCGCATCGGACATCAATGCCGATATTTTCCGCCGCGACATCGCCCGCGCCCGCACGTTCGGCTTCATGAAGGACGTGGAACGGCTGTGGGCCGCCGGCTATGCGCTGGGATCCTCGCTGGAAAATTCCCTGGTGATCGGTGACGACAACCGCGTCATCAATATGGGCGGCTTGCGCTATCCCAACGAATTCGTGCGCCACAAGACGCTCGACGCCATGGGCGACCTGGCGCTGGCCGGCGCGCGCTTCATCGGCTGTTTTCGCTCCTATCGCGGCGGCCACAGGCTGAACGCCGCTGCGCTGCGGCGCCTGCTGTCGGATCGCACGGCCTTCGAGATCGTCGAGACGACACGCCGCGAGCGTGGCCGGGGCGCCGAAATGAACGCCGTCAACGCGCCGCTCTATGCGCCCTGGATGATCTGATTTCCTTTATCTTTTTCGGATTCCATGGCGGCGTGGGTGTTGCATGAATGCATCATCCATCAGCGAAATTGCATAGATTGATACGCTGCGGTCCGCCGCCACAAAAATGTGCGATTGGCTGGACATAGCGTTGCCGGGCAAGGCGGTTATGGTTTATGGCTGCTGCCGTCGATTAGTGCATGTCGCTCAAAAGTGGGGACCAGTTTTGGGACAACAGCATGCAAGAGGCATTGAAATAACGCCGAAAGGGCGCAATCCAATCATGTTCTTCAAGCGAGTCGGTCAATCGAAAGCGCCGCAGCGGTCCGTTTTCCTGGCGCTTTCGGTGGTTGTTCCATCGCTCTTTCTGTCGGCCTGCATGTCGTCGGAGAAAGATATCGACCTGTCGACCTATGTCGACCAGACCGAGCCGGCCGACGTGCTCTACAATCAGGGTCTCGCCAACATGAATGCGGGACGCCTGGACGAGGCGAGCAAGAAGTTCGACGCCGTCGACCGCCAGCATCCCTATTCGGAATGGGCCCGCAAATCGATGGTGATGGGTGCGTTCGCCGACTATCGGAAGGGCAGTTACGACGACGCGATCCAGTCGGCAAAGCGGTACCTGGCGCTTTATCCGTCCACGGATGACGCGCCCTATGCCCAGTACATCATTGGTCTCAGCTACTATCGCCAGATCAAGGACGTGACGCAGGACCAGAAGGAAGCACGCCAGACCCTGCAGACGATGCAGGACCTGGTGACGCGCTGGCCGACGTCGGAATATGTCGACGACGCCAAGGAAAAGATCCGCTTCGCCAACGACCAGCTCGCCGGCAAGGAGATGCAGATCGGCCGCTATTATCTGGAGCGCCGCGAATACATCGCCGCCGTCAAGCGCTTCCGCACCGTGGTCGAAAACTATTCCAACACGCGCCATGTCGAGGAAGCGCTCGCCCGCCTCACCGAAAGCTATTACGCGTTGGGCTTGACCTCGGAGGCCCAGACGGCCGCCGCGGTGCTCGGTACCAACTATCCCGACAGCTCGTGGTACAAGGATTCCTACAAGCTGCTGCAGAGCAACGGGCTGGCGCCGCGCGAAAATGCCGGATCGTGGATATCCAAGGCCGGGAAGCTGATCACCGGCGCGTGACCGCAGAGCTCCGAGCGCAGCGCGCTTTTTCGGATTGATCCGAAGCCCAAACAAAAAGATAGTGCGGCGCTGCGACTCCACCTGTCGGCGCCGCCTTTAATCTCTTTGTTCTCGTGCCTGTCGTTATCCCGAGACCGGGTCCACTTTCGGGCGGCATGCAATAGGTCCGGTTTCTCATGCTTTCCAGACTGTCGATCCGAGATATCGTCCTGATCGAAAAGCTGGACATCGACTTCCAGCCGGGTCTTTCCGTGCTGACCGGCGAAACCGGCGCCGGAAAATCCATTCTGCTCGATGCCCTGTCGCTGGCGCTCGGCGCGCGCGGCGATGCCTCGCTGGTGCGCCATGGCGCATCGCAGGGCCAGGTCATCGCCGTGTTCGATGTTCCGCGCAACCATCCGGTGCGCGCGCTGCTTGCCGAAAATGCCATCGAGGACGATGGAGACATCATCCTGCGCCGCGTGCAGACAGCGGACGGCCGCACCCGTGTGTTCGTCAACGACCAGCCGTCCTCCGTGACGCTGATGCGCGATGTCGGCCGCGCGCTGGTCGAGATCCATGGCCAGCATGATGAACGCGCTTTGGTCGATCCCGGCGCGCACCGCGACGTGCTCGATGCTTTCGGCGGCCATCTGGGCGCCGTCCGCTCGACCGGCGAGGCATGGCGGCACTGGCGCGCCTGCGAGCAGGAGCTGACGCGCCATCGCGCCAAGGTGGCCGCCGCCGCACGCGAGGCCGACTATCTGCGCGCCGCGGTTGCCGAACTGACCAAGCTCGACCCGCAGCCCGGCGAGGAAACCGAACTTGCCGAGCTGCGCGCCCACATGATGCGCGCCGAGAAGATCGCTTCCGAAATCCATGATGCGCAGGATGTGCTGTCGGGCCCGTCGTCGCCCTTGCCGCAACTGGCAAGTTTGCTGAGGCGGCTGCAGCGCAAGGCAACGGAGGCGCCCGGCCTGCTCGAGGACGTGGTCAAGTCGCTGGATGAAGCGATGCTGTCGCTCGACGCGGCGCAGTCCGGCGTCGAGGCCGCATTGCGTGCCACCGAATATGACCCGCAACGGCTGGAAAAAGCCGAGGAACGGCTGTTTTCGCTGCGCGCGGCCTCGCGCAAGCACAGCGTCGCCGTCGACGATCTGGCGCAGCTGCGCGACACGATGGTTGCCGATCTCGCCGATCTCGATGCGGGCGAGGAGCGCCTGCATGGACTGGAAAAGCAGGCGGCCGCCGCGCGCGAAACCTATGACATCGCCGCCGCACAGTTGTCCTCGCTTCGCCATGGCGCGGCGGTCGGTCTGACCAAGGCGGTGATGGCGGAATTGCCGGCGCTGAAGCTCGAACGCGCGGCCTTCATCGTCGAGATGAAGAGCGAGGCCGAGGCCCGCATGGAAGAGGGCATCGACCAGATCGAGTTCTGGGTGCGCACCAATCCTGGCACGCGGCCCGGCCCGATGATGAAGGTCGCGTCCGGCGGCGAGCTGTCACGCTTCCTGCTGGCGCTGAAAGTGGCGCTTGCCGATCGTGGTTCGGCGCCGACACTGGTTTTCGACGAAATCGACACCGGTGTGGGCGGTGCGGTGGCCGACGCCATCGGCCAGCGGCTGGCGCGGCTGTCGAAGCGCGTCCAGGTGCTTTCGGTCACCCACGCGCCGCAAGTGGCGGCGCGCGCGGCGACACATTTCCTGATCTCCAAATCGGGCAGCACCGACCGTGTCGCGACCGGCATTGCCGAGATGGACAGGACGGCGCGGCAAGAGGAGATCGCCCGCATGCTGGCCGGCGCGACGATCACCGACGAGGCGCGCGCGGCCGCCGAGCGGCTGCTGCGCGAGAATACAAACGCGGCATGAGACTATCGGGCGTCATGGGGCGAGTCAGGATATGGCTCCATCCTGCTGTTCAGGAATGATCTTTTCCGAAAACCGGTTCCCACTTTTCGGGATCATGCTCTATGGTGACGCGCCACCGTTCAGGGACAAAAAGCATGGCCGAAAAACCTGTCGATTCGCTCAGCGAAAGCGAGGCTGAAGCCGAACTCCAGCGCCTTGCCGGGGAGATCGCCGATCATGACCGGCGCTACCATGCCGAGGACGCGCCCACGATCACGGACGCGGAGTATGACGCGTTGCGGCGGCGCAACCTCGCCATCGAGGAGCGCTTTCCCGGCCTGGTGCGCGAGGATTCGCCCTCGCTCAGGGTGGGTGCCGCACCGGCGGAAGGTTTCACCAAGGTGCGCCATGCCGTGCCGATGCTCAGCCTCGCCAAGGCCTATACCGACGCTGACGTTACCGATTTCATCGAGCGTGGCCGGCGCTTCTTCGACCGCGACAAGGACCTCGACATCGCTTTCACCGCCGAGCCGAAGATCGATGGCCTGTCGGCTTCGCTGCGTTACGAAAAGGGCGTGTTCGTGCAAGGTGCGACGCGCGGCGACGGCGCTGTCGGCGAGGACATCACGGCCAATTTGAGGACAATCGCCGACATTCCCGCGAAGCTCAAGGGATCAGGCTGGCCTGAAACCATCGAGATTCGCGGCGAGGTCTACATGACCTATGCGGAATTCGAGGCACTCAAGGCGCGCTCGGCGGCTGTCGGCGGCCAGGATTATGTCAATCCGCGCAATACGGCGGCCGGGTCGCTGCGCCAGAAGGATCCGTCCGTCACCGCCAGCCGCAATCTCAAATTCTTTGCCTATGCCTGGGGTTATACGACGGCCGATCCGGCACCAACGCAGTACGAATCGGTGCAGAAATTCGCCGATTGGGGTTTCAAGATCAGTCCGCTGATGGTGCGGGCGAAGTCGGTCGAGGAACTGGTCGCGCATTATCACCGGATCGAGGAGCAGCGCTCGTCGCTCGGCTATGACATAGACGGCGTCGTCTACAAGGTCGATCAACTGGAGCTGCAGCGTCGCTGGGGTTTCGTCACCGGTGAGCCGCGCTGGGCCGTCGCGCATAAATTCCCGGCCGAACAGGCGATGACGACCGTGCAGAGGATCGACATCCAGGTCGGCCGGACCGGCACGCTGGCGCCGGTCGCGCGGCTTGCGCCGGTGACGGTCGGCGGCGTCGTGGTGGAAAACGTCACGCTGCACAATGAGGACTATATCAAGGGACTGGACAGCACCGGCCAGCCGATCCGTGACGGCATCGACGTGCGCATCGGCGACACGGTCGTGATCCAGCGGGCAGGGGATGTCATCCCGCAGATTGTCAGCGTCGTCATCGACAAGCGTCCGCCCGATGCCGTGCCGTACGAATTCCCGCACACCTGCCCGATCTGCGGCTCGCCGGCGACGCGCGAGATCAACGAGAAGACCGGCAAGGAGGATTCGCGCCGCCGTTGTACCGGCGAGCTGATCTGCCCGGCGCAGGCCGTGGAAGGGCTGCGCCACTTCGTGTCGCGTGGCGCCCTGGACATCGAAGGCCTCGGCGCGGAAAACATCGATACTTTTTTCAATGCCGGGCTGATCAAGACAGCCGCCGACATCTTCACGCTCAGGGAGCGCCGCCCCGCCGTGACCAGGGCGCTGGCCGAGCGGCGCGAGGAGCAGGCCAGGCAGCGCGAGGCGGCGTCCGGCAAGGCCCGCAAGAATGTGCGCAGCGTCGAGGACCGCAATTATGAAGGCCTCGACAAGCTGTTTTCGGCCATCGATTCACGCCGCGAGCCGGAACTCGACCGCTTCATCTTCGCGCTCGGCATCCGCCATATCGGCGAGACGACGGCCGCCGTGTTGGCCCGCACGTTCTCCACCATCGAGGAGCTTATCCGCGTCGGCAAGGAGACGGCGGCGGCGGAGGATCCGCATGCCGTCTTCCCATCGATCAACGGCATTGGCGATACGGTGATCGATGCGCTTCGCGATTTCTTCGGCAATGAGCGCAATGACGACGTGCTCGACAAGCTGCTGGAGCAGGTCAAGCCGAAGCCGTACATCGTCACCGTCTCGGCCGACAGCAAGGTCGCCGGCAAGACGATCGTCTTTACCGGTTCGCTGGAAAAGATGACACGCTCCGAAGCCAAGGCAATGGCCGAGCGTCTCGGCGCCAAGGTGGCCGGCTCGGTTTCGGCCAAGACCGATCTGGTGGTTGCGGGGCCGGGTGCGGGCTCCAAGCTCAAGCTTGCCAGTGAACTGGGCGTCGAAGTCATCGACGAGGACAGCTGGCTGCAGCGGGTCGGCAAGTCGTGACGGGCGAAGCGTTCAAAGGGTTCGGCCCCAAGGCCATTCCGTTCCTGAAGGCATTGGATTTCCACCAGAGCCGCGAGTGGTTCCTGGAGAATCGCGACTTGTTCGAAAAGGAATTGCGCGACCCACTGGGCGATCTCGTCGAGACGCTGACGCATCGTTTTACCGAGGCGGGCCTCGGCCTGCGCGGCGATCGCAAGAAGTCGCTGTTCCGCATCAACCGCGATGTGCGCTTCGCCAAGGACAAGCGACCCTACAACCGGCATCTGTCGGCTATCCTGTCGCCGGACGGCACCAAGATGGAGCAGGGTGTGTTCTTCGTCCATATCGGGCTCGAGCGCTGCTTTGCCGGCGTCGCCTGGTGGCAGCCGGCGCCGGAACTGCTGACGGCCATGCGCAAGGCCATCACGAGCCATCCCGAAGCGTTTCGCGCCGTGGTGGCGGCGCTGAGGAAGAATGGCCTCGAACTCGATGCCGAAGGCGGCATGAAACGAACGCCGCGCGGCTTCGAAGAGGTCGCCGACAAGGACCTCGTCGCCGCCATCCGCAACCGGCATTTCGCCGTCCGCCACGCGATCGATCCGGCTGGTATCCACGGGCCAGAACTGGTCGAGGAACTTGTCGATTTCACCATGCGCGCCAAGCCGCTGCTCGATTGGGGCAGGGCGATCGAGGGCAAGACCGAGAAACAATGAGCTTCCACGCAAGCGTCGCGACGATCATTTCCGCTGATCGTTTGGCTCAACCGAATTCGTGTGACACGGCAAACCATGCCACCTAAATACCGCCACTCCCTTTGTTGTCGTGCATGTCGTTGTCCCAAAACCGCTACTCAGTTTTGGGCGACATGCATCAGGAGTGGCCGATGGCGACGGACGTGATTTCAGAGAGCGGCGGCAAAAGCGACTTCTGGCAGGGCGTGCGGCTCTCCATGCCGGTCGTGGTGGCATCGGCGCCGTTCGCGGTGCTGTTCGGCGCGCTCGCCGTCGACAAAGGCTTCTCGGTCCTCGAAGCCTTCCTGATGAGCGCGCTGGTCTATGGTGGCGCCAGCCAGATGGTCGGCATCCAGCTGTTCGGCCAGCATGTCGCGCCGTGGTTGGTCGTGTTGTCGATCTTCGCCGTCAATTTCCGCCATGTGCTCTATTCCGCCGGCATCGGCCGGCGCATCGCGCACTGGCCCGTCATTCAGCAGGCACTCGGCTATTTCATCCTCACCGATCCGCAATTCGCGGTCGCCGAGGCACGGGCGCAATCCGGTCAGACCGTGGGCTTCGCCTGGTATCTGGGGCTTGGCCTGCCGGTCTATCTGTTCTGGATCGTTGAAAGCGGGCTCGGCGCGCTGTTCGGCAAGCTCATCCCCGACACCCATGCGCTGGGCATCGATTTCCTGCTGCCGATCTATTTCCTCGGCCTCGTGATGGGGTTCCGCAAGCGGCCGCTGTGGCTGCCGGTGGTCGTCGCCAGTGCCTGCGCCTCGATCGTCGCCTACAAGACGGTGGGCTCGCCCTGGCACGTGTCGATCGGCGCCGTTGCCGGCGTGCTGCTCGCCGTCATCCTGCCGCCGCACCACAGCGGCGTGGAGACAAGGCCATGAGCACCACATTCTGGATCATCATCGCCGGCGCGATCGCCACCTATCTCACGCGCATCGGCGGGCATCTGGTCATCTCCCGCTTCGAGAACATCCATCCGCGCGTGGAAGCCGGCCTCAATGCCGTGCCGGCTGCGGTGCTGACGACGCTGGTGGCGCCGGAACTGCTGAATGCAGGACCGGAGGAGTGGGTGGCTCTGGTGGTCACGGCCGCGGTTTCGCTGCGCGGCGGGCTGATGGCGATGTTTCTGGCAGGCGCTGCGGTTCTGATCCTGGCGCGGCAGTTCGTGGGGTAGGCGCGATCGGTTTGAATCGTCGGCGCTGCCCCTCATCTGCCTGCCGGCATCTTCTCCCCGTATAGTGACGGGGAGAAGGGGCTGGCGTCAGCCTTGGCGCTCTTTTCTGCAGCATTGATGTTTGGCGAAGCCGACGGTGACAGCGTCCTTCTCCCCGTCACTAGACGGGGAGAAGTGCCCGGCAGGGCGATGAGGGGCAGCGCTGACCTTCCGAGCCTGGCATTCAAATCTTCGCGTCGTGCGGCAGCGGTGCCGTCGCCTTTTCCAGCCAGGCCAGCGTTTCGCCGTCGAGCATCGGTCCGATCTCGGCCATCACGCGGGCGTGGTAGGCGTCGAGCCAGTGCAGTTCGTCGCGAGTCAGCAAATCGGTGCGCACCAGCCTGATGTCGATCGGGGCGAGCGTCAGCGTCTCGAACCCGTGCATGGCGATGTCGCCGCCCTCGATCTGTTCGGCCGGTGTCACCAGGATGAGGTTCTCGATACGGATGCCATAGGCGCCTTCCTTGTAGTAGCCGGGCTCGTTCGACAGCATCATGCCTTCGAGCAGCTTTTCGGTGCCGGTGCGGGCGATGCGCTGCGGACCCTCATGCACGGCCAGATACGAGCCGACGCCGTGGCCTGTGCCATGGGCGAAGTCGCAGCCATGCTTCCACAACGCCATGCGGGCAACCGCATCGATTTCCGAGCCGCGTGTGCCGGCAGGAAAGCGCAGCGTCGAAATGCCGATCATGCCTTTCAGCACCAGCGTGTAGCGTTCGCGCATCTCTTCGGTCGGCTGGCCGATCGGCACGGTGCGGGTAATGTCTGTCGTGCCGTCCTGGTATTGCGCGCCGGAATCGAGCAGGAACAGTTCGCCGGCCTGCAGCTTGCGGCTGGTGGCGCGCGAGACGCGGTAATGCATGATGGCGCCGTTCGGGCCGGCGCCGGAAATGGTGTCGAAGGAGACGTCGCGCAGCGGCATCTGGGTTTCCTCGCCGGTCTGCCGGCGCGTCTCTTCCAGCCTGGTGACGACCGCGATCTCGTCGAGTGAGCCCGGCTTCTGCCGGTCGAGCCAGCACAACAGCTTGGCCACCGCGGCGCCGTCGCGGCGATGCGCGGCGCGCGAGCCGTTGATCTCGGCAGGGTTTTTGGTGGCGCGCGGGATGCGGGCAGGATCGGGCGCGGCAATCACCGTGCCGCCATTGTCCTCGACCAGCATGCGCAGCCGGTCGGCCGCCAGCACCGGATCGAGCGCGATTTTCGCGCCGCTTTTCGCAAGCGCCACGATCGCGGCTTCGAATTCGCCGGGCTCATGCGGATCGGCAAGCTGGGTGAGGTAGGCCGCGACCTGACGCGAGAACTTGCGCCGATCCATGAACAGCTGGTGCGATCCGTCGGCGGCGAGGATGGCGAAGCCGAGCGCCAGCGGCGTGTGCGGCACGTCGCCGCCACGAATGTTGAAGGCCCAGGCGATCGAGGAGGGGTCGGTCAGCACGGCATGGGTGGCGCTGTCCTTGCCGATTGCCGTTGCCAGCCGCGCCAGCTTGTCCTTGGCGATCTCGCCGGCAAAGCCGATCGGATGCAGCTCGACCGGGGTCACGGGTGCGGCGGGCTGATCCTTCCAGATGATGTCGATCGGGTTCCTGTCGAGCGGCACGAGCACCGCGCCGTTCTTGTCGGCGGAGGCCTGCAGCGCCTTGACCTCGCCGATCGTGTGCAGCCAGGGATCGAAACCCAGCCGCGCCCCTTTGCCGATGTTATCCCTGAGCCAGACAGCGGGCGGGTTGTCGACCAGGCTCTCGATCGAGAAGATGCCGAGGTCGACTTCGCCCCGCACCTGCAGCGTGTAGCGCCCGTCGACGAAGACGAAGGCGCGGTCGCGCAGCACGACGGCGACGCCGGCCGAGCCGCTGAAGCCAGTCAACCATTTCAGCCGGGCCGAACGATCGGCGACATATTCGCCCTGGTGTTCGTCGGCGCGCGGAACGATGAAGCCATCGAGGCCATTGTCGCCGAGCCATTGGCGCAGCAGCGCCACGCGCGGCTTGCCGACCGCCGGGTCGCCCGCGGAATCGAAGGACTGGAACATGGTGGGCCTCCTGGTATTCGCGCGACCGTAACCTATGGGGCTGCAAATCGGAATCGATTTCCAGCCGCCGCAAACTGCTACAGCGTCGCCCGGCTGACAACCGATCGCGCTTGGTCCAGCCATGCCGGAAGGCTGAGGCGAGCGGACGATCTGACCGAGGTCGGATTCCGTGCCAAGCTGGTGCTAGAAGTCATTTTCTCGACGTCAGAAGCGCTCATGTCCATAGCCAATCGGCAACACCTGTGGGTTAAGTTCACCCTAATTTAGTCGCCGGTTGACTGTCTTTGCCGGCGCAAGGCAAACTTGTCACTTGAGGGACAACGGGGGTTTTCATGAAGAGGACATATGAACGGCCGAAACTTGTGAGGCGCGAGAAGCTGTCGACTGTGACCGCATGTCCAACTCCGTCGCTTTGCCCGATTTAGGTCGGAACAAGATATCGCTGCCGCGCAACGTCAATGTTTGAGGTGGATCGTCACCCAGCCCTCGCGATGCAAGGTACTGACGTGGCGGAAATTCTGGCCGACATAGGCCGAGATGACCGCGTCGCGCTGGCGATCGAGAATCCCAGACAGCACGATCGAACCGCCAAGCGTGATGTGGCCCGCCATTTGCGGCGCCAGCCGCATCAGCGGCCGCGCCAATATGTTGGCGACGATGAGGTCGAAGGGTGAGCGCCTGGCGAAGATCGGGTGATGAAAGCCCGGCGCTGTCACCGTCTCGATCAGGCCTTTGACGTGGTTCAGCCGCGCATTGGCGGCGGCGACCTTGACCGCCACCGGATCGATGTCGGTGGCCAGAACCGGAATATGCGCCAGCTTGGCGACGGCGATCGCCAGCACCGCGCTGCCGGTGCCGAGGTCGAGCGCGTTGCGCGGACGCTCGCGCCGCACGACTTTCTCCAGCATTTCGAGGCATCCGGCGGTGGTGCCGTGATGGCCGGTGCCGAAGGCAAGACCCGCCTCGATCTCTATGGCCAGTTCGCCGCTGTGGCGCTTCCTGCTGTCATGCGCGCCATGGACGAAGAAACGGCCGGCGCGCACAGGCTTCAGGCCTTCCAGCGAACGTGCCACCCAGTCGATGTCGGGCAGCGCCTCGCGCTCGACCGGTCTCGACAAAGCCAGGCCGGCGAGAGTGTCCTTCAGCCGCGCCTCGACGGCGTCGACGTCGCCATCGGCGTAGAGCGAGACCTCGTGGATGTCGGCGTCTTCGTCGACCTCCAGCACGGCGATCGGCAGGCCTTCATCCTCGAAGGCCGTTTCGAGCGCCGCGAAGATGCGCTCCGCCTCGATCTTTCCGGTGGTGAAGTGGAGCCGCGTCTGGGTCATGTGAATTTTGTCAGCCGTTCGCGGCGAGGCGCTTCAGCTTCTCGACGGCGGTGTCGGCGCTCTCGCCATAGGCGATCGTGCCGGCAAAGTCGCCCTTGGCGTTGAGCAGCAGCACCGAGGCGGTGTGGTCCATGGTGTAATCACCGTCGCCGGTGTCGACTTTCTTCCAATAGATGCCGAACGCCTTGGCCATGGCATGGACCTTGTCCGGGTCGCCGGTGATGCCGGTGATGCGGTCGGAGAAATTGCTGACATAGGCGTTCATCACCTGCGGCGTGTCACGTTCCGGATCGACCGAGACGAAATAGGCGTGCAGGTTCTTGCCGTTGTCGCCGAGCGTCTTCAGCCAACCGGCGAGTTCGAACAGCGTGGTCGGGCAGACTTCGGGGCAATGGGTGAAGCCGAAGAAAACGACGCTGGGCTGTCCCCGGAAAGCGGCCTCGGTGATCGGTGCGCCTTTCTGGTCGACCAGGGTGAACGCCGCGCCGAAAGGCTCGCCGCCATAGTGGCCGCGATACCAGTCGAAGGTCAGCCAGCCGATGCCGGCCGCCATCAGGACGAGAATGCCGACCAGGATAGAACGCATCATCAGAAATGTCCGTCTGTAATGTCATGGGACGCGCCGGCCAAAACGGTGCGCCTCTTGTTCGGCCACAGTCTTAGCGGTTCGACAGGGTACACGCAAAGATGCCGCGTTGACGCAACCGGCTGTGGTGTTGACGCATCTGCTTGCAAAGCCGAACAGTTCGCCCCACCTGAGACCGGCAACTCGAACCGAGGAGGCTTCTTTGCTCGAACTGATTGGGCTCGAAATGACTGCGCGGAAACTGATCGGCGGCGCGTTGGCGGCATTTGTCGTGCTTGGCGCCGGTAGCGCCGTTGCCGAGGAAGTCGGCAAGGTCGGCGTCGACTGGGTCGGCAACGACATCATCATCGACGCGATCAAGGACCCGAAGGTGGATGGTGTGACCTGCCATGTCGCCTATTTCGACCGAAGCATCATCGACCGCCTGCACAAGGGCAATTGGTTCGAAGATCCCAGCGATTCCTCGATCTCGTGCCGTCAGACCGGGCCGATCACCATCGGCGACATCGACATGAGCGAGAGCGGCGAGGAGGTGTTCAAGCAAGGCCTCAGCCTGATCTGGAAGAAACAGGTGGTGAACCGCATCTACGACAAGAAGAGCGAGACGCTGATTTATCTGTCGCACTCGCGCCAGGTGCAGAACGGCTCGGCCAAGATGTCGGTTACGACGGTGCCGCTCTACGGCCAGAACGTGGTGTGGAGCAATGCCAAGCCGAAATAGATAGACGATTGGCCCCGGCTAGGGGCACCACTGAGTTGAAGATAGAAGCTGGCTCTACGACATGCTTGAGGAGAGACCTGATGATTTCCCCGCCGCCCCGGAACCTTCCTCAGGCGATTGCATGTGACTTCTGCGGTGCGAAATACGGCGACGCCAGAAAGTTCGTTGCCGGTCTTGCCAGATACACATGCGAGAAATGTATTGCCCCTGCATCCAAGGGCGCCCTTTGCCTATTTGGGACACAAAGCTCTATGATTTTCGCGTGCTCGGTATGTAAGTTCCAGAATGATGGAAAGAGGCGGTTTGTAGCTGAAAAGGTCTCCTTTATTTGCGACGAATGCGTCAGCGTCGCAGCCGATCGACTGGGCTCTGTAACTTGAGGTGCACCTACGCGCTGGGAGCCCCGCTTGCGGGACCAATCGCTCTGACGTAAAGCCGCCGGCATGGACCGTTCCGAAGATCTCGTTGCGAAAGACCCCGAGCCGCGTATCCATCCTACCGCGGAGATGAAGGGCTGCAAGCTTGGCCGCTATGCCGCGATCGGCGAACGCGTCGTGCTGCGCGAGGTTATCGTCGGCGATTTCTCCTATTTCGAACGCCATGCCGAGGCGATCTATACGACGATCGGCAAATTCTGCTCCATCGCCGCCAACAGCCGCATCAATGCGCTGGAGCATCCGATCGAGCGGTTGACCCAGCACAAGGTCAGCTATCGGCCGAACGAATATTTCCGCTGGCTGGGCGTCGATGCCGCGTTCCGGGAGCGGCGGCGGTCGAAGGCCGTGACCATCGGCCATGATGTCTGGATCGGCCACGGCGCGGTCATCTTGCCTGGCATCACCATCGGCAACGGCGCGGTCATTGGCGCCAATGCGGTGGTGACGCGGGACGTGCCGTCCTACACGATCGTCGCCGGCGTGCCGGCGAAGCCGATCAGGGCGCGCTTCCCCGTGGCCGTCGCGGCCCGGATCGAGGCTCTCGCCTGGTGGGACTGGCCGGTCGAGAAACTCGCCAAAGCGGTTCCCGACATGCAGGCAATGCCGATCGAGGCCTTCCTCGACCGCTGGGAAAACGACGCCGTTTGAGCTCCGCAGGGAACTGTTCTTCGCGCTCTCCGAAATGAAACCCCTTCCGCCAGGCGGGGGTGGCGCGGCGGAAGGGGCTGGAGGTAAACCGCCGTGAAGCGGAAGGAACAGGCTCTTGCCTGCGCGGCTACCATGACATTGAACCGATAAGGTGTGTTTTGTGCCGAATGCGCGCGCCGCGTGCATTTAATTGCATCGGTTGTATTTTTTGCGCGCGGGAACCCGAATGGCTGCCGGTTGTTTCTTCCGGCGTACCGAACGGCGCGGCGCTGTTTTGAGGGAGCCCATGATCGAGAAGCTTTTCACCAAAATCGCCAACCGGGTAGCTCACCTTGCTGGCCTGTCGCCGACATTCGCAGTCTGCTGCCTGATCGTCGTCGTCTGGGGAGTAAGCGGGCCACTCTTCGCCTTCTCGGACACCTGGCAACTGGTGATCAACACCGGCACGACCATCATCACCTTCCTGATGGTGTTTCTCATTCAAAACACCCAGAATCGCGACGGCGCGGCGATCCAGGCCAAGCTCGACGAGCTGATACGGGTCGGCGCGGCCAAAAACACCTTCATCGGCATCGAGCACCTGACTGAAGCCGAGGTCCAGGAGATCCGCGCCAAATGCGAGCGGGCGGCGAAGCGGCATGACGAGAAAGTCGCGACCATGGCGGCCAAGAAGGCGGTTGCCCAGAAGCGGGGCGCGAAAAAGAGCGCGGCTTGAGGCTCAGTCTTTCATGAACGCCGCGAATGCATCCTTGTGGTCGGGATGCCAGCGCGACAGAGCAGGACGGTTTTCGATGATGTCGCCGATCGCCCAGGCCATGCGCTTTTCGTCCAGTGGCCGCGCCACCTCATTGTCGGGACACAGGATGTAGAAGTCACCCCTGACCAGCGATTCCAGCATGAAATCAATGACCTGCTCACCGGTCCAGGCGCTGGCGGGCTTTTCCGTCGCGCCTTCGGTCAGGCCGGTATAGGTGAAGCCGGGGATGAGCAGATGCGCCGACAGGCGGGCGCCGGGCTCTTTGCGCAGCGCATGCGCCAGGCCCTCGGTAAAGGTCTTCACGCCGGCCTTGGAAACGTTGTAGGCGAGGTTGCCGGGCGGTGTGGTTATGCCTTGCTTTGAACCGGTGTTGACGATGAGGCCCGGCTTGGCTGACGCCAGCATGCGCGGCGTGAAGGCTTCTACGCCATGCACGACGCCCCAGAAATTGATATCGAGCAGCCGTTTCCAGCCGTCGCGGTTTTCCCAGGGTTTTCCCGGGTTGTCGCCGACGCCGGCATTGTTCATCAGCAGCGAGACCTCGCCGAAGGCGCCGAATGCCCGGTCGGTGAGGCGGTCCACCTCATCGGCCTTCGAAACGTCCGATGCAACGGCAAGCACGGCGTCGTCGCCGGCGATCGCGGAAACGGCTCGAGAAGCATCGTCGAGGCGCGGGCCGCCAATGTCGGCGAGCACGATCTTCATGCCCATCAGCGCCAGCCGTTTGGCCGCCGCAAGGCCAATGCCGCTGGCGGCGCCGGTGATGACGGCGGTATTGCCTTGGCCAAGCGCTGGCAGGGCGGTCTGGATCTCGGCGTCGGGGATCATCTGCGATGGCTTCCTTTTTCGATGGCGCCGAACTTAGCGCCGGAACGGGCTTGTGCAAGCCTCCGTCAGGCTTGTCGGGTTGACCACTCCGGTCGTGGCTGCGCATGCTGCGACGCCAAAAGGGAGATTTCCGATTGACGGATTGGGTTGCAATTCTGAAGGAGCAGACCGCCACCGGCGACCAGATGGGGCGCGAGGTGCCGCAGATGCTGGCCAACCCGGACATCAGCGAAGCTCAGGTGAAAACCTTGTTCTCCGAATTGGAAAAGCAAGCGGAATTCGTCGAGAAACTGCGCATGGCTCTGGAGAAGTTCGGCCATGATTTCTCGATCATCAAGGCGGCGGAGCGGCTGGAAGAGCGCTATGCCGATCTTGCCGCTTCGGTGGCGGAAAAGCTGAAGGCAATGCGTAAATAGAATTACTTCTCCAGGACCCGTGCAAAGCGCGTGTCCGGCACCAGCCAGACCAAGGCGACGGCAACATAGAGCGCGACGCCGATCCACCTGTCGAGGAATGTCAGCCCAACGGCGGCTATGTAGACGGCGAGCGAAATCCTTCCCTTGCGGTCGCGGCCGATGGCCTTGGCGAATGCGGTATCCGGCCCATGCAGCCGATGCAGCGCAATGACCAGGATGCTGTAGGCGGTCGCACACATTGCAAGGTCGAAACCGTAGACCGCGACGGGAACGGTGGCGAAATGATTCTCGCCCATGAAGGCGGTCGTCACTGGCATCAGGGATAGCCAGAACAACAGATGCAGGTTCGCCCACAGCACGTGGCCGTCGACACGTTGCACGGTGTGGAACATGTTGTGCAGATTGTTCCAGTAGATGCCGACATTGATGAAGGAAAGCACGTAGCATAGAAAAACCGGCCACTGCGGCAGCAGCGCCGAAAAATCCTCGCCTTCCGGCACCTTCAGGTCCAGCACCATGATGGTGATGATGATCGCCACCACGCCGTCGGTGAATGCCTCGACCCTGCCTTTGCCCATGATCAAAACCCGGTCCGCGATGAATTGCTGAAAGATAGTAAATCGTTAGCGGATGTTGGGGCGCCGATAAACAGTGCGAGGAAAATTCCTCAACAATAGGCCCGGTTTCCTGCAAGTAGGACTGATTGCATTTGATACGGCACAAGGGATGCCGTGATGGATCGGGGCCGCTGGCCCCGATCCGCAATTGTGAGATCATCGGCTTGCCTGATCGGGCAAGGCCCACCGTGGTGTCAGGAGCCTGGCCGTTCACTGGAACGCCGGCGGTAAGGGTGCGTTAACCTCGCGATCCCTGAAACTGGTGACGAGGTTGGCGATGGCCTTTCGTGATTTGGCGCAAACTCAGAACGAGGCCGGCAACGTCCTCGCGATCCCGACTGTCGCGGCGATGATCGCGGTGCTGTTTGCCGGCAGCACGGCGCTGACGCCCCTCTATATCATCTACAAGCAGCAATTCGGCTTTTCGCAGATCACCTTGACGCTGATCTACGCGGTCTATGTTGTCGGCAATCTCGGCGCCTTGCTGGTGTTCGGTGGCGTGTCGGATGTGCTCGGACGCCGACCCGCAGCGCTGGCGGCGATGATCGTGGCCATTGTCAGCGCGCTTATCTTCCTGTTCGCCGGGAATGTCGTCTCGCTCGACGTGGCGCGCATCCTGAGCGGACTTGGCATCGGCATCGGTGCGGGGACCGGGACTGCCTGGATTGCCGAGCTTCTCCCCGCCGCCGACAAATCGCGTGCCAGCGTCATCACCACCGGCACCAATTTCCTCGGTCTCGGTTTCGGGTCGCTGATATCGGGACTGTTGGCTCAATACGAGCCCTGGCCCCTGCGGCTGGTCTTCATCATCTATCTCATGGCACTCGCGGTGGTGGCGGTCCTGGTCTGGCGCACCCGTGAAACGGTGGCCAAGCCGGGTGGCCTCGGTCGGATTTCGATGCGGCCGCGCCTATCCGTACCCCAGAAGATACGCACGCGCTTCGTCGCGCCGGCGGTGACCGGTTTCGGCGCGATGGCGTTGGTCGGCTTCTATGCCGCGGTGGCGCCGAGCATCCTGGCGCAGCAGCTGCACGAAACGAACCATGCCGTTGCCGGCGCACTGTTCTTTGAACTGGCGATCGTCGCGGCGGCCAGCATCGTGGTGCTGATGCGCGTGCAGAGCAGCAAGGCGATGCTGGCCGCCCTGGCCTTGATGATCCCGAGCGTGCTGCTGGTGGTGGCGGCGCAGATTCTGGCCTCGATGGCGCTGATGATCGTGGCGACGGCCTGCTGCGGTGTCGTGGCCGCACTCGGCTACCGAGGCGGCCTGCAGGTGGTGAACGAGATCGCGCCGCAGGACCGCCGTGCCGAGGTCGTATCCAGCTTCTTCGTCTGCTGCTTTGTCGGCAACGCCTTGCCTGTCATCGGCATCGGCGTCGTGTCGACCTATGCAAGCCCTGTCGCCGCGAGCCTGGCCTTCGCGGCCATGATCATCGTGTTCGCGCTGGTGGCGCTCGCCTTCGGGCTCAGACAAAGGCGCTGAGACCGCCGCGCCGGCAGGCGTGTTTCAGCCGTTCGGCGTTTCAGGTGCCATGTTCGCGCGCTGGCGCGGCACGCCGAGCCCGGTGTCGGGCGGTTCTCCGGCCGCCGGCCTGTTCTCGATCATGTGCAAGGTGCGCCAGCCGCCGAAGCGGTAGTAGGACGCGGCCAGGGCCAGCGAGGCGATCGAACCGGCCGGGAAACTCCACCACAGCGCCTCTTCGCCGATCACGCCGCGCATGTAATAGGCAAAGCCGGTGCGCACGATGAGCACCGAGATCACCAGGATGATCAGCGGCGGCATCACGGCCCCCGTGGCGCGCACGGTGGCGAACAGCACGATGGTGATGCCGAACAGGATGAACGACCAGGACGCGACCGTGTTGATGTGGGCGGCAATGTCGATCGCTGCGCTGTCACTGCTCAGGAACAAGCTCAGGATCGAGCGGTCGAAGACCCATAGCAGCGCGACGAGAGCGCCGGTCAGGACGAGGTTGAAGCCGACGCCGGAAGCGGCAACGCGGCCGATCCGGTCCCAGCGGCCGGCACCGACATTCTGGGCCGCCATGGAAGAGACCGCGGCGCCGATCGCGAGCGCCGGCATCTGGATGTAGGTCCAGAGCTGCGCGGCGATGCCGTAGGCGGCGGCGACCTGCGAACCGTACGAGTTGACGATGCCCATGACCGTCAGTGCCGCCGCCGAGATGACGATCATCTGCAGACCCATCGGCACGCCCTTGAAGACGACGATGCGCAGCAGCGCCGGATCCGGGCGCAGCAGGACGAGATTGGCGCCGGCCAGCCGCAACGGATGCTTGCGCGTGTAGAGCACGACGAGGATGGCGATGACACTGACGGTCTGACCGATCAGCGTCGAGGTGGCGGAACCGGCGATGCCGAGTTCGGGAAACGGGCCGATGCCGCGGATGAGCAAGGGATTGAGCGCGATGTCGAGAACGACCGCCAGTGCCATGAAGATGAAGGGCGTGCGTGAATCGCCGGCGCCGCGCAGCACGGTCATGACGAAGGACAGAAGGTTCATCATCGGCACGGCGACGAAGATGATGCGCAGGTAGGAGTGCGCGAGCGCCAAGGCGTCGGCCGGCGTGCCAAGTGCGCCCAGGATGGCATCGACCCAGATCCAGCCGCAGACCGCGAAGACCACCGAAACGAGGAAGAAGAAAGTGGCGCTGGTGCCGACGATGCGGCGCGCCTCGGGCAGGTCGCGAGCGCCGACCGACTGCGCCACCAGGATGGTTGCCGCCATGCCGATGCCGAACACAGTGCCGAGGATCAGGAACAGAACGAGGTTGGCGTTGGATGTCGCGGTCAGCGCCGAGTCGCCGAGGAAGCGGCCCACCCAGACGGCATTGACCGAGCCGTTCAGCGATTGCAGCACGTTGGAGCCGAGCACCGGCAAGGCGAAGAGCAGCAGCGTGCGTGGGATCGGGCCGCTGGTCAGGTCGCCGGTGCGCCGACGCGCGGGCATTTTTTCGTCCATGGGCGATAAGGCCTATCTCGAGTCCGGTGCGCGATGATCGCATGATTCAACCGAACAGGTCGATGCGGGGGCGGGGAGCTTCGTGCGCGGTGTCGGCTGCCGGCAAGGTCATCGAGCAGGACGGCCGAGCCAATCGATGCGGGCGTGCCAAAGGATGCGGAGTTCTTGAAGCAAGCCTTCACAACCTGCACAAGCGGGCACGCCAGGCGCGCGCCCGCTTGTGCAGTGATCGTTACTTCTTGCCGAGGCCGGGCAGCGTGACCTGATAGACCAGGAACATGGTGTCGACATCGGCGCCGTCATCGGCCTTGTAGGGCGCGCCGACCTGGAAGCCGTCCTGGGCGAGGAAGTCATTGTCGTTGGCGACGAACAGGAAATAGTCGTCGGGCAGCTTCGGGTCGAGGACGCTGGCAACCGACATCGCTTCCCACTTTTCCGAAAGCTCGTTGCGGTCCTTCGCCCCACCATTGTGCAGGCCGAAGCGGCCAAGCTGCGCGGCGTCGTTTATATCGATGAACGGCGTCAGCTTGGCCGGCGTCACCGAGGGATCAAGCACGCCCTTGGGCGCCACCGGCTTGTCGGCCGCGTCGAAGGGGCCGCCCGCGATGTCGGTCGCGCCGGACACGTCGACGATGTTGATCTGGCGGTAGAGCGAAGCGTCACCCTTCTTCAGGCCCTGGCCGTTGCCGCTGTCGCGCGCCAGCATCAGGAAGGACGTGTCCGAAAGCGCCATGATCTCGCTCTGCGCGGCGACCTTGGTCTTGCCCTTGGCATCCCTAAACACCGGCAGCGGCACGACATATTCATGCGCGAGCTTCAGATGGGCGAGGTCGGAGGCATCGTAGACCAGCGCCCGGGTGTTCTGCCGCGTCGCTGGGGAATCGCCGCCGTCCTGCCTCGGCGCCGACTGCAGCACGGCGATCAGGAATTTGCCGTCCGGCGTCATCGCCATGCCTTCGAGGCCCTGGTTGTTCTGGCGGCCGGTGTCGGGATCCTTCGGATCAGGGTCGGCGGCACCCGGGCCGGGATTGTCGGAGGAGAAGTTCGGCGCTCCCTTGCGCATCGGCACAAGGGCCGCCGGCGGCTGGGTCGCCGACATCAGGCGGCCTTGCGCGGAGAACCTGTAGATGTTGGGGCCGTACTCGTCGGAGATGAACATCGAACCGTCGGGCAGCCGCGCGATGGCCTCGTTGTCGAGAGCGAGCTTGCCGTTGGTGGCGACGGGCAGCATCGGCATGTCGCCGGCCGCGGCGCGTACATCCGACAATGGATCGAGGCCGGTGGCATCGACGCCCTTGTCATCGGTGAGCAGTATCGTGTCGGCAAGCGTCGCCTTGACGCCCGTCTGCCCCTGGCCGGCGGCGGGAGCGGCGTCGGGCGCGACAGGCGTGAATTCGATGCCGACGGCGTTGAGGCGCGGGCGATAGTCGGTGGTGCCGCCGACGTTGTAGCCACGGTCGGGCAGGAGCCAGAGCGACCCCTTGTAGGTACCCGCTTCATGCGTCCAGCCTGATGTGTCGATCGCCATGCCGGAGGCGGAGCCAAAGGTCTCGCCGAACTTGTCGCGCTGGTCGGCCGGCATGCGGCCGACGCCGACCAGGCCCTTGTTGATGTAAGCCATGCCGTCGGCAAGCGCCGGGGTGAGGGCGGTGAACAAGGCCAGCGCGACGCCGAGCGAGGCGGTTCGGTGCAGGTGTTTCATGGACAATCCTCTTTGTGACGAAGCATGCCGGAGCGGCCGAAGGACAAAAACGGAAAGAGGTGCCGCCTCGACGGTGCCGTGCGTGCCTCCCCGAAAGCGATCTAAGGCGTGAACATGATGCTTGCGTGACAGTGCGCGATGCCGCTCCGCCAGCTTACTGGACACCTATGTCTAGTGCATATAGGGTGCCGGCTTCGAACTGACCGGGGAGAAGCCTTGAAGCCGCCGCGTCGGCTTCGTCACCTCGGGCGGATTTGGCTACACGATCGGCAAGGGCGTCGCGCTGGCGTTGGTGGACGACGATTTCGCCGGGGAGGGGACGGCGCTTTGCGTGCACATTGTCGGCGTCGAGCGGACTGCGCGGGTCATCGCGGCCTCGCCCTGTGATCCCCAGGGCAAGGCGATGCGGCAATGAGGAGGAACTTGCGATGATCGATGATGCGGCACGAGACAGCAGGCGCGAACGCCGGCGTGGACGCACGGGCGAGGCCGGCAGCGAATCAAACCGCAAGCCCAATTACCGGTCGCTGAAGAATCCATTCCTGCCGCAGCCGATCTTTTCCGACGACCAGGTGGCGTCGATCCACCACACGGCGCTGCGCGTGCTGGAAGAACTGGGCATCAAGGTGCTGTTGCCTGAGGCGCGCGAGGTGCTTGCCCGCGCCGGCGCGCTGGTCGATCCCGACACCGACATGGTGCGCATCGGCCGCGGCATGGTGGTGGCGGCCTTAGCCTCGGCACCGCGATCGATCCACGCCAAGGCAGGCGCGCGTGCTCGCGATCTGTCGCTCGAACTGGGCTCGATGACGTTCCTTGCGGGTTCCGGCGCACCCAACGTCACCGATCTCGACCGCGGCCGGCGGCCCGGAACGCTGGCCGCCTTCGAGGAGCTCATCAAGCTGGTGCAGCATTTCGATGTGTTGCACATGCTGGGGCCGTGCATCGAGCCGCAGGACATCGACAACCGCTTCCGCCACTATGCCGTCAATCGGGCGCAACTGACCCTGTCGGACAAATTCCCATTCGTGTTCGCGCGCGGCACGCCGCAGGTCGATGACAGTTTCGAGATGATCAGGCTGGCCCGCGGGCTGTCCGAAGACGAGTTCTGCTCGGGCGCGCATTGCTACACCGTCATCAACACCAACTCGCCGCGCCAGCTCGACATTCCGATGGCGCAAGGCATCATCGATTTCGCCAAGGCGGGCCAGGTCCTGATCATCACGCCGTTCTGCCTGGCCGGCGCGACGGCGCCGATCACGGTGGCCGGCGCCCTGACCTTGCAGCATGCCGAAGCGTTGGCCGGGCTGACGCTGGCGCAGATCGTTCGGCCGGGCGCGCCGGTGGTCTACGGTTCCTTCTCCTCCAATGTCGACATGAAATCCGGAGCACCCGCCTTCGGCACGCCGGAGCACGTCAAGGCCACACTGGGCGCCGGCCAGTTGGCGCGCTTCACCGGTCTGCCCTGGCGCTCGGGCGGTGGCAGCGCGGCCAACATTTCGGACGCGCAGGCCGCGCACGAGACGCAGTTCGCGCTGTGGGGCTCTGTGCTGTCGGGCGCCACGGTCTGCATCCATGCCGCCGGCTGGCTGGAAGGGGGCTTGAGCGTCTCGCTGGAAAAGCTGGTCACCGACATCGAGGCGCTGCAGACCGTCGCGGAGCTTTGTGCCGCGACCCCCGGCGACGACGACGCAATAGGCTTCGAGGCGATCGCCGAAGTGCAGCCGGGCGGCCACTTCTTCTCGGCCGGCCACACCATGGCGCGCTACCGCACCGCCTTCTACGAGCCGCTGGTCGCCGACTGGTCGAATTTCGGCAACTGGACGCAAAGCGGCTCGAAGAACGCGACCGAACGCGCCACCGGCATCTGGAAGCGCATCCTCGCCGATTTCGAGGCGCCGGCTGCGGCCGCCGCCACGTCAGGCGTGCTCGACGCGTTCATCGCGCGGCGCACGGAAGAGGGCGGTGCGGCGCCGGTGTCGTAAAGTAGCCTGCCTACTCGCCGTTCCAGAATTGTGGCCGCGATCCCGGAACCCGCGGCGCTTCCCACGCATTCATGGAAGCGGGCCAATGCCTGGCTCCATTTGCGAGCCGTTGAGGGAGGACGACATGGGTTTCGACCAGTATCACGAACCGCCGGAAGAACTGTCGCAGCAAGTGCGGACCTTTGCCCGCATGATCACCTCGCTGATCGAGGAGGCGGAAGCGATCAGCTGGTACGAACAGCGCATGTCGGTGGAGAAGGACCCGCAGGCCAAGGCGATCATGAAGAACGCGCAGAGCGAGGAGTTCAAGCATTTCGGCATGGACCTCGAATTCCTGCTGCGCCAGAAGACGGACTGGCGCGTGGAACTGAAGGAAATCCTGTTTACGACAGGGGATATCGTGAAGGCTGGGGAGAAGGGCGAGAAGAAGGTGGATTGAGGCGGAAAGCCAGCTTTGCGAGGCCAGCCGCATTCAACTCACACCCCCACCACAAACCCGTCCAGCACGCGCTTCTGGCCGGCCTTGTCGAAGTCGATGGTCAGCTTGTTGCCTTCGATGGCTGAAATATTGCCGTTGCCGAATTTCTGGTGGAAGACGCGGTCGCCGACGTTGAAGGCCGACGGCGTGTCGGAGACGGATTTGGCGACCAGTTCGCCGTCGATGGTGCGGCCCTTCACGCTGGTGCGGCCGGCGCCGTAGCCGGAGTCTGTTTCGCCATAGCCGATGCGTTCGACCTGATGGCCCGAGCGCGTGCCCCAATTGCGGTCGGTCGCCTCGGTGCGGTTGGCCTGTGCGCGCTGCCAGCCCGGCGTCGAATAGGTGTTTGAGAAGGCGCCGGATTTTTCACCGCCGCCAGAATTGCCGCCGATATTGTCGAAGCGCGAGGCGCCATACGGGTTCTGTCTTCCAGCCCCCTGGCCGCCGCCACGGCCGGACGCGAACGAGCCGCCGCCATAGGGATTGCCGTAGCCGCCATAGGAATTGCCGGCTTCGGCGACCTCGACATGGGCTTCCGGCAGTTCCTCGAGGAAGCGCGACGGGATGGTCGATTGCCAAAGGCCGTGGATGAGGCGGTTGGAGACGAACCAGATATGCAGGTTCTTCTTGGCCCGCGTCAGGCCGACATAGGCGAGCCGCCGCTCTTCCTCGAGCCCGGAGCGGCCGCCTTCGTCCAGCGCGCGCTGGTGAGGAAAGAGGCCTTCCTCCCAGCCGGGCAGGAAAACGGTCTCGAATTCGAGGCCCTTGGCCGAGTGCAGCGTCATGATGGAAACGGCGTCTTGTCCGGCGTTCTGCTCGGCATCCATGACCAGCGCGACATGTTCGAGGAAGGAGCGCAGCGACTCGTACTGCTCCATGGAGCGAATCAGTTCCTTCAGATTCTCCAGCCGGCCGGGCGCCTCGACCGAACGGTCGTTCTTCCACATGTCGGTGTAGCCGCTCTCTTCGAGAATGGTCTCGGCGAGCTCGGTGTGCGGCGTCGTTTCCAGCGCCTTCTGCCAGCGCTCGAAATTGGCCGCCACCTCGCGCAACGCGGCGCGCGGCTTCGGCTTCAGTTCGTCGCTTTCGGCGAGATTGCCGGCGGCTTCCAGCATCGGGATGCGCAGGGCGCGGGCCGTGTCGTGGATCTGGCGGATGGTGGCTTCGCCCAGGCCGCGCTTCGGCACGTTGACGATGCGCTCGAAGGCGAGGTCGTCGGCGCCTTGCGCGACGACGCGGAAGAAGGCCATCGCGTCGCGGATTTCCATGCGCTCGTAGAAACGCGGGCCGCCGATGACGCGGTAGTTGAGGCCGAGCGTGGTGAAGCGCTCCTCGAAGGCGCGCATCTGGAAGGACGCGCGGACGAGGATCGCCATGTCGTTCAAATTATGCTTCTGGCGCTGGTAGGCCTCGATGGTCTCGCCGATGGCGCGGGCTTCTTCCTCCGAATCCCAAGCGGCATGGACGTTGACCTTGCCGTCTTCCGGATCGTTGCGGTCAGTGAACAGCGTCTTGCCGAAACGGCCCTCATTATAGGCGATGAGGTGGGAGGCGGCGCCCAGTATGTGCGCGGTCGAGCGGTAATTGCGCTCCAGCCGGATGATGGTGGAGCCGGGAAAATCCTTGTCGAAGCGCAGGATGTTGTCGACCTCGGCACCGCGCCAGCCATAGATCGACTGGTCGTCGTCGCCGACGCAGCAGATGTTTACGGTGGCGCGGGCTTCGGCCGAAGAGCGCCCAATCTCCCCCCATGTGGGGGAGATGTCGCCGGAGGCGACAGAGGGGGGCGCTGGCCCGCCGGCCTGTCGGTGCGAGGCGCCCCCCTCTGTCCTGCCGGACATCTCCCCCTCAAGGGGGGAGATCGGCTTGCCTTGCGGCCTTTGCGCCAAAAGCCGCAGCCACATGTACTGGGCGGTATTGGTGTCCTGGTACTCGTCGACGAGGATGTATTTGAAGCGCCGGTGATAGTCCTTCAGCACATCGGGATTGGCGCGGAAGATGCGGATCGGGTGGCAGAGCAGGTCGCCGAAGTCGCAGGCGTTCAGCGTCTGCAGGCGCTCCTGATAGGCCTTGTAGAGCTCGCGGCCCTTGCCGTTGGCGAAGCTGCGCGCATCGCCCTCGGCGATGTCGGCCGGACCCTGGCCCTTGTTCTTCCAGCCGTCGATCATCTGGGCGAACTGCTTTGCCGGCCAGCGCTTGTCGTCCAGCCCCTCGGCCTGGATCAGCTGCTTGATCAGCCGCACGACGTCGTCGGTGTCGAGGATCGTGAAGTCGGATCTCAGGCCGGCAAGCTCGGCGTGGCGGCGCAGCAGCTTCACGCCGATCGAGTGGAAGGTGCCGAGCCACGGCATGCCTTCGACATTGCCTTCGCCGATCAGGATGCCGATGCGCTGCTTCATCTCGCGCGCGGCCTTGTTGGTGAAGGTCACGGCCAGGATCTGCGACGGGAAGGCCTTGCCGGTGGCAAGGATGTGGGCGATGCGGGTGGTCAGCACGCGGGTCTTGCCGGTGCCGGCGCCGGCCAGCACCAGAACCGCGCCTTCGGTGGTCTCCACCGCCAGCCGCTGCTCGGGATTAAGCCCCCTGAGATAGTCCGGCGCATTGTTTTGGCCGCCGCGGGCAGCCATGGCGCGCGCGGCAATGCCCGACGGGGCCGTGGGCCGCGCATCGGGTTCGTCGAAAAAGGGCATGTCTTCGGAAAAGCCGGACATCGCCCCCGAATGTAGTGATTCGGCAGCGAAAGACCAGAACTGTCTACGTTTTGTTCCGGTAAAGTGCCTGATACGGCCAGTCGAGCGACATGGCAGCCGGCGTTGTGAACAAACGAGGGTTGCTGCCGCGGACCCATGGCCTACGCTTGACAGGCGCGGCGGTCGGGAGAAAGTTGCGTAGGGGGCGGCACGCAATGCCGGGTTGCCCAGGGCCGCCACCATGCGCGCAACAGTCGAAGGAGTATCATCTTGGCTGTCACCATCACCTCCCTCATCCTCTTCCTCATCGGCCTGGCACTTGGCGCCGGGGGTATCTGGTTGGCTTCGCTGGGCGGCAGCTGGTACTACATCATTGTCGGCCTCGCCTTCCTGATCACCGCCTGGCTGCTCTACCGGCGCCGTTCCACGGCGCTCTGGCTCTATGCGGCGATCGTGCTCGGCACGCTGGCCTGGGCGGTCTGGGAAACCGGCTTCGACTGGTGGGAGCTCGGCCCGCGCGGCGGCATCATCGTGCTGGTGGCGCTGTGGCTGCTGACGCCGTGGGCGCGGCGCGGCCTTGCCGGCCCGGACGGGCGCGCACCTCTGATCCTTGCCGTGCTGGCATCGCTGGCGGTGGCCGGCTATTCGATGACCGCGGACCCGAAGGACATCGCCGGCGCGCTCGATACCGACAAGGTGATCCCCAACGCCAATCTCGGCGGCGATGTGCCGGCGGGCGAATGGCATTATTACGGGCGCACGCAGTTCGGCCAGCGCTATTCGCCGCTCGACCAGATCACACCGGACAACGTCGCCGACCTGAAGCCGGCCTGGATCTACCGCACCGGCGACGTGAAGGGACCGGACGATGTCGGCGAGACCACCTACCAGGTGACGCCGCTCAAAATTGGCGACACGCTCTATATCTGCACGCCGCACAATTTCGCCATCGCCGTCGATGCGGCGACCGGCAAGGAGAAGTGGCGCTACGATCCCAAGATCAAGCTCGACAAGGATCGCCAGCACCAGACTTGCCGCGGCGTCTCCTACTATGCCGATGCCGCGGGCGCCGCCGGCCAGCCCTGCGCGGCACGCGTCTACCTGCCGACCTCGGATGCGCGGCTGATCGCGCTCGACGCCGCCAACGGGCAGGTTTGCCCCGCTTTCGCCGAGGCCGGCACGCTCAATCTGTTGGCCAACATGCCGTATCCCAAGTCGGGCTATTATTACTCGACTTCGGCGCCGCTGATCGCGGGCGGCAAGATCATCGTCGGCGGCGCGGTCAACGACAATTATTCGACGCAGGAGCCGTCCGGCGTCATCCGCGCCTACGACGCGAGCACCGGCAAGCTGTTGTGGAACTGGGATTCCGGCAATCCGGACCAGACGACGCCGCTGGCGGCCGGCCAGACCTACACCGCCAACTCGCCCAACATGTGGTCGACGCCGAGCGCCGACGAGAAGCTCGGCCTGCTCTACGTGCCGCTCGGTAACCAGACGCCGGACCAGCTCGGCACGGGTCGCAGCGCCAATGTCGAGAAATTCTCCTCGTCGATCACGGCGCTCGACCTCAACACCGGGCAGTTGAAATGGGTGCGCCAGACCGTGCACCATGACCTCTGGGACATGGACGTGCCGGCGCAGCCGAGCCTGATCGACATCACCAAGGCCGACGGCTCCGTGGTGCCCGCGCTGGTTGGGCCGACCAAGCAGGGCGACCTCTATGTGCTCGACCGGCGCACCGGCGAGCCGGTCATCCCGGTCAAGGAAGTCCCGGCGCCCGGGGGAGCCATCGAGGGCGACCACACATCGCCGACGCAGCCGGCGTCCGACCTTTCCTTCAACCCGCCGCCGCTGACCGAGGCCGATATGTGGGGCATCACCATGTTCGACCAGCTGGCCTGCCGGATCGCGCTCCACAAACTGCGCTATGAAGGCCGCTACACGCCGCCCTCGCTGCAGGGATCGCTGATCTATCCCGGCAATTTCGGCACTTTCAACTGGGGTGGCGTGGCGGTCGATCCGGTGCGGCAGGTGATGTTCGGCATGCCGACCTATCTCGCCTTCACATCCACGCTGATCCCCCGCGCGGATGTGCCGCCGCCGGGCGACGCCAAGGGCAGCGAGCAGGGGCTGAACCGCAACGAAGGCGCACCTTATGCGGTGGTGATGGGACCGTTCCTGTCGCCGCTGGGCATTCCGTGCCAGGCGCCGCCCTGGGGCTATGTTGCCGGCGTCGATCTTCGATCCGGTACGATTGCCTACAAGCACCGCAACGGCACCGTCTACGACATGACGCCGCTGCCGCTGCCGCTGAAGGTCGGGGTGCCCGGCATTGGCGGGCCGATGATCACCGCCGGCGGTGTCGCCTTCCTGGGTGCCGCCGTCGACGACTATCTGCGCGCCTACGACCTGACATCGGGCAAGCAGCTCTGGCGGGCGCGGCTGCCGGCCGGGGGGCAATCGACGCCGATGACCTATACGGTCGCGGACGGGCGCCAGTTCGTGGTCATCGTCGCCGGCGGCCACGGCTCGATTGGCACCAAGCCGGGCGACTATGTGATGGCCTACGCGCTGCCGAAATAGGGGCAAGATTCTGGATGGATGGGTGATCCGCCAGGTTTGCAATTCCGGCAACTTTGGCGCCGCCCCTCATCGCCCTGCCGGGCACTTCTCCCCGTATAGGGACGGGGAGAAGGACGCGTCATCGATGGCTTCGCCGATCGCCGGCGTTGCAGGAATGGCGCAGCGCTGAAGTTGCCTCTTCTCCCCGTCCCTTACGGGGAGAAGGTGGCGGCAGCCGGATGAGGGGCGGCGCTAACCATGGTCAGTAAAGCGTCGCAATGCGGCACGCCCTCCCGCCAGCGACTGCCGGTTGGCCGTGCCCTTCTAGAGCGGTTCAGCGCTTGATAGAATCGCCGAACCGCTCTAACTCTTTGTTTTTACGCAATTCCGGACGGAAAACCGCTACGCACTTTTCCTGGAATTGCTCTAGCCGAGCCCCAGATGGCTCTTCAGGCTAGGCACCGAGCCGAGCACCTGGTTGGTCAAATCGGGGCCGGCGGCGGCCTCGGCCTGTTGGACCAGCGTCTCGCCGGCCTTCTGGATCTGCGCCATGTCGAGGCCGGAGGCCTTGAGCGCGGCGAGGCCGTTGACCAGCGCGCCCGCCTTTTCTCCGAGAACGCCGCCAAGCGCGCCTTGCAGCGACGACAGGAAGCCGCCGCCGCCGGCCGGTGCGGCCATGACGTCATATTGGTGCGCGAGGTCGTCGGCGCCGGGGATCTTGGCGAAAAACGAAGATGCGCTGGTGCCTTCGGCTTCATGCTCCAGCACAGAGAAGATGGTGCCGACGACTTTCTCAGTCGTTGCCTGGTCGAGGCCCGCCTTCTGCGAGACGGTGTTGACGATATCCTGGATGTTCATGGTCTCACCTCAGCCTTGGATTTTCTGGTTCGTGCGGTGGTTGCGGCCCCTGACCATCGACCGCCTGCCGGCCTGCACGACCATGGAGCCTAGCGCCAGGGCAGCCGCGGCGGCAAGGACGAATGCACCGGCGAGGATCGGGGAGGCATGGTCATCGGCATCGCTCCTTGTGACCGGGACATGTGACCGGGACGTGAAGGCCGGGTACCGCGCCATCGATCGCCGGCAGTTTTCCTCACCATCGTGGCGGCGCCAGCAGGATTTCTCGCCGATGACTAAAATGTGATGACACGGACGCGCGCGTTGCCGGCTTCACGGGCTTGCAGGCAATGCCCGCCGCAGCGCTCGTCCGGGCTGGACCCGCCCGGCCGCGTCCCTATCTAGCTCGGATATCGAAATTCGAAGCCGAGGAAATGTACCATGACGAAATCAGCCGTCGCGACACCCGCCAAGCCTGTCATCACCCAGGCGATGATCGACGCCTATGACGAATACACGCATCTGACCCTGGACCGCCGCCGCTTCATGGGGCAGTTGACCAGGCTTGCCGGATCAAGCGCGGCGGCGGCAGCGATCGCGCCGATGCTGGCGGCGAACTCCGCCCAGGCGGCGATCGTGGCCGAAAACGATCCCCGCGTGAAAGGCGAGGACATCACCTATCCCGGCAGCGGCGGCGAGATGAAGGGGTATCTGGTCAAACCGGCGAACCAGACCGGCAAGCTCGGCACCGTCATCGTCATCCATGAAAACAGGGGGCTCAACCCGCATATCCGCGACGTCGCCCGGCGCGTGGCGCTGGAGGGCTTCGTGGCGCTTGCGCCTGATTTCCTGTCGCCGCTCGGCGGCACGCCCACCGATGAGGACAAGGCGCGCGACATGTTCGGGAAACTCGACCCGGCGCAGACCGTGGCCGACGGCGTGGCGACGGTCGCGTTCCTCAAGGCCGACAAGGACGGCAATGGCAAGGTCGGCGCCATCGGCTTCTGCTGGGGCGGCGGCACGGCCAACATGCTGGCCGTCAATGCGCCCGACCTCGCCGCCAGCGTCGCCTATTACGGCATGCAACCGAAGGCCGCCGACGTCTCGAAGATCAAGGCTGCGCTGCTGCTGCATTATGCGGGCCTCGACGAGCGCACCAACGCCGGCATCGACGCCTTCAAGAAGGAACTCGACGCCGCGCATGTCGAATACACGGTCTATGTCTATGAGGGCGCCAACCATGCCTTCAACAACGACACCTCGGCGGCACGCTACGACAAGAAGGCGGCCGACCTCGCCTGGGGCAGGACGATCGCCTTCCTCAAGCAGAAGTTGGCCTAGGCGCGATCGCTCACCGGTTTGTGGAAGGCAACACCGGCCACGACCAGCGCGACGCCGAGGCAATCGCCGAGGCTTGGAATCTGCTGCAGCACGACGACGCCGATCAGCGTCGCGGTGACCGGCAGCAGCGACAGCATCAGTGCGAAACTCGAGCGCGGCAACCGAGACATGGCGAGTTGATCGCAGACATACGGTATGACCGAAGAACAGATGCCGACGCCGATGGCCGCGATGAGCAGTGGCGGCGAGAAAAAGGCGGGCAACGCGTCGCTGACGCCGATCGGGAGCACGACCACGAAGGCGACCGCCATGGCAGCCCCCAGGCCGGCGATCCCGTCGCCGGCGCCCGCGCGAGCGACACGGTGGCCAAGCACGATGTAACCGACAAAAAGCGCGCCGTTGAGGAAGGCCCAGAACAGCCCGACGGGGTCGCTTGACCACTTCACGTCAATCAACAGCAAGGTGCCGGTGACGGCGATAGCGAGAGCGGCGAGATTGCGGGCGGTCCTGAGGCCGACCAGCGCAATGGCGATGGTGCCGACGAATTCGATCGCCGCCACCAGCGAGATCGGCAGGCGGTCAAGCGCCAGGTAGAACGAGCAGTTCATCACCGCCAGGCAAGCGCCGAAGGCGATGAGCAGGAGCCGCGTTCGGGAGTCGGCTCTTGCGAAGGTTCGCCAAGGGCGGGTCAGCGGCGCGAAGATCAGCGCCGCGCTGGCAATGCGCAGCCACGCCATGCCGAGCACGCCGACATGCGGGAAAAGCAGCACGGCGAAGGCCGGCCCGAGATAGTGGAAGACCGCGCTGACCGCGAACCAGAGATGCGGCGGTAGTCTTGTCACTAGGCTGTCGGGGCCTACAAGGGCAGGCCTGGTGGCGCCGGGACCGGCAGGTGGGACTTGCGTCTGGTCATCCATTGGATCAGTATCGCAGCCGATCTCTCCGGTTCATATGGATGATGAGTGGCCTATCAGGCCACTTCTGTTCCGGAAGCAAGGAGGTTTCCGTGAAACGCCTTCGAACCGAAAATGCCGATCTTGATGCGGCCGACATGAAGATATTGCGCCTCCTGGAAGAGGACGCGCGCATCAGCACGGCGGAGTTGGCGCGCTCGGTCGGCCTGTCAGCGCCGAGTGTGGCCGAGCGCATCAAGCGGCTGCAGGAGAACGGCGTGATCGAAGCCTATTGCGTCAAGATCAATCCCGCGGCTCTTGGCCTGAAACTATCGGCATGGCTGCGCATCCGGCCGGTGCCGGGGCAATTGGCTGTTGTCGCCGAGATCATCCGCGACCTGCCGGAAATCGCGCAATGCGACCGGGTGACCGGCGAGGACTGTTTCATCGCGCTGGCGCATGTCGGCTCGGTCGCCGAACTCGAACGGGTGATCGACCGCATCATCCCCCATGCGATGACCAACACGGCGATCATCCAGTCTTCGCCGGTGATCGCGCGCTCGCCGCTGGCGGCGATCAAGCGGCAGGTTTGATCCGTGAGATGTTGCTTGAAACGTCGCGCCGCCCCTCATGAGGGGCAGCGCCAAGTTACGAGAAAAATGTCGGCGCCAGACGGCGATTGAAATCGCCCGCCTTACGCGTGGCCGCGCTTCAGGCGGGCGCGCTTCAGGATGCTGCGCCAGCGAATCATGTCGAACGGAATCGGTTCGTTGTTGTTGGCGATGTGAAAGATCTCGTTGTCCACATTCTTGAGCGAACGCCAGAAATCATAGTCTGATATGCGCGGATCGGCCGCCAGCCTGTCCACCTCGATCTTGATGTCGGTTTTCATGCACGTTCCTCGAACCGGCTTCGCCTCGCCGCCCGCAAAACAACCCCTGTGCGGACGTTTTCAACCGCTCCGCTGAGTCGTTCAACGGCTCAAATGGCTTGTTCCCGTTAAAACCTCGGTAAGGTTAATGCCGGCGCGAACCCGCTTCAAGCGCGGGTGCCGGTGGATATCGGAGGTTCTGCGATTTTGAGGTTCGGGTGTGGCTTTGAAGCCAGCCCGGTCTCCGCGCCAAGGGGGCGAGATGGAGCCGGCTCAGCCCTGTTTGCGCTTGATTCCGATCGAGCGGCCGGCGCGTTCGGGCATCGGCAGCGCCGAATGGGCGGCGCGCATGGCTTCGATCCTGGCCAGCACATCGGCCGGGAAGGGAGCCACTTTCGGGCCCGACATGTCGACATGCAGCGACAGGGTCTCGGACGTGGCGGCGAGCCAGCCGTCGACATGGCGGATTTCCTGATAGGCCCGCAGCCGCTTCTCGTCATGGTCGATGAGCTGGAAAGAGACCGTGACCTTGTGGTCCAAGTGCAGTTCCTGCACGTAGCAGACATGGACTTCGGCGGTGTAGATGGTGAGCCGTCGCTCTTTCACATAGTCCAACCCCATGCCCATCGCCTCGAAGGCCTCGTCCGAGCAGCGGTCGAACAGCACGTTGTAATAGGCCATGTTGAGATGACCGTTATAGTCGATCCAGTCCTTCTCGATGTCCATGGGCCTGGAGACGAAGGGGGCGGGGATGGACATCGAAACTTCCTTGTTCTGGTGCTGGACAGAGCCTAGCTGCGGAGACTACGCATCCATAATCGCATAACAAGCGTGGGCGCTGGTCCATTCGCGGAGGAATTCATGGCTCTGAGCGACCTCAATCCGGTCGAACGCAACGAGGAAGGCATCGCGGCGGTGCTCGGCATCCTCAAGCAGCGGCTGGGCGAGCGCTTCCAGATCGGCCAGGCTATCCGCTCGCAGCACGCGCATACGACGACCTACATCCCGACGCAGGCGCCCGACGGCGTCGCTTTTCCGGAGACGACGGCCGAGGTGCAGGAGATCGTGCGTGCCTGCGCGGCGCACCGCGTACCGGTGATCGCGTTCGGCGTCGGCTCCTCGCTCGAAGGCCACACCAACGCGCCGGGTGGCGGCATCTCGGTCGATACGTCGCGGATGAACCGCATTCTTTCGGTCAACCCGCAGGATCTCGACTGCACCGTCGAACCCGGCGTGACGCGGGAGGACCTGAACCGGCATCTGCGCGACACCGGGCTGTTCTTCCCGATCGATCCGGGCGCCAATGCCTCGCTCGGCGGCATGGCGGCGACGCGGGCGTCCGGCACCAATGCCGTGCGCTACGGGACGATGCGCGAGAACGTGCTGTCGCTGACCGCCGTCATGGCCGACGGGGAGACGGTGACGACCGGCAAGCGGGCGAAAAAGAGCTCGGCCGGCTATGATCTGACCCGGCTGCTGGTCGGCTCGGAAGGCACGCTCGGCATCATCACCGCGCTAACCCTGAAGCTGCAAGGCATTCCGCAGGCGATCTCCGGCGGCGTCTGCCCATTCCCGAGCGTCGAGGCGGCCTGTAACGCGGTCATCGCGACGATCCAGATGGGTATTCCGGTGGCGCGCATCGAACTGGTCAATGCGCTGCAGATGCGGGCGATGAAGACCTATTCCAAGCTCGATTATCCCGAGAGCCCGTGCCTGTTCGTCGAATTCCACGGCAGCGACGCCGGCGTTGCCGAGCAGGCCGAGACCTTCGGCATGATCGCGGAAGAAAATGGCGGCGGGCCGTTCCTGTGGACCAGCGTCGCCGAGGAGCGCACCAAATTGTGGAAGGCCAGGCACGACGCCTACTGGGCGTCGCTGACCTTGCGGCCGGGCGCCAAGGGCCTGTCGACCGATGTCTGCGTGCCGATCTCGCGCTTTGCCGAATGCGTCACCGAAACCGAAGCCGACATCGCCGAGATGGGCCTGATCGCGCCGATCGTCGGCCATGCCGGCGACGGCAATTTCCACGTGCTGGTGCTGATGGATGTCAACGATCCCCAGGAGATCGCGCTGTCGGAGAAATTCGTCGCGCGGCTCAACATGCGCGCGATCGCCATGGAGGGCACCTGCACCGGCGAGCACGGCATCGGCCAGGGCAAGATCGGCTTCCTGCGCCATGAACTCGGCCACGGCGTCGACATCATGCGGACCATCAAACAGGCGCTCGATCCGCAAAACATCATGAATCCGGGCAAGATCCTGCCTGACGCGGGCTAAGGGCACCGTGACGAGCGCGTCTTGACCGCGCGGCCATTCGGGTCGAGGCTCCTCAGGTGGCAGGTCTGGAAAGACAGGCATGCCGGCTGAGGAGGATCTTTATGGCCATTTCACGCAAGGAAGAAGCGCGCGCGCTGAGCGCCGACGAACACGAGATGGTGGAGAAATCGCACCATCCGGCGGTGCAGGAGCTTTCCGACTCCGACCTCTCCGGCCTGGTCAAGCTGTTGCGGGAGCGGCGCGACAAGGCGCAGACCGAAGCACATCGCAGGCGGCGCGAGATACGCGGCAAGGGCGCGGCGAAGGGCGCTACGCCGTCAAAGGCCGATGGCGGTTCGCAAGTGAAGCTCGCGGTGCTGGCGATGGCGATGCGGCGGCTGAACGGCGAGGCCGAACGGCGCCGCCAACTGGCGGCCCGCATTTCGCTGATCGACAATGCGCGCAAGGCGCTGGCCTTGAAGCAGAAAGCTCCGGACGGTCCCACGCACAATTCTCGAACGGCGCACAAGGGCATGCGGGCCGTGGCCAATCAGAAGGTTCCAAACCTGGTTCGACCGGCCGAACTCGGCCGCCAGCGCAAGGCGGCCAAGGTGGCGCAAGCGAAACGCGACGCACGTTGAGTTTGCCAAGGGGTTGGTTAGCTTTCCACTTCCCATTTTAGTTGGCTGGCATCGACAGCGTCTGATCCCATATGCTCAGCAAAAAAGTCTCGTATCCTCTGGCGATGCCGATCCCATCTGGGAGACATTCGCTCGGTCTCATTCTCATACTCGGCTAGAAATACCCATTCGACGAATTGATCCGCTGTAACATTACCGGATTGAGGAATAAAATCGATGACGTCCATGAATTTGTCGCCGTGCATTCCTCCACAATAGCCATGACCAGCACAAACCGCGTGCATGAGCGAGTAGAATCTGTTATTTTCTTTCATGAAACATGCGCGATGGTGAGGCGGAATGCCTACGCGCGCTGCCGCAACATATCCTTCTTGGGCGTCGGTCTGCAATGGGTCGTTTTCGACCGAGACTTTCATATTGCAACGGAATCTGATTCAGGCTCAGCAACGAGCCAATATGACCGGCGGCTGTGAGCGTCTCTTACTTCGCCTGCACAAGCGTCTGCAGCATGGAACGGGTCGGGGCGAAGAAGGTCGTGCCGGTCTGCGGCGTCGAGACGTCGAGCAGCCGGTCGTAGGCACCCGGCGGATCGCCGACATACATGCGCTGCAGCATCTTCTCGGTGACCCAGAGATATCTGCTGTAGCCGATGAAGTAGGTGCCGAACTCGTTCTGCCCGGGCCTGCCGAACGGCATGTTGTCGCGTAATATGTCGCATTCGTTGCCGTCGGCATCCTCGATGGTGGCCAGCGACTTGTGCGATTTGCGCGGCGCGTCGTCGTCATCGATTTCGATGTTGTCGATCTTGGTGCGGCCGATGATCGCCTCCTGCTCGGGCGTCGGGATGCGCGCCCAGGCCTGCATATCGTGCAGGTATTTCTGGACGACGACATAGCTGCCGCCGGCAAAGTCGGGATCCTCGTCACCGACACGCGCCGAGGCGGGCAAATCGAGGCCGGCCGGGTTGGCTGTGCCGTCGACAAAACCGAGCAGGTCGCGGGCATCGAAATAGCGAAAGCCCGTCACTTCGTCGACGACGGTCACGCCGGGACCAAGCCTGTCGAGCAGGATACGTTCGAGTTCGAAGCACATGTCGGGCCGCTCGGCGCGGATGTGAAAGAGCAGGTCGCCCGGTGTCGTTGGCGCCGAATGGACCGCGCCCTTGATCGGCGCGAACGGCTTCAACTCCAGCGGCCGCCGGCCGGGGCTGAGCCGGTCCCAGAGATCGCGGCCGATGCCGGCGATACAGGACAGGCGCCCGCCAAGGTCGCGGAACCCGACAGCCTTGACCAGATCATCGAGTTCGCCGAGCACGGAACAAACCCTGGCCAGGGCCGGCTGTTCGCCGGCGACTGTGACGACAAGGAAAATCGCCGACTGCGATAGCGGGGCATCGACGCTCTGCGCATCGATCGGCACTCGATCCCAGTTCTTGCCCGACATCCAAGAATCTCCGCTTGTTCACGGATTTGTTTCAGATCGTCCGACATGACGCAACACCGGATGATTTGCCTCTTTATCGACACGCGGATGCGGGTAGAGTGCGACAGAATTTCAATCAACCTGTTCGGAGCGGATGCTCGCACGCCTGTTCGTGATCTTCGGTGGCCTGTTCGTGCTGGTGCTGCTTGCGGCGCTGGTGGTGCCGTATTTCGTCGACTGGACCGGCTACCGCGCCGAGTTCGAGCGCGAGGCAAGCGCCATCCTTGGCCGCAAGGTGACCGTGCAGGGCGACGCCACGGCAAGGCTGTTGCCGTTTCCCTCGGTGACCTTTTCGAACGTCGCCGTCGCCGGTGGCCCGAACGGCCAGCCGGCCATGACCGTCGAGACGTTTTCGATGGACGCCGAACTGGCGCCCTTCCTGCGCGGCGAAGTGCTGATCTTCGACATGCGGCTGGTGCGGCCGAAGGCGACCATAGACATCGCCGCCAATGGTACCGTCGACTGGGCGATGCGTCCGTCCTCGCCCTTCGACCCCAGCCAGATCTCGATCGAAAAGCTGACGGTGACGGAAGGGCAGGTCGAACTGCGTCATGCCGCCGGCGGTCGCAGCCACATCTTTTCCGAGATCAACTCGACCATTTCGGCCAAGTCGCTGGCCGGTCCGTGGCGCATGGACGGGACGTTGCGGCTGGACGGCTTGCGCACCACGGTCGCGGCGTCGACCGGCAAGGCCGAACCCTCCGGCCAGATGCGGTTACGGGTGAAGGCGGATCCCGATGCCTATCCGCTGGTCATCGAGACCGACGGCAATGCCGGCATCGTCAACGGTGCGGCCGTCTATTCCGGCCAGTTCAAGATTTCGGGTGCCGACAAGGGTAGTGCCGACAAGAATTCAGCCGAGTTGCGCGGCACGGATGGCGAGACGGTCAAGATCAGCGGCGGCAAGCCCGATCCGGGTTTCCGGCTGAACGGCAAGTTCTCGCTCGACCACCACAAGCTTGGCGTCGATGAATTCCGTTTCGAGACCGGTCCGCTCGACAATCCCTACACCGCCGACGGCAAGGCTTCGATCGATCTCGGCCAGAAGCCGAGCTTCGCCATCGAGGCCAATGGCGCACAGGTGCAATTCGACGAGGCGGTGGGTGCGCCGGCCGGCGCCGGCCTGACGCTGGACCAGCGTATCGCCGGGCTCGAACAGGCGCTGCTCGATCTGCCGAAGCCGACCATTCCCGGCACGGTCGAGGTCAAGCTGCCAGCGGTGGTGGCCGGCGACACCACGGTGCGCGACGTTCATCTTTCCGCCGAGCCGGTCGGTGACGGCTGGTCGGTGAAATCGCTGGCCGCGACCTTGCCGGGCCGCACCAAACTGGAGGCCGATGGCAAGGTCATGCTCAACGTGCAGGGCCGTTTCGGCTTCACCGGCTCGTTGCTGCTGGCCGTGGCGCAACCTTCGGGTTTTGCGGCTTGGCTGTCGAAGGATGTCGACGAGGCGATCCGCCGTCTGCCTGCCGCAGGCTTCAAGGCCAAGGTCGATCTCTCCGAAAACCATCAGTCCTTCAGCGACCTCGAATTGATCCTGGGCAAGGCGAAGTTTTCCGGCCGCATCGATTCCAGCCAGCCTGAGGACGCAAAGCCCTCGGTGCTGATGCGGCTCGAGGGCGGTGACCTCGATGTCGACGGGCTGACGGCCTTCGCCTCGATCTTCGTCAGCGACAAGGGCGCCAACCGCTTTGCCAACAGCGACCTCGATTTCCAGATCAAGGCCGGCCCAGTCAGCGCCGGTGGCTTGACCGCCGATACCGTCGATACCGCGCTCAGGCTGCGGAACGGGCTGCTCGAAATCGACCGGCTGTCGGTCGGCGGACTGGCCGGCGCCTCGATCAGCGCCACCGGCCGGATCAAGGATTTCCCGGCGAGCCCGACCGGCAAGCTCGATGCGTCCGTTGTCGCGGTCGACCTCAAACCGCTGATCGATGTCGCCGCGCAGCATTATCCTGACAATGCCGTGCTGAAGGGGCTCGCGGGCCGCGCCGCCGCTTATCCCGACCTGTTCCAGGATGCGCGCATCGACCTCGTGGCCAGTGCCGCCGACAATGGCGACGGCACCACGGGCCTGGCGGTGAGCGGGCAAGGCAATGCCGGCGGCTCGGCGTTTTCGGCGTCGCTGTCGGGAAGGGGCGCGGTGGACAAGCTCGCCGACGCGCCGGTGACACTGACGTTCAACGCCAGGAACCCGGACGCAACCGCCTTGCTGGCGCTCTATGGCCTGCCGGCGCTGCCGCTCGGCATACTGGGTGAAGCAAGCACCGATATCCAGGCCAAGGGCACGTTTGGCGGCGGCCTGGCGACGAGCTTCAGCCTTGCCGGCAACGACTTCAAGGCCGGCTTCGAGGGAACGGTCGCAGACACGCCGCAAGGTCCGACGGCCAAGGGCAAGGTCAATCTCGACGCGTCCGACATCGAGCCGTGGCTAATGACGACGGGAATCGGCCTGCCCGGCATGGGCGCCGGCATGTCGACATCGCTGGCCGCGCAGGCCGATTACGGCAACGGCCTGCTGGTGCTCTCCGGGCTCAGCGGCGCCATCAACGAGGCGGCTGTGTCGGGCGACATCAACCTCGATGTCAAGCAAGGGGTCGACGGCAAGGACGGTGTGCCGCATCTGGCGGGGGCGCTGGCGCTCGACGAACTCGACCTCGATCCGACGGCGGTGGCGCTGTTTGGCGATTCCGCTTTTCTCGTGGACAAGAACGGGGCCGACAAGAGTGCTAATGCCGGCAAGAGTAACAAGGCCGACAAGGGTGACAGGGCCAGCGCGTGGCCGTCGGCGCCGTTCAGCCAGAAGTCCAGCCTGCCGTTCACCGCCGATCTCGACCTGACCACGGCCTCGCTGGCCGCCGGCCCGTTGGCCACCGCCTATGATGCGGCCTTCTCGCTCAAACTCGACCCGGAAGGCATTCGGGTCGCCGATCTCAAAGCCAAATTCCTCGGCGGGGCGCTCTCTGGCCTGTTCGAATTGAAGAACAATGAGGGCACCGGGCTTCTCACCGGACAGATGAAACTGGCGGGTGCCGATCTGGCTGATGTGTTGCCGAATGCGGGCATCGGCGGCAGCGGCGATTTCTCGACGACGCTGTCGACCAGCGGCAAGTCGGTCGATGCGATGATCGCCGCTTTGTCGGGATCCGGCACGGCGACCCTGAAGGGCTTGCAGATCGCAGGCGTCAATCCTGACGCGTTCGGCGCATTCCTCGCCAAGGCGGATGGGATCGGCCGCGATATCGACGCCGCCAAGACGGCCAGCTTCGCGCCTGGCATCGCCGCCGCCGGCAGCTTCGCCGCAAAAGACGCCGAGGTCGCCTTTACGATTGCCGGCGGCACGCTCAGGGCGCCGCCGATCAGCCTTGAAAATCCGGCGGCGACCTTGTCGGCCGACATCACGGCCGACCTCAATGCCAGCACGGTTTCGGCCAAGGGCGCGGTCACCTATCGGCCCGGCGACGAAGCGCTGGTCGGCTCCGAGCCGGCCGTGAATTTCACCGCCGAGGGGCCGTTCGGCGCCGTGAAACGCCAATTCGACAGCGAGCCGCTGGCGCAGTTCCTGACCCAGCGCGCGCTGGAAAAAGAACAGCAACGCGTCGAGGCGATGCAGGCCGCGCTGCTGGAGAAACAGCGGCTGCGGCGCGAGGTGCGCTACTACGCGGCACTTCAGGATGCCCGTGACAAGGCCGCTGAGGAACTGCGCCAACAGGAGGAAGCGGCGCGCCTGAAAGCAGAGGCCGACGCCAAGGCGAAAGCGGAAGCCGACGCTCAGGCCCAGGCTGAAGCGGATGCCAAGGCGAAGGCCGACGCGGAAGCGAAAGCCAAGGCGGATGCAGAAGCGAAAGCCAAGGCCGATGCCGAGGCCAAGGCGGCGGCGGAACAGCAGGCGGCGGACGAGGCGGCCAAGGCGCAGCCCGAGCAGGAGCGTCAGAGGGCGGAGGAGGCGATGCGCATTGCCTCCCAGGAAAAAGCCAGGCTCGAAGCCGAGCGCAAGGCGGCGGAACAAGCGCCCAAGGCCGAGCGCGTGCCCGCCAACGACAATCCGTCTCCGGCCAAGCCGAAAGCCAATCCGTTCACGGTCGACAACCTGTTGAAGTCGTTGCAATAGGGCCAGGCTGTCCGGCTGCTCACCCGAGAGGCATCGTCTCGAACGTTTCGGCGCCGTCAGCGACGTATCTGGCGTGGCGGAAGTCGCGGATGGTGGCAAGCTTGCCGCCCTGCCAACCCAGCAGGATGAAGTATGTCGGCGCTGTCTTCGGGGCGTTGGGATCGCGCACGAGGATTGCAGGACGGCCTTCGACGAAACCAGGCTGGAAATGCCAGTCCTGCACCCGGGAATAATTGCCGAAATAGGTGGCCACCTCCTTGCGGCCGTTCAGCCTTGCCCTGGCCACCAGTTCCAGCCGCACTTCATCGGCCAGCATGTCCCGCACGGCGTCGAAATCGCGGGCGTTGAAGCGATCGACATAGGCGTCGAGCAACAGGCGCTCCGATGCACTCAGCCTGGGAACAGGACGATCGTCCTGTTCCTCGGCGATCTCACGCAACCGGCCACGGCCACGATGGAGCGCGGCCTTGATCGCGGGAATGCTGGTGTCGAGCATGGCGCTGATCTCCTGCAGCGAATAGCCCAGAACATCCATCATGATGACGCTGCTTCGTTGCGCGACGGGAAGGCGCATGAAACTGTGCAATCCGGCTGCCGCGGCCTGCCGGGCGGCGATGGAATTTGCCGGGTCGGCGATCATGTCCAGCTCCTCGTCGGGGAAAGTCTTCTCACGGGCGCGGCGGCGCAGGAAATCGAGCGCCGCATTGTGGGCGATGCGAAACAGCCAGCCTTCGGGATTGGCGATCGGCCCGGCGCCGGGCAAGGCCTCGAATGCCTTGGCCAAGGCCTCTTGCAAGACGTCCTCGCCATCGACGACCGAGCCTGTCATGCGGGCGCAGTAGCGGTGCAGCTTGGGGCGCAATTCGCCGAACAAGCGGTCGAAAGGCTCGCGGATTTCGCCAGGACTGTTCATGCATCGGCCGTTCTTGGCGTGGTTCTATCCAAGCTACTCGTCCAGCATCCGATAATGGCCCACCACTGTCATCACGTCACGATGCGGAGGGTCGATGCAGCGATCCCTGATGCCATTTTGGAAGGCCTCGAAAGCGGCAAGTCCTGTGATGATGTCGGCATGCTCGTCGGTTTCGATCTCGACGAGATGGACGAAAGTGCCGTCGCCGGAGCGCCAGGTCATGTAGCGAACGCCCTCCGGCGATTTGCCGCGCAGTTCCTCGAACACAGCCTTGACCAGGCGCTCGTTCTCGTCGGCCCGGTCCGGCTTCGTCTTGTAGCGTATCAGATGGTGTTTCATCGCATTGGCTCCTTTGGCTATCGCGTGTCCAAGACGCCGCGGCCAAGTCAAAGGATTCGGATTCCGAATAAATTGTTCGATATCGGCCCGCACCGACGCCGAGCGTCAGTCTCGGCCCCCATCGAGCAGGCGCCGCAGCATGGGTTCTATGCGCGAGAGCTCGTCGAGATGCGCGGCGGACAATTCGGCAAGGCAATCGTCGGCGCGCTCGGTCAGCCGCAGCAGCACGCGGCGGTGGTCGTCCTTGTCCTGGTCGCGTGCGACCAATCCTGCCTCACCGAGGCGGTTGACCAGTTCGACGGCGCTGTGGTGGCGGATGCGCAGGCGTTCCGCCAGGTCGCCGACCGTCACCGGCCCGCCGCCGGGAAATCCCTTGATCGCCAGCAGCGCCTGGTGCTGGCGCGGGGTCAGGCCGGCGTCCTCGGCCTGCACCTGGCTGAATTCGAGGAAGCGGCGGATCAGGTAGCGGAACTCGGACAGCCGCTGGTAGTCGGATTGCCTGATGGTGGGGCGTGGTGTCTTGGGCGGCTGCTTCATATCGGAGATGTCTTCGTTTTCCGGTGAAAGCTCAAACGAAATTTCGAGCAGAACGAGCTTGAATAGATATATCGTGTTACGATACATAGCCGACCGACAACCGGCTGGCCGCTTCGACCGTGCCGCAGAACCAGACATGGCCGCCGCCAGGAAGCAAAGCCACCATGAAGACCCACAACTCCAATCCCGGTCATCTCAGGGATTTCACCACGGATGCCAGAGTGCTGCTCGTCGCCGCGATAGCGGTGGTGGTGGCGACCGCCGGGCTGTTTGCCGGCATCGTGCTTCTGAAGCTGATCCGGCTGGCCACCAACATCGCCTATTTCGGTCAGTTCTCGCTCGCCGATCTGAAGCTGCAGGATACGCCGCTCGGGCTTGCCGCTGTCATCGTTCCGGTCATCGGCGCACTGATCATCGGCCTGATGGCGCGCTATGGCAGCGAGAAGATCCGCGGCCACGGCATACCCGAGGCCATCGAGGCGATCCTGCTCGGACGTTCCAGGCTGGACGCCAAGGTGGCAATCCTGAAGCCGCTGTCGTCGGCGATCTCGATCGGCTCCGGCGGGCCGTTCGGCGCCGAGGGGCCGATCATCATGACCGGCGGCGCCATCGGCTCGCTGATCGCGCAGATGCTGCCGGTCAGCGACAACGAGCGCAAGACACTGCTGGTGGCGGGGGCCGCGGCCGGCATGACCACCGTGTTCGGCACGCCGATCGCCGCCATCATGCTGGCGGTGGAACTGCTTTTGTTCGAATGGACGCCACGCAGCTTCATTCCCGTGGCGGTGGCGGCCATCGTGGCGGAGGTGGAGCGCACGATGCTGCACATGCCGGGGCCGATCTTTCCGTTCCAGGGCGGCATGGCTGTTTCCTTCCTCGGCCTTGGCGGCTGGGTGCTGATCGGCATCTGCGCCGGTCTTTTGTCGGGACTGCTGACGCAGATGGTCTATGCCTGCGAGGACGGCTTCCAGAAGCTGCCGATCCACTGGATGTGGTGGCCGATGCTCGGCGGCCTGGTGGTCGGCATCGGCGGCTTGATCGACCCGCGGGCGCTCGGCGTTGGCTATGACAACATCGCCGACATGCTGGACGGCCGCACGATCGCCACCGCGGCACTGCTGCTGCTGGTGGTCAAAGCCATCATCTGGTCGGTGGCGCTCGGCTCGGGAACCTCCGGCGGCGTGCTGGCGCCGCTGCTGATCATGGGTGGCGCAATGGGCGCGGTGCTTGCCGGAATCCTGCCGGCGGCGGACCCGGGCTTCTGGGCCCTGCTGGCCATGGCCGCCACCATGGGCGGCACGATGCGCGCGCCGCTGACAGCCACTTTCTTCGCAGTCGAGCTGACCGGCAACACGCATGTGCTGGTGCCGCTGATCGCGGCTTGTGCGGCGGCGCATGCCGTTACCGTGCTGTTGATGAAGCGTTCGATCCTGACCGAGAAGATCGCCAGGCGGGGACATCATCTGGTTCGCGAATATCGCGTCGACCCATTCGCGCTCACCAGGGTGCGCGAGGTGATGACGTCGGACGTCGAGAGCGTGCCGACGACGATGACGCTGCATGGCGCGGCCGCCTTCCTGACCGCGCCGGAAACCCGGCATCCGAGTTTTCCCGTGGTCGATGAAAACAGGCAGGTACTCGGTCTTATCGATCCGCCGGCGATCCTGCGCTGGCGCCGTGCCGGCAAGCACCGGACGACGACGCTCGGCGAGCTGCTGGCCGGAAGCAAGGTGACGCTGGCCTATCCCGACGAATATCTGGAAGGCCTGTCGGACAAACTGTTGACGGCCAATGTATCGCATCTGCCGGTCGTGGCGCGTGAGGATGGAAGACTGGTCGGCTATGTCGGCTGGAAGGATCTGATGCGCGTGCGCTCGCGCAAGCAGGCCGAGGAGCGCGAGCGTTCGACCTTGCTCGGCTTCGGCATCAGACGTGGGAAAAAGACTGACGCGGTCGAGGGCGCCTAGTTTAGACGTTCGCCCCGCGCTTCGCCCATTCCAGGACATGGAGCCTCAGCGCCGAGGACAGGTTGGTGTCGCGCGGCCGGATCTCGTCGACTTCGGCAACGAGGGCGGCGAGCGTCAGCTTTCTCGCCGCTGCAATGGCGACGAGATCGTCATAGAAGGGCTTTTCGAGGGAATAGCTGGTGCGATGGCCGCGAATGGTCACCGAGCGTTTTTCGACGGCGCTCATTGACCGTCTGGTTGGCTGGGATCGTCAGATTGGCTGGGGTCGCAAGGTTGGCCGGGCTTTTCGCGGTGATGGCCCGCGACGAATTTTTCGCTCCTGTCGGCGATCAGGCGGTCGCGCTGCTTTTCGGCCTTGGTGCGGCCGTGCAAGGCACGATTCTGGCTGGCCGCTTGTTCCTTGTCGTCCCGCGCCTTCTGCTTGCGAGCCTGGCGGAGATTGACGATGTCGGCCACGGACCGCGAAGCCTATTTCTTGCGGAAGGCGTCGAGCGAGACCACTTCTGCGCCCTTGGCGCCGGCATCGGCAGGGGCGGGCTTCTTCTCCGCTTCGGCTGCGGCCTTCTTCTCGGCCTTCGGCTTCTTCTCGGAGACGATGGTCAGCGGCTCGGGAGCCGGTGCTGCCGGTTCCCCGTCGGGCTGCGCATCGGTCTTGACGTCGAATTCGAGTTCGAAATTGACCGAAGGATCGTAGAAGCCGCGCACGGCCGAGAACGGGATCTCGAGTTTCTCAGGCACGTCGGAGAAGGAGAGACCGACCTCGAATCCAGTGTCCGTCACCTTCAGGTCCCAATACTGGAACTGGATGACGATGGTCATCTGCTCGGGATAGCGCTCGCGCAGGCGCGACGAGACGCGCACGCCGGGCGCGCCGGTCAGGAAGGTGATGAAGAAATGATGGTTGCCGGGGAGGCCGGTGCGCGCGACCTCGGCCAGGACCTTGCGCATGACGCCGCGCAACGCCTCCTGGGCCAGAATGTCGTAGCGGATGTGGTCGTCGGCCATGAGTTGGTCGGGTTCCGTTGAATCGTCCGCATAGCTGTAATCAAGCTTGAGCGCGGCGTAAACCTGATATAGACCGCCGCCGCACCGAAGCGAAGACTATTGCCAACGATTTGATCGGCAAGGCGGCTTCGCCGCAACCGCAAATGTCATGCGTTAGCCAGCGTGGTGTGCTTTTTCGCGCTGGCCGGGGAAGGGCGCTTGCCGAAGGCGCGCAGGAAGGTGCGCACGCCGTTGGTTGCCGATTGCACCACCTCGTCCTCGCGCGGCGTGCCGCCAAGCATGAAGGTGGTTTGCAATTCGGCATTGACGAGGCCAAGGAACTGGCGTGCCGCGACGTCGGGATCGTCGATCGTGAGGTGGCCGCCATAGGCGAGGCGTGCGAAGCGGGCAGCGATTGCCGGCCATGTCCGGCCCGGGCCCTGTTCGCGCCATTCGGCAAAGAGTTCGGGATAGCGCTCGCCCTCGGTCTGGATCAGCTTGCGCAGGAACTTTCCGTCGCGATTGCAGATGCAGTTCTGGTTCAGGCGCACGGCAAAACCGATCAGGTCTGCTTCGAGATCGCCGGGCTGATCGGGGAAGGTGGCGATGGTGGCGAAAATGCCGGCGTTGCAGCGCTCGGTCAGGTCGCGCACGACGGCGATGAACAGTTTTTCCTTGTCGCCATGGTGGTTGTAGACGGTCTGGCGCGACACGCCCGCCTCAATCGCGATCAGGTCGATATTGGCGCCGGCGAAGCCCTCGCGGCAGAACACACCGGCGGCGGCGTCGACGATCGACAGACGCTTGGCCTCATGGCCGCGTGGCGGGAAAATGTCAGGAGAAACGCCCGGTCTCATGAAAATCTATATAGAGGTGATTGACGATTTAGACAAGGCTGTCTAAATTTGTGGACACGATATAAGGGGATTTCGCTCCAGAGGGACGAATAAATTCGCTCCAGGAGTCGGAATTCCACGGGATGGAACGTCCTGGGGTCAGACGTCGCCTGGCGACGGCAACCAGATTCGAAAGAAGCCAATATCATGAGTCCCAAATTCCTCCGCATCGCGGTCGTGCTCGGCCTGTTGTCCGCCATCGGCCCGTTCGCCATCGACATGTATCTGCCCGCGCTGCCGTCGATCGGCACCGATCTGCATGCCGGCACCGCCGCCGTGCAGATGAGCCTTCTGATCTTCTTCCTGTCGATGGGCTTCGGCCAGATCGTCGTCGGGCCGATCTCGGACATGGTCGGCCGCAAGCTGCCGCTCTATGGCGGCCTGGCGCTGTTCATGGCCGGTGGCATCGGTTCGGCAATGGCGCCGACCATCGAGTGGCTGATCGCCTTCCGCTTCCTGCAGGGGCTTGGCGCCAGCGCCGGCATGGCCATTCCGCGCGCCATCGTGCGCGACCTGCACACCGGCAATGAGGCGGCCAAGCTGATGTCGCTGCTGATGCTGGTGTTTTCGGTGTCGCCGATCCTGGCGCCGCTGACCGGCAGCCAGATCATCGAGAATTTCGGCTGGCGCGCCGTGTTCTGGACGGTGACCGGCGCGGCGGTGCTTGCCACCATCCTGCTCGCGACCTCACTCAAGGAGACGCGGCCGGCGGAAGAACGGGTCGGGTCCTCCTTCGGCACCGCGCTTGCCGGCTACCGTTTCCTGATGGGCGACCGGAATTTCCTTGGCCTGGTGGCGATCGCCGGCTTCGGCATTGCGAGCTTCTTCGTCTATCTGTCGAGTTCCTCCTTCATCCTGATCGACCATTACGGGCTGTCGCCTTCGGTCTACAGCGTGTTCTTCTCGATCAACGCGGTTGCCTTCATCGGCATGTCGCAACTGACCGGCCTGCTTTCCGAGAGGTTCGGGCTGAAGCGCGTGGTGTGGGTGGCGGTGACCGGCTATGCCACGACGATGGTTGTGCTGTTCGCCGTCATGGCGACGGGTGTCGACCGGCTCGACGTGATGGCGGCCCTGCTGTTCGTCGGCTACGGCTTCCTCGGCCTGGTGATCCCGACCACGTCGGTGCTGGCCATGGAAGAGCATGGCGAGATCGCCGGCACGGCGTCGGCGCTGATGGGCACACTGCACTTTGCCATCGGCGCACTCGCCATGGGCGTCGCCGGCGTGTTTTTCGACGGCACGCCGCTGCCGATGGTCGCCGGCATCACGCTGTGCGCGGTGACATCGTTCGCACTGGCCAAGGCCACGCTTGGCCGTTCGCGGGAAGCGGTCGAGGCGCCTGCGGAATAGGAAATCCTCAATGAACCAGGAAGGGCCGGGTCGATCCCGGCCTTTTTTGTGCCGGAGGCACGGCGGACGACACAGGCTGCAGTCGTTTAACCCGGTGCAGATCCGGCGTTTGCTCTTGGGTTCACGACTGCCCTCTGGCTGCTGACGGTGCTCAGTTGAGTTCCTGGGCGAGGCCGATGAGGAGCCCTTCAGGCCCGCGGATGTAGCAGAGCCGATACACGTCGTTGTACTCGACCACTTCGCCCACGAGCTCAGCGCCGCGCGTGCCGAGCCTTTCAAGCGTATCGTCGATGTCGTCCACGGTGAACATGACGCGAAGGTAGCCCAGGGCGTTGACCGGGGCGTTCCGGTGATCCGCGACGACAGGCGGCGTGAGGAAGCGGGAGAGCTCCAGCCGGCTGTGGCCGTCGGGTGTGCGCATCATGGCAATCTCGGCATGCTGATCGCCCAGCCCGGTGACACGTCCGGCCCATTCTCCTTCGATCGTGGCCCGCCCCTCGAACTCGAGGCCGAGTTCGCGAAAGAAATCGATCGCCGCTCCGAGGTCTTCGACGACGATTCCCACATTGTCCATCCGCTTGAGCGCCATGTGTCCGATCTCCAAGATGTCGGCTCAATCCATAAGGTATCGCCTGGTTCCAACAACGCGCATGAAAGGTCAGATCTGTCCGCCTCTTCATGTCCGTGATGTCGGCGGCAATCCAGCAGCGTCGAGTAGGAAACGCACGCGCTCCGCGACCGGCGCGAGCGACAAGGCCACCAATTCGTAGCCGAGTTCGGCGTAAACGCCTGCCACCGATCGGCAAGTGCGCTCGGCCTCGTCGAGCGTTTGCCTGCGTTCTTCGTCCTGGGTGAAAATCTCCGGCCATGGCGGGGCGATGAAGACGCGACGCGCATAGCGGAATTCCATGGCGGCACTGGTGAGGTGACCCGGCACCGGCAAGCCGCAGAGCCTGAGATAGCCGATCGTGTCCGGCACGCCGCGATCAAAGAAGACCGGCCCGGCCAGCTCGCGGGCCGCACGGTACGAGCGCATCTCCCAAGACAGCATCAGTTCGGCGAACAATGCGCGATCGCTCCAGGGCAGGCCGGTTCCACCAATGGCGGTTTGGTCGCGGATGATGCCGCGTCCGGCCTCGACGGATGTCGCAAAGCCCGCCTGCTGCAAGGCTTCGATCAGAGTGGTCTTGCCGGAGCCCGGGCCGCCCGTCAGCACGAAGAATCGATCGGAATCGTTTTGCATTTTTCATCGGTGGAGAAAGAGGCACGCGCCGCAGCGGCTTCGCGGCCTACGGACCGTGCGAAGTCTCGACGGTGGCAGCCGTTGTGCGTGACGCAAATTGAAGGGGGAGAAGTGGAGGTTTCTGTTGCCAGGTACCTCCGAACCCCGCCTAGAAGTGCGAACCCCTAGGGCTTGATTTGAAGCTATCGCACTGCATTAAGCAGCGAGACGTGCTTCCGCATAGTTGTCGTTGGCAACTATAAGTTTAGCCCGATAACGGTGGTACAATGCCGGGCAAAAGTACGATCTTTACACCTTCGTCGATCCTATTTCGCCCCCAGCAAAAACCGCTCCGTCTTAAACAGCGGCTTTTGGTGGAGGCGCCGGGTACCGCCCCCGGGTCCGAACGGCTTATTTCATCGCCCATTTATCGCCATAGTCGGTCAAGCCGACGAAGCGAATATAGGGTGCGTCGCGTGGAAATGAAAGGCCGCAATGGCGCTTTGTCCCTGTGTCAAATCGCGACGCCGAGGGTTGACTTGGGCGCGGTCTCAACCGAAGCTTTGCGAGCGGTGAGGAGTTACCGACCTAGCGCATAAGTTGCGAAGCGCGCCACAGCCCTCGCCGATCGGATCCGTGGCGCCGACGAGGGGAATTTTGATGGCCGACTATCTTGCGGATGTGAAGAAATATGACGCCGCGGCAAACGCCGACGCGGTCGAAAAGATCGTCAAGCATCTGGGCATTGCGCTGAGGAACCGCGACTCCTCGCTGGTGTCCTGCACGGACCCGAAGGAATTGGCACGGGTCAAGGAGAACTGGGTGGCCAAGAAGCTCGGCGTCAGCGACGGGCCGAAAGCCGACGCGGCGATCGAGAAGACCTGCAAGGCGATGCACGCCGACAACACCAAGAACCGCGTGACCTTCTACTATCTGGTGGCCAAGGACCTGGGCAAGCTCGGTTCCCTCTAAGGATTTGGTGGCATGGCGACACTGGTGGCTGAATGCGTCGCTTCAGTGTCGATTCTGCTACTTGCCGGATGTAGGCGCCGCCCCTCATTGCCCTGCCGGGCATTTCTCCCCGTATAGTGACGGGGAGAAATGGGCTGGCCGCAGCCTCGACGTGTATTTATCGCTGACAATTGGCGAATTCACGGACGATAGCGTCCCTCTCCCCGTCACTATACGGGGAGAGGATGCCGGCAGGCAGGTGAGGGGCAGCGCTAACCTTTGAAGAGTGATGGGGGCAAGCGACGCCTCATCCCCTTTTGGTGTGTTCGGCAGCCCGCTCGGCAGCTATAATACCCACACTCTCGAATCGAGCCCGGAACCGATGCGCCAATATCTCGACCTCTTGCAGCATGTGCTGGACAACGGCGCCGATCGCGGCGACCGCACCGGCACCGGCACGCGCTCCGTCTTCGGCTACCAGATGCGTTTCGATCTGGCGCGCGGCTTTCCGGTCACCACCACCAAGAAGCTGCACCTGAAGTCGATCATCCATGAACTCCTGTGGTTCCTGGCCGGCGACACCAACATCAAATACCTGACCGACCACGGCGTTTCGATCTGGGATGAATGGGCCGATGAGAATGGCGACCTTGGTCCGGTCTACGGCAAGCAGTGGCGGTCGTGGCCGGACGGCCACGGCGGCTCGATCGACCAGATCGCCAATCTTCTCAAGGAGATCCGCCGCAATCCTCAATCGCGGCGGCTGATCGTCTCGGCCTGGAATCCCGCCGAGGTGGAAGCCATGGCGCTGCCGCCTTGCCACTGCCTGTTCCAGTTCTACGTGTCCGAGGGCCGGCTTTCCTGCCAGCTCTACCAGCGCTCCGCCGACATCTTCCTCGGCGTGCCGTTCAACATCGCGTCCTACGCGCTGCTGACGCTGATGGTGGCGCAGGTGACCGGGCTGAAGCCGGGCGATTTCGTCCACACGCTCGGCGACGCGCATCTCTACTCCAACCATTTCGAGCAGGCGCGCGAACAATTGCAGCGCACGCCGAGGGCTCTGCCGACGATGTGGATCAACCCAGAGGTGAAGGACCTGTTTGCCTTCCGCTTCGAGGATTTCCGGCTGGAAAACTATGTCGCCGATGCGTCGATCAAGGCGCCCATCGCGGTCTGAGCCGCGGCTTTTCAGTCGATGCCGACCATCACGTCCGAAGCCTTCACCACGGCATAGGCTTGCTTGCCCTTTTCGAGCTCGAGGTCGGCGACGGCTTCGTTGGTGATCGAGGCGGTGACGATGGCGCCGCCGTCGATGTCGATTCTGACATGCGAGGAGGTGGCTCCCTTGACGATTTCGGTGATCGTTCCGTTGAGGACGTCCACGAGCCTCATTCGACCAGATGAGTTCCAGCAGCGCAGGCCTTCCCTTGTTATATCCATGCGGATATATCGGTTGGAGGCTTGAGCCGACCGGATTTCAGACCCAGGGAGAGTTTTCGATGACGCGCAGAGGTTTCGGGTTGAAAGCGATCGCCATTGGCGGTTTTGCGGCGACGTTGATGGCAGCAATGCCGGTAGCGCACGCGGAAGGCAAGGTCGTGGTGTTCGCGGCAGCCAGCCTCAAGGACGCGCTCGACGCGGTGAACAAGGCCTGCGAGGCCGATGTCGGCGGGGCCGCGACCGTCTCCTATGCTGCTAGTTCGGCGCTGGCCAAGCAGATCGAGGGCGGGGCGCCGGCCGACGTCTTTATCTCGGCCGACCTCGACTGGATGAAATATCTCTCCGACAAAAAGCTGACCAAGCCCGATACGGAAGTGAAGTTGCTCGGCAACGAGATCGTGCTGGTGGCGCCGAAGGATTCGACGGTCGAAGCCAAGATCGAGAAGGGCTTCGACCTCGCCAGGCTAGTCGGCGACGGCAAGCTCGCCATGGGCGACTTCAAGGCGGTGCCGGCCGGCAAGTACGGCAAGGCGGCGCTGGAATCGCTCGGCGTCTGGTCCTCGGTCGAGGGCAAGGTGGCGCAGGCCGAAAATGTCCGTGCGGCGCTCAAGCTGGTTTCAACCGGCGAAGCGGCCCTCGGCATCGTCTATGCCACCGACGCGCACGCCGAAAAGGGCGTCAAGGTGGTCGGCACCTTCCCCGAGGATTCGCATCCGCCGATCATCTATCCGGTTGCCCAGACCGCCGATTCGAAGGACAAGGATACGCCAGCCTTCCTGAAGTGCCTGCAATCCGCCAAGGCAGGTGCGCTCTTCAGGGAACAGGGTTTTACCGTGCTCACGCCGAGCAACTGAGTTCGAAAGGCCCCGATACCGCGAGATGACCTGGCTGCTGGACCTCACTCCCGACGAATGGAATGCGGTCCGGCTGTCGATCAAGGTGGCGACGGCCGCGATGCTCGCCAGCCTGCCGCCGGGCATAGCGATCGCGCTGCTGCTTGCCCGGGGGGAATTCTGGGGCAAGACACTGCTCAACGGGCTGGTGCATCTGCCGCTGATCCTGCCCCCCGTGGTGACCGGTTATCTCTTGCTTTTGACTTTCGGCAGGCGCGGCCCGGCCGGCGCATTCCTCGCCGAACATTTCGGCATCGTCTTCTCGTTCCGTTGGACGGGTGCGGCGCTCGCCTGCGGTGTCATGGGCTTTCCCCTGATGGTGCGCGCGATCCGGCTGTCGATCGAGGCGGTGGACCGAAAGATGGAGGCGGCCGCGGGAACGCTCGGAGCCAACCCTTTGTGGGTGTTCGGCACCATTACGCTGCCGCTGATCCTGCCCGGGCTGATCGCCGGCGCCATCCTGGCCTTCGCCAAGGCGATGGGCGAGTTCGGCGCGACGATCACTTTTGTCTCCAACATTCCTGGCGAGACGCAGACGCTGCCGACGGCGATCTACACCTTTACCCAGGTGCCGGGCGGCGATGAAGGGGCGCTGCGGCTGACGCTGATTTCCATCGTCATCTCGATGGCGGCACTGGTCGCCTCGGAAGTGCTGGCGCGGCGGGTCGGGCGGCGGATGGACATCGAATGAGCGTCCGTGTTGACATTAGCCACCGGCTTGGCGATTTCGCCATCGACGCCCACTTCGAGAGCGCCGGACGGCTGACGGCGCTGTTCGGGCCGTCGGGTTCCGGCAAGACGACGCTGATCAACATGATCGCGGGACTGATCCGGCCGGACAAGGGACGCATCGAGGTCGACGGCCGGGTGCTTGTCGACACCGGTGCCGGCATTTTCGTGCCAAGGCACAAGCGCCGCGTCGGCATGGTGTTCCAGGATGCGCGCCTGTTTCCGCATATGAGCGTGAAGAGCAATCTGCACTACGGCCGTTGGTTCACGCCGGCGGCGGAACGCTACGCGGACATGGACAGTGTTGTCGAACTGCTCGGCATCGGCCCGTTGCTCGGGCGGCGACCGGCAAAGCTCTCGGGCGGCGAGAAACAGCGCGTGGCGATCGGCAGGGCATTGCTTGCCAGCCCGAGGCTACTGCTCATGGACGAGCCGCTGGCCTCGCTCGACGAAGCGCGCAAGGCCGAGATCCTGCCCTATATCGAACGGCTGCGCGACGAAACGAAGATCCCGATCGTCTATGTCAGCCATTCGGTTGCCGAGGTGGCGCGGCTGGCCAGCGACGTGGTGATGCTGGCGCAGGGCAAGGTCACCGCCAGCGGCCCGACCGAGGCTGTCATGCGAAGGCTCGACCTGTTGCCAGCCGAAGAGCGCGGCGAGGGTGGCGCCGTGCTGGACACCACGGTGCTGCGTCACGACGAGACTTTCGGCATGACCGTGCTCGGCTCGGCCGCCGGCGAGATCCGCGTCCCGCGCCTTGCAATGAAGCCCGGGGCTCCCGTGCGTGTCCGCATTCGCGCTCGCGACGTGATGATCGCGACGGAGAAACCGACCGGCCTCAGCGCGCTCAACATCCTGCCCGGCACGGTCGTCGCGATCAGCCCGGGCGAGGGCCCAGCGGTCGAAGTCGGCATCAACTGCAACGGCGCAACCGTGCTGGCCCGCATCACGGAACAGTCGCGGCAGGTGCTTGAGCTGCGGCTCGGCGGCAAGGTCTTTGCGGTGGTGAAGACCGTGAGCTTCGACCGAGCGAACACCGGCGCCGGCTTGCCGCTCGTGGTCGACGGCTGACAGCAGCGGTGATCGCCGCTATATTGTTTTGGAATAACGGTCGCCTAAGCTGAAGCGATCGCGGAGGAGCAAAGATGCCGTCGCTGAGCTTGCGGATAAATCTCGATCCGGACGGACGGATAGGCCCTGGCAAGGTCGAGCTTCTGGAGCACATCGCCACCTTCGGTTCGATCTCGGCAGCCGCGCGCGGCATGGAGATGTCCTACAAGCACGCCTGGGATCTGGTCGAGGACATGAACCGGGTGTTCGGCAAGCCGCTGGTCTCGGCGCAAACCGGAGGCCACAAGGGCGGCGGCGCGCAACTGACGACGGTCGGCCTGGCGGTGGTCAGCCGTTTTCGCGCCATCGAGCGCGCAGCGACCGCCGCGGCAGCGACTCATATGGATGCGTTGCAGGCGGAGATTGAAGCGGGGTAGGGGAGTAAGGGAATAGGCAGTAGGCAGTAGGGCACCTAGTCCAATTTCTGGCCGGCAGAGATCTTTGTTCCGAATCATATCTGACGCGCGTCTAGTGTTCTTCCCTACTGCCTACTGCCTACTGCCTATTCTTCCTGCTTCCGCAGCAAATACGTATCCATGATCCAGCCTTTTTCCCGGCGGGCTTCGTCGCGGCGCTTTTCGATCTCGGCGCCGACATCACCGAGGCGGCCGGAGATGATGATCTCGTCCGGCGTGCCGAGATAGGCGCCCCATTGGATGAAAAGGTTCTTGTCCGCGAGCGTGTTGAAGGCGCATTTGCCGTCGAGCATGACGACGGCGCTGCCGGCATTGTCCGGCATGCCTTCCTCGGCCAGGCGGCGGCCGGTGGTGATCAGCACGGGATCGCCGATGCGGTTCAGCGCCGTCTTGTGGCTGGCGGCCAGCGCCTGGATGGCCGTTATGCCGGGGATGACTTCCAGGTCGAAGGCAACATTGCCCCTCAGGCGCACGCGCTCGAGGATGCGCAAGGCGCTGTCGTAGAGCGAGGGATCACCCCAGATCAGGAAGGCGCCGCAACCATCGGCGGCAATCTCGTCGCGGATCAGTCCCTCGTAGATGGCGGCGATGGCTTCGTGCCAGTCGTCGACGGTCGAGCGATAGGAAGACGTTGGTTCAGCGCGCACCGGCACGTCGAACTCGACCCTGCGTGAGGTCGGGTTGGTGACGAAGCGGTCGCAGATTTCGCGCCGCAGGTTGGCTAGGTCGGTCTTGTCGGCGCCCTTGTCGGGAATAAACAGGACGTCCGCCCGGTTCAGGCCTGATATGGCCTGGACGGTCATGTGGTCGGGATTGCCGGCGCCGATGCCGATGACGAGAAGCTTGCGCATGGCGCGAACTCCTGCCCGATCGTAACCTGTTAGTCCAGACCGCGTGCGTGTCCAGACCGCATGCGTGTCCAGACCGCACGCGTGTCCAGACCGCATGCGTGAACACTGACGCGGAAGGACTTTGAAACGCCGCGTTGAAACGGCTAGGGTCCCGCGGGCATTCTCGCCGAGGAGGCTTTCATGCTGCGATATGTCCTGACCACCGTGCTGGCCCTGTCGGCGGCGCCGGCAATCGCCAATGATTCGGTTGCCGAGCTTGGCACCGGCGGCCTGATCCTGTCGCGCAGCGATGCCGTGGCGATGCAAAGCGAGGATCTTTTCATCTCGCCCGAAAAGGTGACGGTGGACTACGTCTTCCACAACAACACCGACAAGGATGTCGAGGCGATCGTCGCCTTCCCGATGCCTGACATTTCGGGCGATCCCGAAGAGATGCCGGCGATCCCCGAAAACCAGAGCGATAATTTCCTCGGCTTCGAGGTGACGATCGACGGCGCGCCGGCGAAGCCGCAACTCGAGCAGAAGGTGTTCGCGCTCGGCATCGATATCAGCGCCGATTTGAAGGCGCAAAACGTACCCTTCAATCCGTTCGGCGACGCCGCCAAGGCGGCGCTGGCGAAGCTGCCGCAAACGGTGGCTGACGACTGGTCGACCGCGGCATCATCATCGAGGATCCGGAAACCGAGAGTGGCCAAAAACCCGGCTATGCGCCGTTCTGGCAATTGCGCTCGACCTATTGGTGGCGCTCGGCCTTTCCGGCCAACAAGGACGTTCACGTCTCGCACCGCTACAAGCCGAGTGTCGGCGGCACGTCGTCGGTGAGCTTTTTCAATGAGGGCCAGTTCCAGGGCTCATACGCAGCCTACAAGACCCGCTACTGCATGGACGACACCTTCGAGAATGCGGTGCGCAAGGCGGCGAAGGCCAATCCGGACGGTTATCCCAAATTCTACGAAAGCCGCATCGCCTATATCCTGACCACCGGTGGCAACTGGGCGGCGGGCACCATCGGCAAGTTCAAGCTGACCGTCGACAAGGGCAATCCAAAAGCCCTGGTCTCGTTCTGCGGCGACAACGTCAAAAAGGTCGGGCCGACGAGTTTCGAGATGACGGCGCACGATTTCTATCCCGAGCACGATATCGACATCCTGCTGCTCGAACCATCTGACAGCAATGGCGGGGACGCAAACTGATGCATGTCGCGATCTATGTCGCCATTGCCGAGAACGGCGTGATCGGGCGGGACGGCGGGTTGCCTTGGCGGCTCTCCACCGACCTCAAGCGCTTCAAGGCCGATACGATGGGCAAGCCGATCATCATGGGCCGCAAAACCTATGAAGGCATAGGCCGGCCGCTGCCGGGCAGGCTGAACATCGTCGTTACGCGCGACAAGGCCTGGCGCGCCGAGGGCGTCGAGGTGGCACATACTCTGGAAGCCGCGATCCAACTGGCCGCCGTGCGCGGACGCTGCATGATAGGCGTCGACGAGGTCTGCATCATCGGCGGCGGCGAGATCTATGCCCAGGCGCTGCCGCTGGCCGACCGTCTGCACGTCACCCATGTGCTGGCCGCCGTCGACGGCGATGCGCATTTCCCGCCGATCGACCCTGATACATGGCACGTGGTCGGTTCGCAGGAGGTTCCATCAGGAGAAAAGGACAGCCACGCGACGCGCTATACGGTTTACGAGCGCCGCCGCGAGATGGTTTGAAGGCAAAAACGCAATTGTAGGACGACAAAGGGTCGCTACCGGCCCAAAACGGATGAAGTCGACAGGCATCGCGTTGAAAGCGTGCCGTGGCGTCCCTATAGAAGAACGACACTGGATTTGCGCCGTAACTGCGGCGCTTGAGGGAATTCCAAGCGAAAGGACATTCATGCCCTGGAACGACAAAGGTGGCGGAGGCGGCGGCCCGTGGGGTGGCGGCGGCAACAATCAGGGACCCTGGGGGCAGGGACCCAAGGGGCCGAGCGGCCCGCAGGGGTCGCCTCCCGACCTCGAAGACATCATTCGCCGTGGCCAGGATCGGCTGAGGCGCGTGCTGCCCGGCGGCGGTGGCGCCAGTCCGGCCGTGTTCGGGCTGATCGCCGCGGTGCTGGTCGTTTTGTGGGCCTTCCAGGCGGTCTATACCGTGCAGCCCGACGAGGTCGCGGTCGAACTGCGCTTCGGCAAGCCGAAGGCCCAGCTTTCCCAGCCAGGCCTGCACTTCCACTGGTGGCCGCTCGAGACCGTCGAGACGGCCAAGATTTCAGAGCAGCTCGTAGACATTGGCGGTGGCAATACCAGCGGCAACGGCCTGATGCTTTCGGGCGACCAGAACATCGTCAATGTACAGTTTTCGGTTGCCTATCAGGTCTCCGATCCCCGCGCTTACCTGTTCGATGTCTCCGACCCGGACGGCATGCTGAGGCAGGTTGCCGAAAGCGCCATGCGCGAAGCCGTCGGCCGCCGGCCGGCGCAGGACATTTTCCGCGACGACCGCCAGGGCATTGCCGCCTCGGTGCGCGAGATCATCCAGACGACGCTGGACGGCTACAAGGCCGGCCTACAGGTCAATGCCGTCTCCATCGAGGATGCGGCACCGCCACGCGAGGTTGCGGACGCGTTCGACGAGGTGCAGCGCGCCGAGCAGGACGAGGACAAGTTCGTCGAGCAGGCCAATCAGTATTCCAACCAGAAGCTCGGCCAGGCGCGTGGCGAGGCGGCCCAGGTCCGCGAAGACGCGGCCGCCTACAAGAACCGTGTGGTGCAGGAAGCCGAAGGTGAGGCCCAGCGCTTCATCTCGGTCTATGACGAATATGTCAAAGCACCGGATGTCACGCGCAAACGCCTTTATCTGGAAACCATGGAGAGGGTTCTGAAGGACTCGAGCAAGGTCATCGTCGAACAGGGCAACGGACAAGGTGTCGTGCCCTATCTGCCGCTGCCCGCATTGCAGCCGAAACCGCCGGCGCCTGCTGCGCCCGCTGCGAAAACGGGAGGTACCCAGTGATGGCCAACCGTCTTCCCATCTTCGTCGTCGTAGTGGCGGTCATCCTGTTCCTGATCTATTCCTCGGTCTTCGTGGTCAATGCGCGCCAGCAGGCGCTGGTGCTGCGCTTCGGCGAGATCGTCGACGTCAAGACCGAACCCGGCATCTACTTCAAGGCGCCGTTCTCGTTCTTCGACGCCGACACGGTGCAACTGATCGAGAACAGGGTGCTGCGCTTCGATCTCGACAACATCCGCGTCCAGGTGTCGGGCGGCAAGTTCTACGAGGTCGATGCCTTCATCGCCTACCGCATCTCGGATCCGCGCGTCTTCCGTGCGGCGGTGTCCGGTCAGATCGAACTGGCTGAAGCGCGGCTCAGGACGCGTCTCGACGCTGCCTTGCGCCGCGTCTACGGTCTGCGCGATTTCGAGGCCGCGCTCTCCGAAGAGCGTGCCGTGATGATGCGCGAAGTTCGCGATCAGCTCAGGCCCGACGCCACGTCGCTCGGCTTGCAGATCGAGGACGTCCGCATCCGCCGCACCGATCTGACGGCCGAAGTCTCGCAGCAGACCTACGACCGCATGAAGGCGGAACGCCTGGCGGAGGCTGCGCGGCTGAGGGCACGCGGCAACGAAGCGGCACAGCGCATCACCGCGCGCGCCGATCGTGAAGTGGTCGAGATCGTTGCCGAAGCGCGGAAGGAGTCCGAGATCCTGCGCGGCGAGGGCGAAGCCCAGCGCAGCGCCACCTTCGCGGGAGCCTATCAGCGTGATCCGGCCTTCTTCGACTTCTACCGGTCGATGAACGCCTATGGCACCGCGCTGGATAACACCGGGACGACGATGGTGCTGTCGCCGAGCTCGGAGTTCTTCCGCTTCTTCCGCGATCCCGACGGCAAGGAAGGGCCGGCGAAGCCGCCGGCCCCCGCCGCGCCAGCTGCGGCACCTGCTGCGCCGACGACGGCACCTGCCGCGCCGACGACACAACCCAGCACCGGCCAGTAAAGGCCGGTGCAGGATTTCTTCGCGGCGATAGGCCTGGTCCTCGTCATAGAGGGCCTGGTCTACGGCGGCTTCCCCGGCTTTGCGAGGAAACTCGCGGGCGAAGTGCTGTCGATGCCGGAGAATGCACTGCGGATTGGCGGGCTGGTGGCGATCGCCATCGGTGTCGGCGTCGTCTGGCTGATCCGAGGCGGGTAGAGGCGGGCGGTTTGCGGAATAACGCTCGATTTACACTCTGCCGATAGCCATAGCCGCAAACGTGCCGTATTTCTTGCCATCATGGCGCAACACGGCGTTTTCGTCGAAGCGCTTTTCTCTTTCAGAAATGCCGGGAGGCTTCTCGATGACATCCAACACCCTTTTGCGCGCCGCTCGACGGACGTTGGTCGCCGGCGCGGCAGCGCTTGTCCTGGGCACCGCCGCCGTTCCGTCCTTCGTGACGCCGACATTCGCCGCCGATGGACCTGCCTCGGTGGCCGACCTGGCAGAAGGCGTGCTCGGCGCGGTGGTCAACATCTCGACCTCGCAGACGGTGAAGGGCACCGAAGGTCCGGGCGCCGTGCCGATGCCGCAGCTGCCCGAAGGCTCGCCGTTCCAGGATTTCTTCGATGACTTCTTCAAGAACCGCGGCGGCAACAAGGACAATGGGACGCAGAAGGTGCAATCGCTCGGTTCGGGTTTCGTCATCGACGCCGAGCAAGGGATCGTCGTCACCAACAACCACGTGATCGCCGATGCCGACGACATCGAGGTCAATTTTTCCGATGGCGTGACCTTGAAGGCTACCCTGGTCGGCACCGACACCAAGACCGACGTCGCGGTGCTGAAAGTCGATCCGAAAGGCCACAAGCTGACGGCGGTGAAATTCGGCGATTCCACCAAGATGCGCGTCGGCGACTGGGTGATGGCGGTCGGCAATCCGTTCGGCCTCGGCGGCACGGTCACGGTCGGCATCGTCTCGGCGCGCAACCGCGACATCAATTCCGGTCCCTATGACGATTTCATCCAGACCGACGCGGCGATCAACCGCGGCAATTCGGGCGGACCGCTGTTCAACAGCGCCGGCGAGGTCATCGGCATGAACACCGCGATCATTTCGCCGTCCGGCGGCTCGATCGGCATCGGTTTCTCCATTCCCTCGCAACTCGCCGCGGGCGTCGTCGAGCAGTTGCGCCAATATGGCGAGACGCGGCGCGGCTGGCTCGGCGTGCGTATCCAGCCGGTGACCGACGACATCGCGGAAAGCCTCGGCATGACGACCGCCAAGGGCGCGCTGGTGGCCGGCGTCATCAAGGGCGGGCCTGTCGACAACGGCACCATCCAGGCCGGCGACGTCATCATCAAGTTCGACGGCAAGGACATCCATGAAATGCGCGACCTGCCGCGCGTCGTCGCTGAAAGCCCCGTCGGCAAGGCCGTCGATGTGCTGATCGTGCGCAAGGGCGTCGAGCAGACGGTGAAGGTGACTCTCGGGCGGCTCGAGGATGGCGAGAAGCTCGCCAGCGGCGAGAATGGCAACACCGACCAGAACAAGGGCGGCGACAAGGCTCCGGCCGTCTCGACTGCCGCGGTGCTCGGCATGACGGTCGGCGAACTCAACGACGAGACGCGCAAGAAGTTCAGCATCGCCGGCGATGTCTCCGGCGTCGTCATCACCGATGTTGCCAAGGACTCCGCCGCCGCCGAACGCGGTATCCAGCCGGGCGAAGTGATCACCGAGATCGCGCAGGAATCGGTCGCCACGCCCAAGGACGTCATGGACCGGATTGGCGCCCTGAAGGAGCAGGGGCGCAAGAACGCGCTGCTGATGCTGGCTTCGAAGACCGGTGAGCTCAGATTCGTGACGATCCGGATGGATTGATCCGGTAGGGCCTGCAAAAATCTGATTTTGATGGAAGGGGCGGTTAGAGAGCCGCCCTTTTTCTCGCCTGCCAATCTTGGCGAGACAGCCGGTACAACACATGCCGCTTGAGCGCGGGGTGGCTGTCGGGAATGTCGGGATGGTCGAAGTCGCTGGTCGGGTCGGCGCTCATGCCGAGGCGTTTCATGACGGCGGTGGAGCGATGATTGTCGGCCACGGCGAAGGAGACGATCTCGTTGACGCCCAGCGTCTCGAAGCCGTAGGCGAGCCAGGCCTCCGCCGCCTCGGTGACGTAGCCCTTGCCCCAGTATTCCGGTGCCAGCCGCCAGCCGATCTCGATCGTGCCGGCCGGCAGGGAGGGTACATGATCGGTTTCGAGGAGGCCGACGAAGCCGATGCAGTCGCCGGTGGCCGCGATCTCGGCGGCGGCAAAACCATAGCCGTCCTCGGCGATCCAGGATCGGAACTCATCCATCATGGCGTCGGCGGTAGCGCGGACGCGGCGGAACGGAAAGAACTCCATCACGCGTTCGTCGGAATTGATGCGATGGAACAATTCGCGGTCGCGATCCTCCCAATTGCGCAGGATCAGGCGTTCGGTACGGATTGGTTTCATTGCACGAATTCTTCCTTCCTGTAGCCCTGCAGATAGAGCAGCGCGGTTAGGTCGGCATGGTCGATCCGGACTTTTGCCTGCGCCGCGACGCTAGGCTTGGCATGGAGCGCGACACCGGTGCCGGCCAGGCGGATCATGTCGAGATCGTTGGCGCCGTCGCCGACGGCGATGGCATCGGCCGGCGTCAGGCCAAGGCGCGCACAGATTTCGAGCAGCGCCTCGGCCTTGGCGGCGCGGCCGAGGATCGGCTCGCCGACCAGCCCGGTGAAGCGTCCATCCTGGTCGAGCAGGCTGTTGGCGCGGTTTTCCTGAAAGCCAAGCATCGCAGCGATGCGCGTGGTGAACACCTCGAAGCCGCCCGAGACGAGCGCCGTCCAGGCGCCGTTGGCGCGCATGGTCTGGACCAGCGCGCGGCCGCCCGAAGCCAGCGTCAGCCGATTGGCGACGATATGCTCGACCACGGCGGCATCGAGACCCTTGAGCAGTGCCACGCGCTCGCGCAGCGCCGGCTCGAAGGCGATCTCGCCATTCATCGATCGCGCGGTGATGGCGGCCACGTGATCCTTGACGCCGATCTCGTCGGCCAGTTCGTCGATGCACTCCTGGTCGATCATGGTCGAATCCATGTCGGCGAGAAGGATTTTCTTGCGACGTGTTTCGGCCTGCTGGACGACCACGTCGATGGGCTCGACGGCCAATGCGGCACGAAGGTTTGCAATCGTTTCATCAGCCTGCGCCACTGGCGGCAAGGCAAGATCGCAGGCAATCCCCTCGGCCAGCCAGATGACAGCGCTTGCGCCCACCGACCGTGAGGCCATATTCGCAAGCGACGGCGACAGAGCGCGGTCAGCGGGATGGGAAACAAGCGTGGCAATGAGCGGCATCGAGAATTCCGGGACGGATGCGGGCAAAGGCCGCGTGAAGAACGCGATCCTGATAGCCGGGCCAACCGCCAGCGGCAAGTCGGCGCTGGCGCTCGAACTGGCCGAACGCACAGGCGGCGTCATTGTCAACACCGATTCCATGCAGGGCTATTCGGTTCTCGACGTTCTGACCGCCCGGCCGGAGGCGACCGAGCTCGCACGAGCGCCGCATTTTCTCTACGGGCATGTCCATCCCAGCTCCGCCTACTCGACCGGTGCCTGGCTGCGCGACGTGCTGAAACTCATCGATGACGGCACGTTCTTCGAACGGCCTGACGAAGCGTTCTCGCGGCGGCCAATCTTCGTCGGCGGCACAGGCCTTTATTTTCGCGCGCTGGCCGAGGGCATTTCGGAAATGCCTGATATCCCGCAGCGGATACGCGACCGCTGGCGCTATGAATTGAAGGAGCACGGCGCGGTCAAATTGCATGGCATCCTGCTGCACGAGGATTCGAAAGCCGCCATGCTGTTGAAGCCGACCGACAGCCAGCGCATCGTGCGGGCGCTCGAGGTGCTCGACGCGTCCGGCCGGTCGATCCTCGAATGGCAGGCCGAGCGCGGCCGGCCGCTGATCGACAGGCAGAGCGCGCATTTCCTGGTCATCGAGCCGGATCGGGCTGCGCTGGTCGACCGCATCGAAAGACGTTTCGACCGGATGCTGCACAAGGGCGCGCTGGAGGAAGTCAAGCAGCTTGCGGCCCTTCATCTGGATCCAGACCTGCCGGCGATGAAGGCGATCGGGGTTCGCGAGCTGCAGGCCGCAATGGCAGGGCAATCGAGCTTTCCCGAGGCGATCGAGCGCGCCAAGATCGCGACCAGGCAGTATGCCAAACGGCAGGCGACCTGGTTTCGACATCAGCTGGGGCCGGAATGGCGAAGATTGCGCCCCGATGACAATTTCGAAACCACGATCCAAACACTTGTTGCTAATGCAACTTGAAAAGTTGATCTTGAGGGCAAGGTTCCCGCCGAAGTTGCCGGAATTAACGCTCCGTAAGCCGGTCCATGCCATAAGGTCCTGGGGTACTTTTCCATCGGGGAGCAGATGCGTTTCCACAAGGCGGAATCCGCTTTCTTCGTCTTCATCTTCGTGATCCTGGCTGCCGGCCTGGTGACGCTGCACTCCTATGGGCTCTTGCAATCCTTTGCCCCGGAACTCCATACGCAGTCGGGCCTGGACAAGGTCATCTACCTCAACAAGCTGTTGTTCGCGACGGGCGTGCTGCTTGCGACCGCGCTGTTTTTCGGCGTCTTCTTCATCTACCCGCTGATCCGCAAACAGGCGACGGAAGAAGGCAAACTTCGCGCCATGACGGTTTCGCTCAGCGCCCGCTCCGAAACGCTCGAGCACGCCGCCCTGACCGATGGCCTGACCGGCATGCAGAACCGACGCTATTTCGATGACGCGCTGAAGGAATATCTCGAGGAGTTCCGCCGCATCGAAAAGCCGGTCGGGCTGATGATCCTCGATCTCGACCATTTCAAGCAGGTCAACGACACGCATGGCCACGATGTCGGCGACGAGGTGCTCAGGGCGGTCGCCAGTTGCCTCAAGGACATGACACGCTATCACGACGTCGTGGCGCGCCTGGGCGGTGAGGAGTTCGCCGTTGTCACGCCCAATATGGAGGCGGACCTTCTGGCCAAATTCGCCGAGCGCATCCGCAAGGCGATCGCCAACATGTCGATCCTCTCCGGCAACAATGTCCGGCTCAAGATCACGACCAGCGTCGGGCTTGCCGTCTGGGACCGCAAGGAAACGGCGGAGGAGTTCTATCGCCGCGCCGACCGCCAGCTCTACGAAGCCAAGAGGCAAGGCCGCAATCGCGTCTGCGCCTGAAATCCCGTCACTAAATTCGTGATGCTGGCCGCTTGATGCCGACTTCTGCGCTTCCGGTGCTCATATGTGGACGGCCCCCTGCTTGCAAGGTTTTGGCTGAAGATGATTTGATCGGATCGCTT
>NZ_VFTI01000026.1:0-102388 GCF_006439515.1 Mesorhizobium sp. B3-2-1 | reverse complement strand
GTGTTGCCCCACCCCGCCGGTCCCCATCGCATTATATGAGGACCCGCGAATACAAGCCCCCGAACGCATGGTTTTGGCCGAAGTTCCAACCGGGCAGATCACGAAATAATTCCAGGGCCGCCGCGCGAACGGACCTGAGGCTCCCGTTCCAGGCTTTCGCCGCACGGCGTTGCGACACTGGCAGCCGAGGGTGAGGAATGGCTGACCCGTGAGGTCATGCGGCGTAAGCCATTGAAATGCTGGCGATCCCGACAGGATTCGAACCTGTGACCATCGGCTTAGAAGGCCGGTGCTCTATCCAGCTGAGCTACGGGACCGCTGGCCGGCCAACGGGCCGGCTGAAATACTTGGCACTGGCCGCCGGTCAATGCGTCCAGGGTGTCCTGCGGTCATAGCGGAAATTCTCCGCATAGGAAATCTGGCGGCGCTTGGTCTCTTTCGGTTCTTCGACACGGAAGGCAAGCCCTTCCTTTTCGGCGTAGGCGACCGCCTCTTCGCGCGTGTCGAAGGTAAGCCTGATCTGGCTTCTCATGTCTCCCGACGTGGTGTAGCCCATCAGCGGGTCGATCTTCTTGCGCATCTCAGGATCGAATTCCAGCACCCAATGGCCGGTCTTGGCCTTGCCGGACTGCATCGCGGTTTTGGCTGGGCTGAAAATGCGCGCGGACATGGCCACCTCTTTGTTGTGCAAGGCGGCATCGCCGCCTCTAGGCCGTCATTACTGCGCATTGGCACCGGCGGCAAGGTTTTTGCACTTGCCATGTAACACCGAAATGAATAGGCAACAGACCGTTCGGAGTGTAGCGCAGGCTGGTAGCGCATCTGGTTTGGGACCAGAGGGTCGGGAGTTCGAATCTCTCCACTCCGACCATTTCTCTTCAAAGTGCGATACCGATGGCACCGAAGGGCTTAGGCCCGCACCGGGGTTTCACCATTTCCGGCTCGCTTCCCTCGCCATTGCCGGCTTAAACTCCGGCAAACGGGGGATTTGCGGTGTTTGGGATCGATGCATGGGTGTCGCTGTTCGGGCCGGCCTATTTTGCCTATGCGGGCGTGGCGATTCCGTTCATGGCGGCGTGGGCAATCGCCTGTGCGGCGCTGGCGATGTGGAACAATCGAGAGAGCCGCAGGCAAGCCAAGCTGGTTCCGGGCATGGCCGCTTCCCGTTCCTGGCCTGCCAGCATCGGGATGTTCGTGCTGGTCGCGGCCTGTTATATCGCGGCGCATTCCGCCGTCTACCTGTTGGTCCGGCATTTCGTCAGAATGTGGCTGTGATTGGCCGCAAGCTCATTGGCTGACAGTGCCATTTCCCGGCGAGCGGTATTCAAGGAAGGCAAGCTCGCCGGGCGAGAACCCCAACCGCCTCATCCCGGCGAGCCTACAACCTGATTTGGAACGCAATCAGGACCGGGGTCAGCCGGCAAGCTCACGCAGCAAGACCTGTGCCAGTCTTGTTTCCCAAAACGGGACTCGGGTCGAGACGGAGAAGCGCTGGAACACTGAAGCCATCAAATCTCGAATTCGCCCTGCCCCTCGTCCATGGCGCTCACGACCTCGGCGGCCAGCGCCCTTGTGATCGGCATCTTGCGCTCCAGCGCGGTGCGATCCAGGCGCTCCACCACACGCATCGCGGTTGCCAGCGAACGTTCGATGCGCCGCACCAGATACTGCACGACATGCGGCTCGACCTCGACCTGCCGGTCGGCGAACAGCTTGGTGATGACGCCGGCGAGCAAGAGATCGTCGGGCTCGTGGATCTCGACGGTTGCCGCCGCCTTCAGCCGCGAGGCGAGATCGGGTAGCTTGACGCCCCAGGCCGACGGAAAGCGCCGCGCCGTCAAAAGCAGCGTCGAGCCGGCGCCGCGCACGGCATTGATCAAATGAAACAGGCCTTGCTCATCGACCACGCCGTTATCGATATCGTCGATCAGCGCCGGCCGCGCGCCGAGATTGGCGATGCTGTCACCCATGCGCCCGACGTCGAGGGCCAGCGCATTGGCGCGGGCACGCCAGATCGAGGCCAGATGCGTTTTGCCCGAACCAGCCGGGCCCGCCAGCACCACCACTGGTGCTGGCCAATCCGGCCAGCGGTCGACCAGCGCGGCCGCCTGGTTGTTGGTGCCGGAGACGACCAACTCGTCGCGCGAGTAACCGGTGCCGTGGCCGAGATCGAGCGGCAGCTGGCGCGGCGGATCTGTTCGCTGGGCGGTCACTTCAGCGACGCGGTTGCGTGCGATGGCCGCCACCGCGATCGGCCGGCAATGGCGGCGCTGATTCTGTTGCATGGCCCTTGTAGAGTGGCGATTCCAGATAGCGGGCGATGGCAAACCGCACCAGGACGGCTACCGCCGCGGACGCCGGAACGGCAATCAAAAGCCCGACAAAACCGAACAGCGCGCCGAAGGCGAACAGCGCGAACATGAGCCACACCGGATGCAGACCGACGCTTTTGCCGACCAGCCTGGGCTGCAGGATGTTGCCTTCGATGAACTGGCCGATAAAGAAGACCACGGCAACGGCGACGATCATCGTCCAGTCCGGCCAGAACTGGACGAAGGCAACGCCGACGGCCAGCACCAGCCCGGTCAATGAGCCGACATAGGGGATGAAGGAGATCAGCCCGGCGAACAGTCCGATGAGGATGGCGAAGTTCAGCCCCGTCAGCGTCAGGCCGGTGGCATACATGGCGGCCAGCACAAGGCAGAGCGTGCCCTGCCCGCGCACGAAGCCGGCGGTCGCGGTGTTGATATCGCGCGCGATGGCGCGCACCGTCGCCACGTTGTCGCGCGGCACCCAGCTGTCGATGACCGCCACCATGCGATCCCAGTCGAGCAGCATGTAGAAGGCAACCACGGGCGTCACCACGAACAGGCTGACCACCGAGACCAGCGCCACGCCCGAACTCCAGATCGAGGTGAAAACCGTGGTGAGCAGGCCGAAGCCCGAGGTCAGCAACGAGTTCAACCCGTCGCGCAGACCATTGGCGTTGACGCCGAATTTCTGTTCCAGCCATTTCGGATCAAAGGAGGTGATCAGGCCTTGCAGCCGGGTCAGGTATTCCGGCAGCTTGCCGGCGAAATCAGCCATCTGCGTCGCCAGCACCGGAATGAGGATGACGAAGGCCAGCACCAGCACGATCAGGAAGGCGACGAGGATGACCACCGTCGCCATGAAGCGGCTGAGGCCGAGCCGCTGCAGCCGGTCGGCGACCGGATCGAGAAAATAGGCAAGCACCATGCCGGCGACGAAGGGCAGCAGGATGGCGCTGAAGACATAAAGAAAAAGCGCCAGGATCGCGGCACCCGCCAGCCAGAAGAAGATCTGCCGGCGGAACGTGGCCGACGCCTCGGCCTCCGCCGCCGTCTCGCCGGCCGGCACGACGACGACCATCTGGTCGTCGACGGTCTTGTCCCGCGCCACCGTTTTGCGGGCGGCCGGCTTGCGGGCAGCCTTGCTGTCGTTGGGCTTGTCAGCCCGGTTTACCGCCTTCGCCATAGCCGCTCATATGCCTCAGCCAAGCCACGAGATAGGCCGCGGCCGAAGCCACGGTCAAGACCCCGGACAGCAATATGAGGTTGGGCCGCAGAGGGTCGAGATGGACGGCAAAGGCGAGTTCGCCCAGCACAACCGCCGCCAGCACGATCTGTATGGCGGTATTGGCCTTCGACACCAGAAACGGTTTTATCTCGACCGGATGGCCGATCACCGTGGACAACAGGACCGCGCACACGATCAGCGCGTCGCGCGACACCATGGTGACGACCAGCCACAGCGGCAATTGCCCGATGAAGCCCATGACGATGAACACTGAAACCAAAAGCAGCTTGTCGGCGATCGGATCGAGATAGGCGCCGAATCTGGACTGCTGGTTGAAGCGGCGGGCGATGAAGCCGTCGACGCCGTCGGAAACGCCGGCAACGACGAAGCCGGCAAAAGCCCATTCCCAACGCGCCTGCAACATGGCCAGCACCACGGCAGGCACCAGCACAAAGCGCAGGATGGTGATCAGGTTGGGGATGGTCAACGCATTGTCCCGCCGTATTATGCCTCGAGATAGATGAGGGAGATGGAAGGCCGAGGCAAGGGAGAAGCAGGATGGGCCAGCAGCAGACGCAGCGTGCGATGCGCCGGCTATCCACGCTTTTGTCAACCAAACGGCGCCCGGTTCGGCCGTTATCCTTGCGGACCGAAACCGTTCATGCGAAGAGCCCGCAAACGAGCAGGAACATTGCGATGAGCAAGCGCGAAACCGGCCAGCATAAAACGGGCCAGAACAAAACGGCCAAGCGCAGAAACGGGCTCACCTATGCCGAGGCCGGCGTCGACATCGATGCCGGCAATCTCATGGTGGAGAAGATCAAGCCGCTGGTGCGCGCGACGCGCCGGCCAGGCGCGGATGGCGAGATCGGCGGCTTCGGCGGCCTGTTCGATCTCAAGGCGGCCGGTTTCACCGATCCGGTGCTGGTCGCCGCCAATGACGGTGTCGGCACCAAACTCAAGATCGCCATCGATGCGGGAAAACACGACACCATCGGCATCGACCTCGTCGCCATGTGCGTCAACGACATCGTCGTGCAGGGCGCGGAGCCGTTGTTCTTCCTCGACTATTTCGCCACCGGCAAACTCGATCCCGACCAGGGCGCCGCGATCGTCGGCGGCATCGCGCAGGGTTGCCGGCAGGCCGGCTGCGCGCTGATCGGCGGCGAGACCGCCGAAATGCCCGGCATGTATCACGGCAAGGACTATGACCTTGCCGGCTTTGCGGTGGGCGCGGCCGAACGCGGGCAGCTTTTGCCGACCGACGACATCGTCGAGGGCGACGTGCTGCTCGGCCTTGCCTCCTCCGGCGTTCATTCCAACGGTTTTTCCCTGGTGCGCCGCATCGTTGCCGCCAGCGGCCTGGCGTGGAGCGATCCGGCGCCGTTCAACGACGAGGCAACGCTGGCCGAGGCGCTGCTCGAGCCGACCCGCATCTATGTGAAATCGCTCCTCAAGGCGATCCGCAACACGCATGGCATCAAGGCGCTGGCGCACATCACTGGCGGCGGCTTCCCGGAAAACATCCCGCGCGTGCTGCCCAAGGATTTCTCGGCCGAGCTCGATCTCGAAGCCATCGACGTGCCGCCCGTGTTCTCCTGGCTGGCCAAGACCGGCGGCGTGGCGCCGGAGGAGATGATGCGCACTTTCAACTGCGGTATCGGCATGATTTTGGCTGTCGCTTCGGGCCAGGCGGCGCAGGTCGCAGCAGTGCTGCAGGAGGCTGGCGAGACGGTGACGCCAATCGGCCGCATCGTGCCGCGCCGCGACGCCGGCGTCATCTATCGTGGCTCGATCGGCCTATGAGCGCGCGGAGGAAACGCACAGTCGTTCTGATTTCGGGGCGCGGCTCCAACATGACCGCGCTGATCGCGGCGGCCAGCGACCCGGCCTTCCCGGCCGAGATCGTCGGCGTCATCTCCGACAAGGCGGACGCCGCCGGCCTCGTCATCGCCAGGGCACGCGGCATCGCCACACAGGTCATTTCCCGCGCCGACCACGGCAGCAAGCAGGCGCATGACGCAGCGATCGACGCGGCACTCGCGGCCTTCAACGCCGAGATCGTGGCGCTGGCCGGCTATATGCGCATCCTGACCCCCGGCTTTGTCCAGAAATGGCAGGGCCGCATGATCAACATCCACCCTGCCCTGCTGCCGGCCTTCAAAGGGCTCGATACCCATACCCGCGCGCTGGCCGCCGGCATCCGCATCCATGGCTGCACGGTTCATTTCGTGACATCCGAGATGGATGACGGCCCGATCATCGCCCAGGCGGCGGTGCCGGTGATGGTCGGCGACAATGCCGATACGCTGGCTGCCCGGGTGCTGAAGGCCGAGCATCGGCTCTATCCGCTGGCGCTGGGGCTGGTGGCCGAAGGCAAGGCGCGCATGGAGGCGGGCCGCGCCGTGCTTGCCCACTTCGCCGACGATGCCGACAACGGCACCTCGATGGTGATGGCGCCCGACCCGCTGCGCGAGGAAGCCGATCTCGAGCATCTGGCGCGGATCACGCCCTAACCTTGAGGATGGTAGCAAATATTGCTACTTTCCAATCAAGGAGACAAGTTCAATGACGACAGTCGAGAAAGTCAGCGTAGCGCTTTCCCCTGAATTGCTGGAGATGGTCAAAGACGCCGTCGGCAGCGGTCGCTATGGATCGGCAAGCGAAGTGATCCGCGAGGCGCTGCGCGAGTGGCGCCTGCGCCAGCCGCTTCGCGAAGCCGAAGTGGAGCGATTGCGCAAGGCTTGGACGGAGGGGCTGGAGAGCGGTCCATTTTCTGCTTTTGATGTCGAGGACATCAAGCGGAAGGCCCGCGGCCGGCTCGTTGACGCCGCCAAGAAATAGCCTGTGGCAAGAATGCCGATCATCCGCAGCCCGGCGGCGGAAAATGATCTTGTCGATATCTGGCTTGCCATCGCCGAGGGCAGCCCGCGTGCCGCAGACCATTTTCTGGATGCTATCGCCGAGCGCATCCAGCAGCTTGCTGCCTTTCCCGAATCTGGACCTCGCAGACCCGGAATCAGCGTCGACGCCAGAGCATTGACCATTGGCAACTATCTAATCCTCTATCGCCCATCCGGAGGACAGATCGAAATCGTGCGCATCGTGCATGGTGCGCGCGATGTCTCGACGCTGCTTTAGGATCGAACCCCTTGGATATCTTTGACAGCGCAATTCGAACAAAAGGTGATCTTGCCGGTGTCTTCGAATACGATGAGACCGATGGACCACAAAACGCTACGGCCTATTTCTATCTGAGCGAGATCAAGGGCCAGGCGTTTGGACCGATCGTCGCCAGCATTCATATTCAATCAGGCGCGTGGGCGATCACCGAGGCAGATGTCGCCGTTAGGTGGGATCGGAACGAGCAATTTGTAGGCCTGTTCATCTTCGGCACCTTGGCGGCGGCCTTTGATGCTACCACGGGCGCGAGGTATGGTGGGGGACATGGCAAGGATTTCAATGCCGACATTTCCTGGTCCTGAGCAATGCCGATGAAACAGCTGCTCCTCTTACGCCACGCCAAATCGAGCTGGGACGATCCTGACCTCGATGATTTTGACCGGCCGCTCGATGAACGTGGGTTGACGGCAGCCCGATTGATCGGCCGCGAGCTTGCCGCGCGCGGGTGGCTTGCGGACCTGGCATTGGTGTCGCCGGCGATGCGCGCCCGCGATACGTGGCGGCTGGTCGCCGCGGAACTGCCCGTGCATCCCCGGGTCGCGTTCGCCGAGGCGCTCTACGATGCTTCAGCGGCGGATATTCTGAGCGAGATACGCAAAGCAGACCCGTCGAGCGGCTGCCTGGTGGTTCTCGGCCACAATCCAGGGCTTGAGGACCTGGCAAAACAACTTGCCGGACCGGGATCGGAGGCGAAGGCGCGCAAGAGGCTCGAGGAAAAGTTTCCGACAGCGGCTCTCGCGCGCTTCGTCCTTGAAGATGACTGGTCCGGCCTGACGTCCGCGCGGCTGACACATTGCCTGCGGCCGAAGGAGCTGAGCTAGAAATCCTGGCGGGTGCGACAGACCAGACCTGCCGCCTCCCTGACATCAGTTGCCCCAGATGCCCTGGCCGGGCTCCGGCCAGTCGGTTGCGGGCTTCATCTTGGTGTCGGCAGCCTTGTGCGCGGTCATATTCGTGTTGCTGTCGACGGCGCCGGTGACGGTGTGATCCACGCCGGCGACCGGGGCGACCGGCTGGTTGGCATTGTCGGAGCCATAGTGGTCGCTGCCGGCGAACGCACCTCCGGTTGCGATGAGGATAGCGGCGGTGGCGAGAGCAAGTCTGTTCATTTCAATCTCCTGGTTCATCCGTTGGGCGGCGTCTTGGGAGGACGGTTCCGCTGAGGAGAGGACCAGAAGCAGCCTGGGTTTATTCCTGAACGTGAGATTTTTTTGCCGACTGCGAAGATCGGCTGATAAGACCAACGCCCTGGGCTCATCCAAAAAACAAGAGCGGCGGGCCAGGCCCATCGCTCTTTGTCATCACGCGATGCTTGAAGGATTAGCGGCCCCAGATGCCCTGGCCCGACTGAGCCGGAACCTTGGCATTGGCGTCAGCCTGCGCCTTGTCCGTCTTCAGGATCGAACCGGTGCGGAGGGTGTCGACGTTGGAGGTCGACTGGGTGGCAACCGGCTGGTTGGCGTTGTTGGAGCCGTAGTTGTCGCTGCCGGCAAAAGCCGTGCCCGTGGCAACGAGGATAGCAGCAGCGGTAAGAGCGATCTTGGTCATTTATTTACTCCAGAATTTCTTTGTTCTGTCCGTCTAGTGGCGTGCCCTTGGGAGGATTTCGTGTCGCTCGGACCACTCCCAGATGGGGAAGGCCTTCTGGGATTACCAGTCGCACCGGCTTTGCAGTATTTCGTCATATTATGGACAATGCATATTGCATTGCAGCATTTAAGATCTGATTTATCAAACGTTTTCAACCCATTAGCGTTGAGCCCTCGGATGCAAACGTCGGCAGATCGGGGACTATTGTTCACCATTTGCGGTACAATCCGTCAACTAGAACCGAACCGTTCGGTTCGATTAGTGTCCTGAAGGGCATCTGAGCCGGCGAAAAACCGTCGCCGGCCGTGGCCAAGCCGCATTTGCCTTGTGTTGCGATCGATACTATCGATCATTTCGGATCCCATTGGCGAACGGGATCGACGATCGAGCCCGAGACGGCCCGTTGAGACCGAAAGCGGGCGGATGCTGGAACGGCAATAGACATGCGATTGCTGCTTGTGGAGGACAATCGCGAACTGGCGGACTGGCTGGGCAAGACCTTGCGCCAGGCGAACTACGTCGTCGACATCGTCCATGACGGCGAGGATGTCGAGCATGCGCTTGCCGCCGGCGACCACGCGCTTGTCATTCTCGATCTTGCGCTGCCTCGCATGGGCGGACTGGAAGTGCTGCGCATGCTGCGAACGCGTGGCAACCGGGTGCCGGTGATCGTACTGACCGCCAATGCCAGCCTCGATGGCCGGGTTAAAGGCCTCAACGAAGGCGCCGACGACTATCTGGCGAAGCCCTTCCAGATCGAAGAGCTCGAAGCACGCATCCGCGTCCAACTGCGCCGCGCCAATGACCGGAAGGCCCCCGTAGTTGCCTGCGGCGACCTCGTCTTCGACACCAACACCAGGCTGTTCTCGCTGAGCGGCGAGACACTCGCATTGACGCCGCGCGAACATGCCGTGCTCGAGCAATTGATGATCAAGGCGGGACGCACGGTGAGCAAGGCCGCCTTGTCCGCGGCGATCTATGATTTCGAGACCGATGCCGATCCAAGCGCCATCGAGATCTATGTGCATCGTGTGCGCAAGAAGCTTGAAGGCTCGCGCGTCCAGATCACAACTTTGCGTGGTCTCGGCTATCTCTTGCGCCACGATGATCTGGCGTCATGAGGATTTGGCGCCATGAGGACTAACAGCCTGCGCCTGCAATTGCTGGCCTGGGTCGTGCTCCCCCTCGCCGGGCTTGCGACCATCAATCTGTGGACCAGCCAGCGCAACGCTCTGGCGACCGCCGATTTGGTCACCGACCGCATGCTGGTCGGATCGGCACGGATGATCGCCGAGCAGGTCACAATGACCGACGGAGTGATCAACGCCACGGTGCCGCCGGCAGCGCTCGAGATGTTCGACACCGGCGACCGCGACAGGGTCTACTACGGTGTCGAAGCCGCGGGGGGACGGCTGTTGACCGGCTATCCCGGGCTGCCCAACACGCCCGGACACCCCAGTATGGAAGCGACCTATCGCGACCAGGCGCTGCGGCTGCTGACCTTTACGCACGCGGTGGTCGGCGCCGGCGAAGACTCGCCGATATCCGTCACCGTCGGCGTCACGCTTTTCGGTCACGACGCGATGGTGCGGCGTCTCTGGTTCAGCGCCTTCACCCAGCAACTGGCGCTGGTGGCGATTGCCGGCGTCTTCGTGCTGCTCGGCCTGCGGCGAGGGCTGGCGCCACTCATCAGGCTGCGCGACGCGGTGCGTTCCCCGAAACGCAGCGAACTCGATCCCATCGAAGTCGCCGGTGCGCAGAGCGAAATCCGACCGCTGGTCGATGCACTCAACGCCTATATGGAACGGGTGCGGGCGCAGATGGCGGCGCAGCGCCGTTTCATCGCCAATGCCGCGCATCAACTGCGCACGCCGCTGGCGCTGTTGTCGACGCAAGCGAGCTACGCGCTACGCGAAACCGCTGTCGATGCACGCCGCGAAGCGCTTGTCGCCCTGCAGGCAAGCTCCGCCCGGTTGGCGCGGCTGGCCGAGCAGCTCCTGACCTTGTCGCGCGCTGAACCAGGCAGCCGGCGACCGCGCGCCGACCGCATCGACCTGACGCAAGCCGCACGCCAAGTGCTGGAAACCCATGCGCCGAGGGCCATCGATCGCAACATCGATCTCGGTCTCGATGAGACTGGCGCCGTACCGGTCATCGGCGACGGTACGATGCTGCGGGAGATGATCGTCAACCTCGTCGACAACGCGCTGCGCTACACACCGGCAGGCGGCACCGTCACCGTCAAGATCGCCGCCGCCGATGGCGAGGCCGTGCTGACGGTCACCGACGACGGGCCAGGCATACCCGCCGACGAGCGCGACCATGTCTTCGAGCGCTTCTACCGGCTGGCCGGCGCGACCGACGAAGGCAGCGGCCTCGGACTCGCCATCGTGCGCGAGGTGGTGGAAAATGCCAGCGGCCGCGTCACCCTTGCGGATGGCGCGGCCGGCGGCCTGGTGGTCGAGGTGCGTCTGCCATTGGCCGGCGGCTAAGGGCCTTGCCCGGTCGGATCTGCTTACTGCGTCTCGTGCAAAGGCTGCGGACGCCATTTCGCCAGCCGGTTCTCGACCATGGTCATCAGATATTCCGCGCCCAGCGCCACCACCATGATGATGACGATCGCGGCATACATGCCTGCGGCATCGAAGGAACCCTTGGCGATGTTGATCAAGAGCCCGATGCCGTAGCGTGAGCCGACGAACTCGCCGACGATGGCGCCGATGATGGCGAAGCCGAAGCTGACGTGCAGGCTGGCGAAGATCCAGCTCATCGCCGACGGCACGATCACCGAACGGGTCAGCTGCCAGTCGGAGGCGCCGAGGATACGGGCATTGGCGATCATCGCACGATCTGCCTCGCGCACGCCCTGGAAGGCGTTGTGGAAGACGACGAAGAACACCATGACGAAGGCCAGCGCCACTTTCGAAGCGAGGCCAAGGCCAAGGATCATGATGAAGATCGGCGCCAGCACCACGCGAGGGATGGAGTTGATCACCTTGATGTAGATGGAAAAGATGTCGGCGGCCATGCGGTTGCGGCCAAGCGCGACGCCGATGAGGATGCCGGCAACCGAGCCTGTGACGAAGCCGAGGACGGACTCCTCCATCGTGACATAGAGATGGTACCAGAGCGGCCCTTCGGACGTGCCTTCCGTCATCCACTCATAGAGCCTTTGCGCGATCGCGCTTGGCGTGGCGTAGAAGAACGGATCGATCCAGGCCTTGCGCCCGGCGATTTCCCAGGCGGCGAGGAAGACGATGAGGATGGCATACCGCCAGAAGATCACCGTGCGGCGGCGATGCTGCGCGGCCTTGGCGGCTGCGGCTTCTATTTCGGCGTCTGAGGTTCCTGGCCTGAAGCCTCCTGCCCTGATGTCGATGGCGGCATCGGTCATTGTATCCTCCCTCACGCGGCAGCGCGGGCATAGCTGGTCTCGACCTCTTCCTTGAGATCGGCCCAGATGGTGCGCGAATAGTCGATGAAGCTTTGCTCGTAGCGGATGTCGGCGACGACGCGCGGGCGCGGCAGGTCGATCGTGTAGACCGACTTCACAGTCGCCGGCCCGGCGGTCAGCACGTAGACTTTGTCGGCCAGCGCTATTGCTTCCTCAAGGTCGTGGGTAACGAAAACGACCGAGGCCTTGGCTTCGGACCAAAGACGCAGCAGTTCCTCGTGCATGAGAACACGCGTCTGCACGTCGAGCGCGGAAAACGGCTCGTCCATCAGCAGAATCTCGGGGCCATTGATGAAGGTCTGCGCCAGTGCCACGCGCTTGCGCATGCCGCCGGAGAGCTGGTGCGGATAGTGATGTTCGAAGCGCGCCAGGCCGACGCGCGCAAGCCAGTCGCGCGCCGCCGCCATCGCGTCTGCCTTGGCCCTGCCACGGAAGAGCGGCCCGGCCATGACGTTCTCGATCACCGTGCGCCATGGAAACAGCGCGTCGCTTTGAAAGACGAAGCCGATGCGGGAATCGATGCCCTTGACGGGCGCGCCCATGACCCGGACCTCGCCCGCGCTTGGGCTCGCCAATCCGGTGACGAGGTTGAGGGTGGTGGACTTTCCGCAGCCGGTCGGGCCGACGACGGCGACGAATTCGCCCCGCTCTACGGTCATGGTGAATTCACGGATCGCGGTCAGCGACTTGCCGGTTGGTGACAGGAAGCGGCGGCTGACATTGATCAGCTCGATTGCCGGTGCGCTTTTTTCTTGTGCCATGCTGGGCTAACTCCGGGTTCGAACGAAGAACCGCCATCGGCCAGGGCCGCTGGACATGGAAAACCAGACGATTGCCGGCACGATGCGGTGCATCGCGCCGGCAGACGGGTTACTTCGCGTTCTTGACGAATTCCGTCGTGTAGGTTTTCGACAGATCGATCTGCTTGCCTTGCAGTTCCTTCTTGAAGGCCGACAGCACAGTCAGCACCGTCTCGGGGCCGCCCTCGGGCATTGTGCCGTCGGCGGTGAACATCGCCTTGCCGGCATCGAGGGCCTTCACATAACCTTCCTTGTCGCCGACGTAGTAGTCCTTCGGCATCTTGTCGGCGATTTCAGCGCCGCTATGGGTATTGATGAATTTCTGCGTCTTGACGAAAGCATTGGCCAGCTTCTGCACCACATCCTTGTGGGCCTCGACCCAATCTGTCTGCATGTAGAGAGAGGCGGCCGGGTACGTGCCGCCGAGCGCGGCTTTGGTGCCTTCTATCGTACGCATGTCGATAAGGACTTTGGCTTCACCCGTCTTGAGCAGCCGGGTGATGGTCGGTTCGGTCGTCATACCCGCCTGGATCTTGTCCTGTTGCATCGCGGCGATGAACGTATCGCCGGCGCCGACGGGGATCGAGGTGAATTCACCCAGCTTCAAGCCGTTCTTCACGGCAAGGTATTCCGTCAGGAAGTTTGTCGAGGAGCCGAGACCGGTGACACCAAGGTTCATGCCCTTGAAATCGGCCGGCGACTTGATTTCGGGATGCTTCGTCGAAACCAGTTCGACCTCGCCGGGCGCCTGGCTGAACTGGACAATGGACTCGACGAATTTGCCTTTGGCCTGCAGGTCGATGCAATGATCGTAGAAGCCGACAACGCCTTGCACGGCGCCGGCCAGCATTTCGTTTTCGGCGTCGACGCCGGCCGGTTCGTTCAGCAACTCGACGTCGAGGCCCTCGTCCTTGAAATAGCCCAGGGCTTCGGTGAGCTTGGCGGGCAGATAGATCTGCTTTTCATAGCCACCCACCATGATGGAAATCTTTTCGTCGGCCGCCGATGCCACCGTAGCGCCTGTGGCGCCCGTGGCGGTGATGGCAAGCGTCAAGGCGGCGGTGCGCAAGGCACGCTTCGAGATGAAACCGGTCACAAAACTTCCTCCATTTAGGCGACGCGCTGTGAAGCCGCGCCGCATTCCTCCCTCGCCGACCGTCGTGGGCCGGACATGCGGTGACACCGCAAAACTGTCATGACATGCCCAAGCTTTCAGCTGGCTTTCAGCCGCGAGGCAAAAAAATCGGTTCGCAGCGTCACGACCGAGCGCTCTGCCCCAGCACATCGCCCATGTCGTATTCGCCGGGGGCACGGCCTGCCACCCAGAGTGCTGCGGCGATGGCGCCACGCGCGAACATGATGCGGTCGCCAGCCGCATGCGACACGGTGACGGTCTCGCCCTCGGCGCAGAAGCTGACGCTGTGCTCGCCGACGATGCTGCCGCCGCGCGCCACCGCGAAGCCGATCTCGCCAGCCGGCCGCGCGCCGGTGACGCCGTCACGGACGCGCCTGGCAACCGTGTCCAGTTCGACGCCGCGTCCACCGGCAACGGCTTGCCCCAGCATCAGCGCCGTGCCCGACGGCGCATCGACCTTGTGGCGATGATGCGCCTCGAAAATCTCGGCATCCCAGTCTTGCGGGCCGAGTGCCCGCGCTGCCCGCCCGACCAATCCGACCAGCATGTTGAGCCCAAGCGAGAAGCTGCCGGACCGCACGATGGCGACGGTCTCAGCGGCGGCCGCGATGGTGGCCAACTCGGCGGCATCGAAACCCGTCGAGCCAATCACCAGCGCTGGACCGCCGCGCTCGCCACAGAAGCCGGCCAGATCGACGGAGGCGGCCGGCGTGGTGAAGTCGATGACCACGTCGGCCACGGCAAGTGCCTCGTCGCGGCTCACCAGCCCATCGCCGACACTGCCTAGCCGGTGAAAGCGGGCGGCAAGCGCCAGACGCGCATCGGCCCGCACGGCGTCCGCCATCTGGCGGCCCATGCGGCCGAGCGCGCCAGCGATGGCGATCCTGATCGGGGGCTGCGACATCGGCTCCCGCTATTTCCACATGCCGCGCATGCGCGCGCCGATGTCGACGCGCACCTCCGGCCGTTGTGCCCTGCCCTGCGCCGCTTGCGCGGCCGGCCACGAAAGCTGCTGGAACGCGGCAAGGATGGAGGGCGGGATGAAACGGGTGCGCGAGGCATAGAGATGACGGTCGCCGCGCGCCGCCTGGCCGTGCGGAAAGAAGCGCTGCGGCATGACCAGGTTGAGGCTGTCCTTGGCTCGTGTCATCGCCACGTAGAGCAGCCGGCGCTCCTCCTCGATATCCTCCTTGGTGCCGACGCCGAGATCTGCCGGGATGCACCCGTCGACCGTGTTGAGCACGAAGACGTTCTTCCACTCTTGCCCCTTGGCCGAGTGGATGGTGGACAGGATCAGATAGTCCTCGTCGCGATGCGGCGGCCCGGCCTGGTCGCTGGTTGCGTCCGGCGGGTCGAGCGTCAGCTCGGTCAGGAAGCGTTCGCGCGAGGCATAGCCCGACCCGATCTGCTCGAGTTGCAGCAGATCCGCCCGGCGCGTGATCGCATCCTCGTGGATGCGCTCCAGATGCGGTTCGTACCACAGCCTGACCTGTTCGAGATCGGCTGGCCATTTGGCGCCGGCCCGCAAGCCGGAATAGAGCGAGACAAAACCCGGCCAGTCGTCCGCGGCGCGCTGCGGCGGACGCCAGCCGGCCAGGCCCATCGCCTCGTCCAGCGCCGACGTCATGGCTTCGACGATCTGCGCGGCGGCCGAAGGGCCGATGCCCGGCAAAAGCTGCAGCACGCGAAAACCGGCGACACGGTCGCGCGGATTTTCGGCAAAGCGCAGCACTGCCAGCACGTCCTTGACATGGGCCGCATCAAGGAATTTCAGGCCACCGAACTTGACGAAGGGAATGTTGCGCCGCGTCAGCTCTATCTCCAGCGGCCCGCTGTGGTGCGAGGCGCGAAACAGCACCGCCTGTGACTTCAGCGCGGTACCGGCCTCGCGCTCCGCCAGGATGGTGTCGCAGACGAAGTTGGCTTGCTCGACCTCGTCACGAACGGTCACAAGTCTTGGCTTGTCGGCGGATTTGCGTTCCGACCACAGGTTCTTGGTGAAGCGCTCCGAGGCTTCGCCGATGACCGCATTGGCGGCCGCCAGAATGGTCTCGGTCGAGCGGTAATTACGCTCCAGCATCACCACATCGGCGGTCCGGGCGAACTGCTTTGGAAAATCGAGGATGTTGCGCACCTCAGCGGCGCGGAACGAATAGATCGACTGCGCGTCGTCGCCGACCACGGTCAGCCCGGCGCCGTCGGGTTTCAGCGCAAGCAGGATCGACGCCTGCAGCCGGTTGGTGTCCTGGTATTCGTCGACCAGCACATGGTCGAAACGCCCGCCCAGATGCGTGGCGATTTCAGGCTCGGCCGTCATCTGCGCCCAGTAGAGCAGCAGATCGTCGTAATCGAGCACGTTCTGCGCCTGCTTGGCCTCGACATAGCCCGCAAACAGCTGCTTGAGCTGTTCTGCCCAGCCGGCGCACCAGGGGAAGGCAGACCCCAGCACCTCACCGAGCGGCGCCTGCGCGTTGACGGCGCGAGAATAGATGGCAAGGCAGGTGCCTTTGGTTGGAAAGCGCGCTTCCGTCCTGGAGAAACCGAGTTCGTGGCGCACGAGATTCATCAGATCGGCGGAATCCTCGCGATCATGGATGGTGAAGGCCGGATCGAGACCGATCTCCAGTGCATAATCGCGCAACAGCCGCGCACCGATACCATGAAAAGTGCCGGCCCAGGTCAGCGCATCCGTGATCACCGCGGCATCGCGACCGAGCACCTCGCCGGCGATGCGCTCGACGCGCCTGGCCATTTCGGATGCGGCGCGCCGCGAAAACGTCATCAGCAGGATGCGGCGCGGGTCGGCTCCCTTGACGATCAGATGCGCGACGCGGTGCGCCAGCGTGTTGGTCTTGCCCGAGCCGGCGCCGGCAATGACCAGCAGCGGCCCCGCGATCTTGCCGTCGCCATGTTCGACGGCCTGGCGCTGGGCGTCGTTCAGCCGGGCGAGATAGGCTGGCTGGACGGTCTGTTCCAAAAAGGTCGAATCATGGGCGGCGAGGTTCATCGCCCATCAAGCATCGTTTCCGCTTTGTTCGCAACAGAGAAGCAACGCCGCCAGTTCGGCGAGACAGGAAGGTCAGCGCTTAGGGTCAACGCCCATCGACGCGGACTGCCGGCGCAGCGCCTCGCGATCGTTTGCGGGCGCCGGCAGCAAGAGCGGATCGACACTGTCGGGTACCTCGTCGATCATCTTGCGGGCGAGACGGTAAGCGACAAAGGCCAGCGTGCCAACCAGAAGCAAGCGGATCATTTGGGCGGTCCTCCTTCGCTGGGTCAACCTGAGGCTGGTCGTTTTGTTCCCTCGGCGCAATCGCCGCAATCAAACCGGCACCGCTTCGTTCCGAGGTTGAAGGAGGTGGCGATGAAAAAAGCTGGGAACGATCCTCGCGCTGGTGTCCAGCGCAAGACGATAGCGCCTTCAACGCATTTCCGCGATGCATTCCTCGAGGCGCTCGAGGCGGAACTTGGCATTGCGCAATTCGTGGCCTGCGTCCTGGCGCAACTGTCGTGTCTGGGCCGAGGCAGCGGTCAAGTTTTGTTCGAGTTCAGTGATCCGCGCGCGCACCTGTTGCGCTTCATCCTGACGCAACGCCTTTATCCAGCTCCGCCCGCGCATCCACGCACCCGCAGCACACCAAAAGCCTGCCGCAGTCATGGCAGCAAAACCCTAACCTCCGCCAAGCGCGAGCATTCTAAATTTAACGAAAGCTAATTTAGCGCAAAGAAGAAGGCCGGCGCCGCTTGGGAGGTAGTCTGATAGCGCCGGCCAGGCGGATATCAGGTCCGCCGCGCGAGGGAGGCTAGCTGAGTCTTGCCGCTGCGTCATGCGAGATCAAGGATTTCAGCCTTTCCCGGGCGTTTTCCCCCCGTAAAATGCCGCGAAAAGGGCCCGAGGGTTCAGGTCCCAAGCCGCTGCCTGGCGATGGCGACATGGAAATTGACGCCGAATAACAGCCCGTCATCGTTGAAGTCGTAGCTGGAATTGTGAAGCGGTGCCGAGGCCTCGCCATTGCCGAGGAAGACGAAGCAGCCCGGCACGTGGTCGAGGAAGCGGGCGAAATCCTCCGACGCCGTCATCGGCTCGCGGGCGACCGCGATATTGCCGGGCTCGAACACGGTCCCGGCGGCCGCGAAGGCTGCTTCGACCAGTTCGGCATCGTTGCGCAAAGGCACGAATTCCCTGGTGTAGTTGACTTCGGCGGCAACATTGTAGGCGGCAGCGATGCCTTCGGCGATAATGCGCATCTGGCGTTCGATTTCGGCGCTGACCTCGGGGCGGAAACTGCGCGCGTCGCCAAGGATTCGGGCAAGGCCCGGCAGTGCGTTGCGGGTGCCGTCGGTGACCAGTTCGGTCACCGAAACCACGGAAATGTCAGCCGGGCTCAGCCGGCGCGAGACGATGGTCTGCAGGCTGGTGACCAGCGCACAGGCGGCAACCAGCGTTTCCTGACCCGAATGCGGCCGCGCAGCGTGGCCGCCCACCCCCCTGAGCACGATCTCGAAGATATCTTCGGCCGACATGACCGGGCCGGCGCGGGTTTCGAAATGCCCGACGGGCGGGCCCGGCATGTTGTGCAGGCCAAATATCTCGTCGAAGGGAAAGCGCTGCATCAGGCCATCGTCGAGCATCGCCAACGCGCCTTTTCCCCATTCCTCCGCCGGCTGGAAGATGAAACGCACGGTGCCGTCGAAACCGCCCTCCCCGGCCAGGAGCCTGGCGGCACCCAGCAGCATCGCCGTATGGCCGTCATGGCCGCAGGCATGCATGAGACCGGGATTGCCGGAGCGGTATGGTGCGGTCGATTGCTCCGATATGCGCAGTGCATCCATGTCGGCCCGCAGTGCGATGGCGCGGTTGCCGCTGCCGCGCTTCAAAGTGCCGACGACGCCGGTGCCGCCGACACCCTCGGCGACATCATCCAGGCCGAACTCGCGCAGCTTGGCCGCGACGAAGGCCGCGGTGCGCTTCTCCTCGAAGCCGAATTCGGGGTGCGCGTGCAGATCGCGCCGCCATCCGGTCATCTCCAGCTTCAGCGCATCGCGATCGATTTCAGCCATTGCCTGACATCTCCTGATCCGCAAGGCGGGCGACGACATCAAGCAGGATGTTGGCGCCGGCGACAAGCTCGGCATCGGCGGTATGTTCGCGCGGATTGTGGCTGATGCCGCCGGCGCTCGGCACGAAAATGATCGCCGCGGGCGCGAGGCGCGCCATAATGGCCTCGCGCAGCCAGCCGACAAAGCGGTCGCGACCCAGCCTGTCGGCGTGGGAGGCGGCCAGCCGCACCAGCCTGCCCTCGCCGTCACGACCGATGCCGCCGAGCTCGCGGATGCGGCCAAGCAACCTTTGTGCGTCGATCGAGGTCATGGCTTTGCTCCAGAGAGCACCTTGCCGGCAAGCACATCCGCCGGATTCATGCCGACGAGTTCGGCATAGCGGCGGGGATCGGTCGCGCCTTCGGTGTTGACGACCAGCACGCGCGAAGCGGCGTCGAGGCCAAGCTCGGCCCTGTGACCGGCCATCGCCCGGATCAGGCCGGCAAGACCGACCCCGCCGCTTTCACCGGCGACGATGGCCGGATCGTTGCCGGTGGGGCGGGCCAACCGACGCATCACGGCGACGGCGTCGTCCTCGTCGACGGTCATGAAGGCATCGGCGGCGCGTGCCAGCACCCGCCAGGCGACCGGCGAGGCCTCGTAGCATTCGAGCATCGCCATGACCGTCGCCTCGCCATGCTCGATCTTGACCGGATGCCCGGCCTTGGCGGCGCCGAAGACGCAGGCGGCACGGGCGGGTTCCACCACCGTGAAAACCGGCCGGGTTTCACCAAGCACGATGGCGAGATGGCCGGCGATCGCGGCCGCGATGCCGCCGACGCCTGCCTGCACGAAGACATGGGTCGGTGGTTCCCGGAGCTGGCGCAACGCCTCGCGCACGATCGCCGTGTAGCCCTGCATGACGAGGCCCGGAATGCGTTCGTAGCCCGGCCATGAGGTATCGGAAACCACCGTCCAGCCTTTCTCGGCAGCGGTCTGCGCGGCCTGCCTGACCGAATCGTCGTAATTGCCGTCGACGCGGATCATCTCTGCCCCATAGCGAGCGATGGCCGCGACGCGTTCGTCGCTGACGCCGGCATGGACAAAGATCACCGCCTTGGCGCCTACGAGCCCGGCGCCTTGCGCGACGGATCGCCCGTGATTGCCGTCGGTGGCGCAAGCAACCGTCATGGTAGCCGCAACCGACCGGACTTCGGGCCGATCGAGATCGCCGACGTCGACGCGGCGGCCGAGCCGCTTGCCGGCCTCCTCCAGGACCAGGCGGAAAACCGCATAGGCGCCGCCCAACGCCTTGAAGCTGCCGAGGCCGAGCCGAAAGCCCTCATCCTTGACGTGCAAGGCAGCGAGACCGAGTTCGCCCGCCAGCGCCGGCAGCGCGTGCAGCGGCGTCGTCATATGATTGTCACGGCGGGCAAGGAAACGCTCGACCGTGTCCGCCCCGGCAATGCCGAGGGTTTCGGCATCGGCCGCGTCCAGCGGCCGGCGATGCAAGGCATTGCGATTGGTCAGGAACATTGACGGTCTCTCCTCGGCATTATCCGAGAGAAGATATTGCAGGATACACGCAAAAGGCGCTGTAATTCGGCGCCTGGAATGCAAGTTTGTTTCACTAGGGATACGCCAGTGCCTCAGCCGTCAGCCTCACTCGACAGCTTCGATCTCGCCATCCTTGCCATTTTGCAGCGGGACAGCACGACGCCGCAGCGGCTGATCGGCGAGGCGGTGAACCTGTCGGCGCCTGCCGTGCAGCGCCGCATCAAGCGCATGGAGCAGACCGGCGTCATCGCCGGCAATGTCGCCATTGTCGAGCCGGCGGCCGTCGGTCAGCCCATCACCATCTTCGTCGAGGTCGAGCTGGAAAGCGAACGCACCGAACTGATCGATACGGCCAAGCGGCAATTCTCGGCGGAGCCGCAAGTGCAGCAATGCTATTATGTCACCGGCGAAAGCGACTTCATCCTCATCATCACCGTAGCCGACATGGGTGCCTACGAGGCGCTGACGCGAAGACTGTTCTTCGGCAGCAACAATGTGCGGAAGTTCCGCACCTTCGTCGCCATGGACCGCGTCAAGGTCGGGTTGACGGTGCCGTTGCCTGGATGAGCCGGTGGCACCCTTGGCACGTCTCTGACATTCTGGATCTCGAATTGGCGGTGGAGGCGCGCATAGACGAAACCACGAAAGTCGCGATCATCGGTGCCGGGCCGGCGGGCCTGGCGGTTGGCGCGTGCCTGCGGCAAGTCGGGCTGGATTTCGCCATACTCGAAAAGGAGCAGCAGGCCGCGCCAGCCTGGCGACGTTACTACGACCGCGTGCATCTGCATACGACCAAGCGTTACTCCTCGCTGCCCTTCGTTCCCTTCCCCGGGGCTTATCCGCGCTATGTGCCGCGCCATCTCGTGGTCGAGTATCTCGAAGCGTATGCAAAGCGTTTCGACCTCGAGCCCCGCTTCGGCGAAACGGTGCGGGCGGTCGCCCGGGAGGGCCGCGGCTGGTGGGTGGAATCGACGTCCGGCGCCTTACGCGCTTCGCATGTGGTGATTGCGTCCGACTACAATGCCGAGCCCTTGCAGCCCAAATTCGCAGGCATGGACGCCTTCAAGGGCAAGACGCTGCACAGCGCCGACTATCGCAACGCCACGCCTTTTGCCGGCCAATCGGTGCTGGTCGTCGGCATGGGCAACACCGGTGCGGAGATTGCACTCGATCTTGCGGAAGGCGGCGCCCGGCCGACGATCTCGGTGCGCGGCGGCGTCCACATCGTGCCGCGCGAACTGTTCGGCGTGCCGATCCAGGTGGTCGGCATGGCGACGCGGCTCGGGCCGCAGCGCATCAATGACGCCCTGTTCCCCGTCATCCTCGATCTGGTGCTGGGAAGGCTGGAGAAATTTGGGCTCAGACGGCCGAAGCAAGGACTGCTGCAGCAGATCGCGCTTGCATCGCGCATTCCGGTGATCGATGTCGGCACCATCGGCAAGATCCGCGAAGGCGCGATCAAGGTGGCGCCCGACATCGCCGAAATCTCGGAACGCGGCGCCCGTTTTACGGACGGCAGGGACAGCGAATTCGACGCCATCCTCTTCGCCACCGGTTACCGGCCGGGCTATGCCAGGTTCCTCGAACCCGGCATCGAGCCGGGACCCAGCGGCGTCAATGCCCGCGCTTCGGATCTCGGCCTCTATCTGGTCGGCTTTCACAACGCGGTCACCGGGCTGCTGCGTGAAATCGGCATCGAAGCCCAGGCGGTCGCCGACGATATCCGCCAGCGGCAAAACAGGAAGAAGGCGGCCGAAACCCTGCCGGTGTGAAACCAGGCCGCGCTCTCGATCCGCCGCGGACGATGTCCTGAGGATCATGCCGACGATCGACGACGCTAGGCCGCCAGCTCACCCGCCTTGCGCAGCCAGACCTTGTTGTCGTGGAAGGCAGCGCCGCCATAGGGTGCGGGCGCATCGGCTCCCGTGAGCACATTGATGCCTTCGCCGCGCTCATGCGCGCTGTTCGGCCAGATGCCTTCGGCGATCACGACGCCGCGCTTGATGCCGTCGAACAATCTGGCGTGCAGCACCACCTCGCCGCGCATGTTGCCGATCTCGATACGGTCGCCGTCGGCAAGCTCGAGAGCCGCCGCGTCATCGGGATGCAGCAGGAGTTCCGGGCGGCCCTCCTTGGCCTTCGACACCGGTGTCTCGGAAAAAGTCGAGTTGAGGAAGTTGCGCGCCGGCGAGGTCGTCAGCCGGAACGGATGCGCCTCGTCAGCCACCTCGATCAGGTCGACATGATCGGGAAATTCGGGCAATCGCGCCACCGGGCCGAACAGACCCATGCTCTTCGGCGGCCGGTTGGGAGCCGCTTGCCCGGTCCAGTCGGCGCGGAAGCGGAATTTGCCGTCCGCATGGCCAAAGCCCCGGATGAAATGCGCCGTCTCGAAATCCGGCTGCAGGTCAACCCATTTCGCTTCCTTCAAGGAGTCGAAGCTGCCCAGCCCGCGCTTGCCTAGAATGATGTCGATATGCTGCTGCTCGGTGAGGCCGAAGCCCGGCCTGTCGGCGACGCCAAGTCGCTCGGCCAGTTGCTCGATGACGAAATGGTTGGTGCGCGGCCCTTGCGGCGGCTCGATCAGCTTGGGGCCAAGCGTGATGTGCTGGTTGCCGCCGCCCTTGTAGATGTCGTCATGCTCGACGAACATCGTCGCCGGCAGCACGACATCGGCAAGCTTGGCCGTGTCGGTCATGAACTGCTCGTGCACGCAGGTAAACAAATCGTCACGCAGGAAACCCTGCTTCACCAGCCGCTGCTCGGGCGCGACGTTCACTGGATTGGTGTTCTGGATCAGCATCGCCGTCACCGGCGGTCCGCCATAAAGTGCGTCGCTGGCGCCGGTCAGCACCGGGCCGATGCGCGAATGGTCGAGATAGCGGATCGAGGGATCACGCATCCCCGTGCCTTCCAGCACATCCTGATTGAGCTTGAAGATGCCGGAATTGGAATGGAAGGCGCCGCCGCCCTCATACTGCCAGGCGCCGGTGACGGTGGCGATGCAGGACGCCGCATGCATGTTGACGGCGCCGTTGCGCTGCCGCGCAAAGCCATAGCCGAGGCGGAAATAGGTTTTCTTGGTCGTGCCGACCAATCGCGCGAAGGCTTCGATCTCGGCAACGCCAAGGCCAGTGATAGCAGAGGCCCATTCCGGCGTGCGCGTCAGCAAATGCGCTTCCAGCCCGTGCGGGTCGTCGGTATATTTTGCGAGATAATCGCGATCGGCCATGCCCTCGCGAAACAGCACATGCATCACCGCGCAGGCCAGCGCGCCGTCGGTGCCTGGCCTCAGCACCAGGCCCATGTCGGCCTGTTTCATGGTCGCGTTTTCGTAGACGTCGATGACGACTATTTTCGCGCCGCGCTCCTTGCGCGCCTTGATGGCGTGGGTCATGACATTGACTTGCGTGACCACTGCATTGGTGCCCCAGATCACGACGCAGTCGGATTTGCCCATCTCGCGCGGATCCGGTCCGCGTAGCGCGCCTGCCCCCATCATCCACCCGGTCCAGGCGAGGTTGGTGCAGATCGAGCCGAAGAAGCCTGAGTATTTCTTGGCGTGGCGCAGCCGGTCGATGCCGTCGCGCTGCACCAGCCCCATCGTGCCGGCATAGTAGTAAGGCCAGACCGTCTCCGAGCCATACTTTTCCTCGGCCGAGATGAACTTTTCGGCGACGAGGTCGAGTGCGGCCTCCCAGCTTGATTCCTGCCAAACGCCCTCGCCCTTGGCGCCCTTGCGCACCAGCGGCTTCAGCAACCGGTCGGGATGATGGACGCGGTCGGCATAGCGGGCGACCTTGGCGCAGACGACACCCGATGTATAGCTGTTGGCCTTGGCACCATGGACGCGGCCAATGCGGTTGCCATCGAGCAGTTCGACCTCGAGCGCGCAGGTCGACGGGCAATCATGCGGACAGGCCGAATGGCCGATGCGGAGGTTCGCGTGCTGGTTCATGGATCCTGTTTAGCGGCTTTGGAGGCTGAGGTGTAGGGCCAGATGAATGCGAGCAAAGAGCCTTGACGGACCGTAGTTTAAAAACTACATCACACTGATGTTCGAGCTGAAACAGACGGAGACTTTTCGCAAATGGCGAATGAAGCTCAAAGATGAACGTGCACGCGCATTGATCGCCTCGCGCCTGGACCGCGTTGCTTTCGGTCATGCGGGATGCCGAACCCGTCGGGGACGGAACCAGTGAAATTGCGCATCCACTACGGTCCAGGCTACCGCATCTACTACCGCAAGCACGGCAATATACGGTGCTGATATTGCTGTGCGGTGGAGACAAAGGCAGTCAAACGAAGGACATAAAAACAGCAAAACGCCTTTCGGGCGATTGGAGTGAATGACATGCCTGAAAAATTGAGTGCGTACGACCCCGCCGAGGACCTCAATTCCGATGAGGCCATTGCCATCTTCATGACAGAAGCGTTCGAGACCGAAGACAGCGGGTATATCGCGCATGCGCTCGGCGTGGTGGCTCGCGCCAAAGGCATGACGCAGATTGCCAAGCAGACGGGATTATCGCGCGAACAGCTCTATCGATCCTTCAGCAGCGATGGCAACCCGACATTGAAGACCACGATCGCCGTGATGAATGCCCTGGGAATGCAGTTGACCACAAGGCCACATCCCTGACGCCAAGCGCGGCGCAATCTCACCGCAGGAGGAGTGACGAGCACCCTACTCCGCCGTGCCTTCCTCGTACTCCGCCGACATGGTCAGCCATTTTTCCTCGTGGCCGGCCAGCGTCTGGGCAAGCTGCGAGCGTTCCTTGGCGAGCCTGGTCGCCGTCGACGGATCCTTCTCATAGACCGCCGGGTTGGACAGTTCGTCCTCGATGCCATCGATGCGCTTGCGGATGCGGTCCATCAGCGCCTCGGTGGCGCGGATTTCCTTGGCCAGCGGTTCGAAGGCGGCACGGCGCGCGGCTGCATCGCGGCGGCGGTCGGCCTTTGACGCCTTGTCGGCCTCGCGCTTGCCGCGGCGGTCGCCGGAGACGCCGGTGACCAGCGTCTTGTAGTCTTCGAGATCCCCGTCATAGGGATTGACCGCGCCATCCTTGACCAGCCATAGCCGGTCCGCGGTCGCCTCGAGCAGATGGCGGTCGTGCGAGATCAGGATGACGGCGCCGGGGAATTCATTGAGTGCGTGGATCAGCGATTCACGGCTGTCGATGTCGAGATGGTTGGTCGGCTCGTCGAGGATGAACAGGTTCGGCCCCTCGAAAGCGGACAGACCCATCAACAGCCGCGCCTTCTCGCCACCGGACAGGTCCTTGGCGGGCGTATTCATTTTCTCGGTCGTGAGACCGAACTGGGCGACGCGGCCACGCACTTTCGATTCCGGCGCCTCGGGCATCATCCGGCGGACATGCTCATAGGCATTTTCCTCGGGACGCAGATCGTCGAGCTGGTGCTGGGCAAAGATCGCCACCTTCAACCCGGGCGCCACCGTCATGATGCCGGTCTCCTGCTTCAGACGACCCGAAAGGAGTTTGGCGAACGTCGACTTGCCGTTGCCATTGGCGCCAAGCAGCGCGATGCGGTCGTCGGCGTCGATGCGCAGCGTCATCTTCTTCAGGATCGGCTGACCCTCGGTATAGCCGACATTGACGTTGTTCAGCGCAACGATCGGCGAGGCCACCGTCTTCACCGGTTCGGGGAAAGAGAACGGCCGTACGGTGTCGTTGACGATGGCCGAGATCGGCTTCATCTTTTCCAGCGCCTTGATGCGCGACTGAGCCTGTCTTGCCTTGGAGGCCTTTGCGCGAAAACGCTCGACGAAGGATTCCATGTGCTTGCGGGCGGCCTCCTGCTTGACCCGGCCCTTTTCCTGCAATTCCTTCTGCTCGGTGTACTGGCGCTCGAACTGGTCGTAGCCGCCGCGCCAGAACGTCAGCTTCTTCTGGTCGAGGTGAACGATCGAATTGACGGCGCGGTTGAGCAGATCGCGGTCGTGCGAGATCAGAAGCACCGTGTGCGGATACTTCGACACATAGTTTTCCAGCCACAGCGTGCCTTCGAGGTCGAGATAGTTGGTCGGCTCGTCCAGCAGCAGGAGATCCGGCTCGGAAAACAGCACGGCGGCCAACGCCACGCGCATGCGCCAGCCGCCGGAGAAGGACGAGGCCGGACGCCGCTGCGCGGCGTCGTCGAACCCAAGACCGGCTAGGATGGTGGCCGCGCGGGACTCGGCCGAATGGGCGTCGATGTCGGCCAGCCGCATATGGATGTCGGCGATGCGGTGTGGATCGGTGGCGGTCTTTTCTTCTTCGAGCAGCGCGGTGCGCTCGAGGTCCGCCTTGAGCACGATCTCGATCAGCGGGTCCTCGGTTCCAGGCGCTTCCTGCGCCACCTGGCCGATGCGCGTATTCTTCGGCAGGCTGATCGAGCCGGTCTCGGAGGGAAAATCGCCTGTTATGGCCTTGAACAGCGTCGTCTTGCCGGTGCCGTTGCGGCCGACGAGGCCGGCCTTGGTGCCGGCCGGCAAGGTGAGCGAGGCATGGTCGAGGAGCAAGCGCCCCGCCATGCGGAGCGAGAGGTCATTGATGATAAGCATGGCCGCGCTTTTGCACTGGACATCAACGCTTCGCAAGACCTTGCGGGCCAGTTGACCGCACAAGGCCTGGAAACGGCGCACATAATGCGCCGCCAGAGCAGCCGATCAGCGGCCTGCCATACCGGCCAGCAAGGCCTCAGGCAATGGCCTTGCCACGCTTTGTCGCCTTGGCCGCGACTGCCGGCGCGGCGGCCGGCTTGCGGCCAAGTCCAGTCGATTTCGCCAACGCCGACCGGGTCGCCGAGTAATTCGGGGCGACCATCGGATAGTCCGGTGGCAAGCCCCATTTGGCCCGATAGTCGTCCGGGCTCAAACCGTAGTCTGTCCTGAGGTGTCGCTTGAGCGACTTGAACTTCTTTCCGTCCTCCAGGCAGATGATGTAGTCGGGAAATACCGACTTTTTCGGATTTACAGCCGGAACCAGGCTCGGGCTTTCTACGACGGCCGCGCCAGCCAGCTTTCGGACCGAGGCGCTGACGCTGGCAATCAGGTCAGGCAGGCCGGAAGCCGGAAGCGGATTGTTGCCTACATAGGCCGAGACAATATCGGCGGTTAGCTCGATAACGATCTTATCCTCGATATTTGACAATTCTTTCACCCTATTTCCGACAAAGTCATCTACCCCAGTGAAGACTTTTGTCTATGTATCTTTTTAACCGCGTCCCCCAACGGGCCGCCAAGTCCCAAAACGAATCAAGACTTGACGTCAACTATCTTTATGGGAAATCGACGTCGCGCAAATTAGAAAATCTAATACTTGGAAGTGGCAGACTTGGTTGTCCGACCATCCGCCAATATCTCAAGAATACGCTTCCAGCGGGCACAACGCCCGAAATCCTTCTGCTCAATCGCCTTTTCGGCCTTCATCGCGGCGTAAAGCGGTGCCTCGGCGCCGAATTCCTTGATGAGCCAATGCGCTTCCTGCCTGGCGAGACGTTCATTGTCGTCAAACATAGTCTTGCGCCTCCGAACGCTCCAGGCCGACCGCGACACAACTGCCGATCACGAGGATGGCGCCGGCAATGGCGGTCGTCGTAAGCCGTTCACCGGACAAGGTCAGCAGCAGCGTCGAGGCAATCGGCGTGAGATAGGCGACGACAGCGACCTTGCCGCTGCCTCCGAGCTTCAAGGCGCGCGACCAGAAGTAGTAACCCAGCCCCATCGGGCCGGCGCCGAGATAGAGCCCGAGGGCGAGATCCACCCCGGTAGGCCATGCGACGCCTTCGCGAGCGGACCATATGAGCGTCAAGGCGACGCCAACCAGCGACGAGGGCAGCAACAGGCGGTCCGGCGAAGTGGTGAGCCGTCCCACCATCACCGAATAGAACGCCATGCACAGCGCAGACCCGAATGCGGCCAAATAACCGGCGAGGTCACCCTGGAACCAGGTGCGGTCACGTCCTCCCGAAATCACCAGCGCGACGCCGACGAACCCAAGGGCCGCGGCAAGGCCCAGCAAAACCGGACGCCGGGGATTGTCGAAGGCAATCACTGCCGCGGCAACCATCAAAGGCCAGGTGTAGGCCACGAGATTGGCTTCGATCACCGGCATCGAGGCAAAGGCGACATATTGCAGCACCATGGTGCCGACCAGACCGATAAGACCGACCGCGAGCGGCACCAGCGCGGTATTCGCCGTGACTGCCGCGGCTTTCTCGCCGCTTCTTAACCGGATCACCGCGAAAACCAGGGCAGCCCCTACAAATTGCAGGAACTGCACCTGCGACACCGGGTGACCGGCCAGCAGGGATTTGCCGACCAGCGCATTTGTCGACCACAACGCCACCGCGCCGGTGGCGAAGACCAGCGCGGATATCGAGCCTGATCCATGCCGAAAGAATTGGCATTGGGCTCTATGTCTGCGTTCGACCATGATCCCGTCCGAAAACCGGTTCCCACTTTTCGGGATCATGGGTCGCTACCATGATTCCCTGGCTCCGCCCGGAACCGCCGCTTCGGCGGGGGCCGGCGTCGGATGTTCCGCCTCGAACCGGCGATAGGCCGGCAGCTGGTTGGTCCACACATCTTCGGCCAGTTCGTTAACCCACTCGCGGTCGTGATCGTTGTCGGCGGCAAGATAGAACATCCTGTTGTCGTCGACATAGGGCTTGGCCACGGAGCGCTGGTTGAGCACCAGCGTGACGCGCTCGCCGAACTGGATCGGCGCCGTGCGATGCAGGACGCCGAGGAACTGCCCGAGCGTCGCGTAGTTCATCTTGTGATCGATGCGCATGATGCGGTTGCGCGGAATCTCGCGGCCGGATTCGAGAATGGCGCGGCCGGTCTCGGAATCGTCGCAATAAATTTCGAGATGGCCGCCGACCAGCGGATCGCTGATCGACAGCGGAATAAGCTCGGTGACCGGAACGCCGTCGCAATGCCATTCGACGGCGCCATCCCTGGGATTCATGAAGGTAACGGTCGAACCGACGATCGACAGCGGATAGGGCTCCAGCTGCGTGCCCATCATGTCGGACAGCCGCTCCAGGCGCAACTTGTCGTTCAGCAACTCCTTGATTTCCGGAATGAAACGGTCGGCGCCGGTGATGAAGGTCAGATCGAGGTGCTTATGCACGGCATGGCTGGCCTTGAGCTTCAGGGCGGCCTCCTCGATCGCGGCAAGCAGTGCCGGATCATAGCCATGCAGATACTGCGCAACGCCGAAGCTCGACACTTTCCAGGCGGTTTCGTGGCCGATAATGGCCTCGCGGCTCATCGCATAGCGCAATTCGGGTACGGTATGTGCGTTCATTGTACTTCTCCAAGTGGGGGGCAAACACTTGGTTAACAGTCGATTAAATTAGCACCCCCTGTAAAATTAGGAATGCTAGTGCTACCGTAAGCCAAGCTTAAGGTCGAAACCGTGCGTCTGCTCAGTCAGGTCAACCTCAATTCGCTGAAAATCGTGGAGAGTGCTGCGAGGCACGGCAATTTCACGCGAGCCGGCGAAGAACAGTTCATCACCGCTTCGGCGGTCAGCCAGCGCGTCAAGAGCCTGGAGGACCAGCTGCGCTTCAAGATTTTCCAGCGCGGCGGCAATGCGGTGTCGCTGACACCGGAGGGCGAGACCTATGTCTCGCGCGTTCGCGAGGCACTGGAGCGGATCGTCGCCGCCAGCATGGAAGCGACCGGGCAATCACAGGAACATGTGCTGAAGATATCCGTACTGCCGACATTTGCCGCGCGCTGGCTGTTTCCGCGCCTGCCACTCTTTCAGCAGCAACATCCCGATATCGTGATGCGGGTTTCGACCTCGTACGCGACGCATGAATTCACGACTTCGGAATTCGATCTCGAAATCCGCTATGGCGACGGCCACTTCAACGGGCTGCCATCCGACCTGCTGTTTCGGGAAGACCTGACGCCGGTGTGCAGCCGCAAGCTGTTCCATGAAGTTCTCGGCGACAAGCCGCTATCAAAGGTCACACCGGACGACCTCAAGCACTTCACGCTGCTGCATTCCGACACCTGCACCCAGAACTGGCAATCCTGGCTTGGTTTCGCTGGCGCCAGCTTCGTGCTCAGCGAGACCAAAAGCATCTATTTCGACTCGTGCATGATGTCCTACGAGGCGGCCAACTCCGGAATGGGTTTTGCCGTTGCCAACCGCGCCTATATGGCCAGCGATATCCGCGCCGAAAAGCTGGTCGCTCCCTTTGCCGTTCATCATCCGAACACGGCCGGTTGGTACTTTGTCTCGCCCCACAAGAGCTTTGCCGCACGCAAGGTGCTGCTGTTCAAGCAATGGGTGATGGCGGAAGCGGCCATGACGCAACGCCAGTTGGACAGCGAAATCACCGACTTGGCTTCCGAGGCTGTCTGAAATTCGGACTGGTCCTCATTTGCCGCTCGATGACCGCAGGCGAGAGAAATTGGGAATCATCGACTAATGGGCGTCCAATCCAGGCAACCCGCCTTGGTCGGGGATATCGTTGAACTCAGGCCCCTTCAGCCGGAGCATTCCGCAGCGCTTTTGAGCGCGGCCGCGGATGGCGAGCTATGGAACCTGAAGGCCACCGTGGTTCCTGGGCCAGGCGCGATCAATGGCTATATTGCCAACGCCCTGGCTGGACGACAGGCTGGGACCGCCATGCCATACGCAATCGTTCTGCGCGCCACGGGCTTGATTTGCGGTAGTACGCGGTTCTGGAAAATCGATCGCGCGAACAGAAAGTTGGAGATTGGGCACACGTGGCTCAGCAGTTCGGTCCAGCGATCGGCGGTCAACACCGAGGCTAAATACCTTCTCCTGTTCCATGCATTTGAGGTCATGGACTGTGTTCGCGTGCAATTCACCACCGACGAACTCAACGACGCGTCGAGAGCGGCCATTTTAAGAATAGGGGCGAAACAGGAAGGAATCATTCGCAACGAACGGATCATGCCGGACGGCCGGAAACGCAATTCCGTCCGGTTCAGCATCATCGATTCCGAGTGGCCGGACGTGAAGGCGATGCTGCGGCAAAAAATGCGGCGATAGTCGGCGCGAGCTGTTCGCCTTCGAATTTAGAACTAAACCATATGGATCAGGCGAAGGCCCTGCCCTCCTCGGTCCGCTGAAAATGCGCCAGATCGAGCGGCACGGAAGGGCGGCCCAGAACCGTCAGGATCATATGCGCCTGGCCGCGGTGATGGGTCTGGTGGTTGAAGACATGAGCCAGCGCGGGCGCCAGGCGTTGCGAGACGGTGCGCATGTCCGATACGGTCATATAAGTGAAACGACCCGATAGCGCCTTGTCGTTCAAGCCGCCGAGCCAGTCGATGATGCGCCGGTCCTCGGCCTCGCGCGCTGTCCTCAGGACAGGCAAAGCCCGGTACAATATGGCGTCCAATGTCGTCGGCGCGGCGCCTTCGCCGGTGAAACGCTTCATCCAGATGCGATCGGCGACGAGCAGGTGGTTGAGCGTGCCCATCAGCGAGCCGAAGAAGGCGCCGACGTCGCGGTTGAATTCCTCATCGTTGAGATCGTCGGCGGCATCGTAGATGCGGCCATTGGCCCATTGATTGTAAGCCGCAAACATCATGAAGTGCTGTTTCATCTTTTCTCCGGCCGCGCCCGTTTCGGTTCGGGAGCGATACCTAGACCGCAAAGGGACCCAACGCCAATGACCATTCTGCTTTATGATCTCGTCGGGCGTGACGAGGGCCGTCCGTTCATTGCTGGAAGGCAACGATGGCGCTGGCCCATAAGGGACTTGATATCTCGACCGCGCCGACGCGTTTTCTCGAAGTGCCTGCCATTGAAGGCGGCGTCTCAAAAACCGTTCCGGTCATCCGCGATGGCGACAAGGTCATCACCGATTCCTTCGCCATCGCGCTCTATCTCGATGAGGCCTATCCGGATCGCCCGACGCTGTTTGGCGGCGAAGGCGGCAAGGCGATGGCGCGCTTCATCGAGCGCTGGTCGCAATTGACCATCCACCCCTATGTCACCACCGCGGCGCTCGTTGACCTTCATGCCATGCAAGACGAGGAGAACGCCTCCTATTTCCGCCAGAGCCGGGAGCAGCGCTTCGGCAAGCGGCTGGAGGACGTCGTCGCCGCACGCGACGCCGGCCTGGCAACCTTCCGGGCAGCGCTGGAGCCGCTGCGCTCCATGTTGAGCTACCAGCCGTTCATCGGCGGCGCCTCGCCGCTGTTTACCGACTATATCGTTTTCGGCGCACTGCAATGGGCACGCATCGCATCGCCATACAAGTTGCTCGAAGACAACGACGCTGTGGCGCAGTGGTTCACCCGCTGCCTCGACCTGCATGGCGGGCTGGGACGAAAGGTTTCCGCGGCAGCCTGACCGGCGCGGCGACCTGCCTGCCGGCAAGGCAGTTCGAGCGCCGTCAACCTGTTGCGAAAATCAGCGGTGGAACAGTTGGGCCTATTTGGCGGCCTTCTTTGGCTTGCCGGCCTTCGGCTTGCTGGCTTTCGAGGCGGTCTTTTCTTCCTTGGGCGCGGCCTTTGCTTTGCCGGCGCCAGATGCCTTCTTGGCTGGCTTCTTGTCCGCCGACGGCTTCCCCGCGTCCTCCCGATCGACGTCGGCCGCCGCCTGGTGCCAGTGGCGTTCGTGGTGACCGGCCGGTTGCCCTTCCTCCTGCCAGATCTGATGTGCACGGTTGCGAATGCGCTCCTGACGATCGTCTGCCATGGTCATTTTGTCTCCATTCGGGCCGACTTCAGCGCGGCGCCGACCGAGCGACTATAGCAAGCAAACCGTTGCTTTACAGCCGTCTGATCTCGCTTCCCCGGCGCCGATCAGCCACGGAAGCACGCACCTTCCGACCCCTCGCCATCGCTCCGGACATTCATCGCTCGAAAAGCCAAGCAATCGGCTTTCTGCCCGCTTGGCGGCCGTTCCTCACCCCGCTCCTCACCCCTCTTGGCAATCAGCCGGGCGGCTTGTATAGAGCCCGCCACTCTCAATTCGAATTCAGACAAGGACGACCCATGGCGCTCGAACGCACTTTTTCCATGATCAAGCCGGACGCAACGCGGCGCAACCTCACCGGCGCCATCACCAAGATGCTGGAAGACGCCGGCCTGCGCGTCATCGCCTCGCGCCGGGTGTGGATGAGCCGCCGTGAGGCCGAAGGCTTCTACGCCGTCCACAAGGAGCGGCCGTTCTTCGGCGAGCTGGTGGAATCCATGTCCTCGGGCCCGACCATCGTGCAGGTGCTGGAAGGCGAGAGCGCCATTATCAAGAACCGCGACGTGATGGGCGCTACCAACCCGGCCAACGCCGCCGAAGGCACCATCCGCAAGGTGCATGCGCTGTCGATCGGCGAGAACTCGGTGCACGGCTCCGACGCGCCGGAAACGGCCGCGCAGGAGATCAAGTACTGGTTCTCGGACACCGAGATCGTCGGCTGAGCCGACAGTCCATATCTCACATGCAAGAAAGGCCGGCGAAATGTCGGCCTTTTTTTGTATAGGACATGGTCTCAGGCTCCGCGGCATCTCACATGAAGCGAGCCGCCGCAAAGTCCGGCAAAGTACGAGATGCGTGAATAGACTGGAGCTCCGTCGCGATGGAGTCGACCCGATCATGACCAGCGCCATTCCAGGGTTCTTCCAGGGCACCGATATGCCGACCAGCGGATGGTGGGAGGCGCTGTGGCCCGAGCCGGCGGCAGTGCTTGCGGCCACCGGGATCAAACCGGGTATGGACGTGATCGATCTCTGCTCCGGCGATGGCTGGTTCACATTGCAGATTGCCAGGGTCGCGCGTCATGTCACCGCCATCGATATCGACGCCGACTTGCTCGAAGTCGCGCGCCGGCGCCTGACTGAAAATGGCCTGTCGAATTGCGACTTCGTGGCGGGCGACGCCTATGAGATTGCCAGCCTGGCAGCCCGACCCGCCGATTTCGTCTTCATGGCAAACGCCTTTCATGGTGTTCCGGATCAGCTCCGCCTGGCCCGCGCGGTCCATGCAACGCTTGGCCCGTCAGGCCGTTTTGCCATAGTGAACTGGCATCGGACGCCGCGCGAGCGAACGGTGGTGCTGGGCGAGCCTCGCGGACCGAAGACCGAGTTGAGACTGTCGCCGGAACAGACCATCGCCGCCGTCGAGCCGGCCGGTTTCAAGCTGGCTGAAATGGTTGACGTGCCGCCTTACCACTACGGCGTCATCCTCGTCCCATCGTCCGCGGCAGTTCCAGGAAAAGTGTGAAACGGTTTTCCCGGGGAAAGCGAGTAGCAATTTCCCCGGAATTGCTCAGCTCGCGGCGCTGAAGCGCAGGATTTCGCGGCCGCCCTTATCTGATATGGCGAGCTTGCCGGCATCGACAGTGTACGACGCCGCCTTGGCCAATGCATCGAACAAGGCTTTTTCCTCGGCCATCACATCGGGCGCGCAGGCCTTGTAGGTCGAACCGATATCGCTGATCGCGATCGCCTGGCCCTCGACCTTCGTCGTGGCAAAATAGGTGTTGCAGGGACCGCTGCCACCGGCCTTGCCGGCCTCGCTGACCCTGAACGTCGCCTGCGGCGCGGTGATGGCGCCAATGCCATCGACATAGTCGACCACCCAGAGCTGATCAAAGACGGAAGCCGCTGGCTCCTTGCTGGGTGCGACCATCTTCAGCACGATGGTCTGCGGCGCGTCGGTCAGTGGATCGAGCTGATGGCGCACATCTGAGATGAACATCAGCCTTCCGTCCACAGTGATCCGGGCCTGCAGCGCGTAGGTCATCCGCGGCCGGATGACTGAGGGGTCGAATTTTATCTCGAAGCTGATCGGCACCTGGCCGGCGGGCTCGATCTTCTGTTGCCCGATGATCTTGGCCGGCGCGTCGGCCAACGAGACGTCGGCAAGCTCGACGGAAAGCACGGCGCTGGGTGGCAATGCGATGCGCTCGCGATAGATCACTTCCCCTTTCACCGCCTTTTCCGCGGCAACGGACAGCTCCGGCACCGCCAGGATGCCGACGACCAGGGGCACCAAGCCGAAGACGAAGAATTCGGCGATCCTGTCCAGCATGACCGTCTCCCTTGCCCAAATCAGTCACGCGACCAGTGGGCAGAAGGATTGCGGTCGTTCCGTGACGCCTGCACGGCATTATTCGGACGGCGGCTGCTTCCAGCGCCGGGCTGCCTCAGCGTCGGTTTCCTTGGCATCGACCCAGCCGCCCTCGGAGCCGTCGGTGCGATGTTCCTTCTTCCAGAAGGGTGCACGTGACTTGAGGTAGTCCATGAGGAAGTTCGCCGCCTCGAACGCCGCCTGGCGGTGCACCGAAGCGGCCACCACCAGCACGATGTTCGCCCCCGGCGCGATCTTGCCATGGCGATGTATGACGGTGAGGCCTTGCAGCGGCCAACGCTCGGTGGCTTCGGTTGCGATGCAGCCGATCTCGGCTTCAGCCATGCCCGGATAGTGCTCGAGCTCAAGTGCCGAGAGTGCGCCCTGCTCGTCGCGGCACAGGCCGGAGAAGGTGACCACCGCGCCAATGTCGGCACGGCCCTGCGTCAGCGCGGCGATCTCGGCGGCAACGTCGAAATCCTCGCGCTGGATGCGCACATTCGGCACCAGGACGGCCGACATGAGTGTCAGCCCCCGGTCATCGGCGGGAACAGTGCGATCTCGCGTGCGCCCGATATCTTCTCGCGGTGATCGACATGTTCCTGGTTGATGGCGACGCGGATCACATCGGGATATTGCAGCGCGTGTTGGTAACCTTCGCCGCGCGACTGCAGCCAGCGCAAAAGGTCAGCGACCGTCTCGATGCCGGCGGGCAGTTCGACATCTTCTTGCGATGTGCCGATCCGTTCGCGAACCCAGGCGAAATAGATGAGACGGGTCGTCATCTCACTCGTCCATGATGTGCTTGAGGCCGGCGCGGAAATAGTCGTAGCCGGTGTAGAGCGTCACGAGGGCCGCGACCCACAGCAGCACGAGGCCGGTTTGGGTGGTCAGCGGAAAGATCTTGTCACCGGCAGGTCCCGCCAGCAGGAAGGCGATGGCGACCATCTGGATGGTGGTCTTCCACTTGGCAAGCTGCGTCACCGGCACCGAGACCTTGAGCGCCGCCAGATATTCGCGCAGGCCCGAAACCAGGATTTCGCGGCACAGGATGATGATCGCCGCCCACAGCGACCAGCCGGCGATACCGGCGTGACGATCGGTGTCGGCCGCCAGCAGCAAGAGGCAGGTGGCGACCAGCAGCTTGTCGGCGATCGGATCGAGCATCTTGCCGATGTTGGAGGTCTGCTGCCAGGCGCGCGCAAAATAGCCGTCGAAGTAGTCGGTGACCGATGCCAGCAGGAAAATGACCAACGCCGACCAGCGGGCGAAGTCGCTCGATTTCAGATGGCCCTCCAGAAAAAAGCACAGCACGACCAGCGGCACCGCGATGATGCGGGCGTAGGTCAGCATGTTGGGCAAGTTGAACGCGCGCTGGGCCATGTCTGGTGGACTCTTTCTGCCTGCGTACTCAAATCAGAAGCGGATGTAGGGGGTCAACAGGTCAGATTCGACTGGCCAGCTGAAAGTGGCGATTTTTTCAGCTCTCGTGGAAGTGATTGTAGACCAGTTTCGCGACCTGCTCGGAAATGCCGTCGACTTTCCTCAGATCCTCGATTGCGGCACGGCTGACCGCCTTGGCAGTGCCGAAATGCAAGAGAAGCGCGCGCTTGCGGCCGGGGCCGATGCCGGCGATTTCGTCGAGCGGGCTCTTGACCATTTCCTTCTTGCGACGGGCCCGATGCGACCCGATGGCGAAGCGGTGGACCTCGTCGCGCAGCCGCTGGACGAAATAGAGTACTGGATCGCGAACGGGCAGCGAAAACGAGTCCCTGCCCTTGACGAAGAAGCGTTCGCGGCCTGCATCGCGGTCCTGCCCCTTGGCGATGCCGATGGCGACGACCCGGTCTTCGATGCCGAGATCCGACAGGATCTTGCGCACCGCCGTCATCTGGCCCTGGCCACCGTCGATCAGGATGACGTCGGGCCAGGCCGGGAAGCTGCCCGAGAGATCCTCTTCGTCGCCCGCCTCGGCTGCCGTCACCTCGCCCGCTGCCGCGTCGTCGGCCAGGACAACATCGCCATGCTCCTTGAGCAATCGCGAAAAACGCCGCTCCATCACTTCGCGCATCATGCCGAAATCGTCGCCCGGCGTGATCTCGGTCGAGCGGATGTTGAATTTCCGGTACTGGTTCTTCACAAAGCCTTCCGGCCCCGCGACGACCATGGCGCCGACGGCGTTGGTGCCCATGATGTGGGAGTTGTCGTAGACCTCGATGCGCACCGGCGGCTTGGCCAGGCCGAAGGTCTCGGCGAAACCGGCAAGCAACCGCGCTTGCGTCGAGGTTTCGGCCAGCCGCCGGCCAAGCGCCTCACGCGCATTCTGCAAGGCGTTGTCGGTCAGGTCCTTTTTCTCGCCGCGCTGCGGCACCGAGATCGCCATCTTGCGGCCGGCGCGGGTCGAGAGCGCCTCGGCCAGCAGTTCCTGGTCCTCGACGGTCTGCGACAGTAGAATGGCACGCGGCGTCGGCTTGTCGTCATAGAACTGCGCCAGGAACGAGCCCAGTACTTCCGATCCCTCCAGTGCCGGGTCGGCCTTCGGGAAATAGGCGCGGTTGCCCCAGTTCTGACCGGTGCGGAAGAAAAACACCTGGATGCAGACCTGGCCGCCTTCCTGGTGGATGGCGAACACATCGGCCTCGTCGACGGTCGCCGGGTTGATGCCCTGATGGCTCTGTACGTGCGACAAGGCGGCCAGCCGGTCGCGATAGATGGCGGCGCGCTCGAAATCGAGGTCTTGCGAAGCCTGCTGCATGGCAGCCGAAATCTCGGTCTTCACCTTCTGGCTGCGACCCGAGAGAAAGTCCTTCGCCTCGGCAACCAGATCGGCATAACTCTGATGCGAGATTTCGCCGGTGCACGGACCGGCGCAGCGCTTGATCTGGTAGAGCAGGCATGGCCGCGTGCGGTTCTCGTAGAAGGAATTGGTACAGCTTCTGAGCAGGAAGGCGCGCTGCAGCGAATTGATGGTGCGGCCGACGGCGCCGGCCGAGGCAAAGGGGCCGAAATAGTCGCCTTTACGCGAGCGCGCCCCGCGGTGCTTGTAGATGCCGGGCGAGACATGGTCGCCGGTCAAAAGGATATACGGAAACGACTTGTCGTCCCGCATCAGCACATTGAATCGCGGCCGCAAACGCTTGATAAGATTTGCTTCGAGCAGCAGCGCCTCGATCTCGGTGCGGGTGACGACGAACTCCATCGTCGACGTCTCGCGCACCATGCGGCCGATGCGGTTGGTGTGGAATCTGCCTTGCGCATAGTTGGTGACACGCTTCTTCAGGCTGCGCGCCTTGCCGACATAGAGCACGTCGCCAGCGGCGTTCATCATCCGGTAGACGCCGGGCGCATTGGGCAGCCGCTTGACCAGCGTCTGGATCACCTCGGCGCCGACCATGCCTTCGGCGTCCCCGGCATGCGGCGTCCAGTCGATTGCCGTGAACGCGACATCCGGGCCAACCGGTTCGACGATCTCCTCCAGCGCCTCGTCCTCCAGGTCGATTTCGGGAGGAAGATCATCAGCGCCGCCGCGCGCCTTGTTCTTGTGATCCAAAGGACTCATTCCGCCATGCCTGTCACATCGGGCGTCTGCCATGCAAGATGCTGGCCGCCATCGAGCGCGATCATCTGGCCGGTGACCGAGCGCGCCTGCCAGAGATAGCGGATGGTGGCGCCAAATTCCGGCAATTCCGGGCCGCGTCTCAGAATTAGGCCGGCGACCTGCGCGTCAAAATCCGAATCGTCCTGGCGCGCGTTCTTCAGCGTCGGGCCTGGCCCGATCGCATTGACGCGGATGCGGGGGCCGAGCGCCTGCGCCAACATCTGCGTCTGGGTCCAGAGTGCCGATTTCGACAGCGCATAGGAAAAATAACGCGGTGTCGGCCGCCAGACACGCTGGTCGATGATGTTGACGATCAGCCCCTCCTGCCCTTCCGGCAAGGAACGGGCGAAGTTCTGCGCCAAAAGCGCCGGGGTTTTCACGTGAATGGCAAAATGGCGGTCCCAGGCATGCCAGTCGAAATCCTCGACGGAATCATCGACGAAGAGCGACGCATTGTTGACCAGCAGCGAGATTGGACCCAACGCGGCTTCCGCCTGACCGACGAGGTCGCTGACAACGTCCATATCGGTCAGATCAGCCGCAACCGCGGCGGCGCGGCCGCCCGACCGGTTGATCGCCGCGGCCAATGCATCCGCCTTATCGTGCGAGCGATTGGAATGGATGGCGACCGCAAAACCATGGCTGGCGAGGTCCTCGACGATCGCCTTGCCGATCCGTTTCGCCCCACCGGTCACCAGCGCCACGGCAGTGGCTTTGCTCATCTGCTGTCAATCCTCAATTTCGGCCCGAAAACGCGACGCCGACGAAATATGGCCCGGCATGCGTTAAACGGCGTTCGCACCTGGGGCAACATTGTGGCGAAGTGCCCGGTTCGGCATGCCGAGCCCTCTTGGACTCGGAACCGCCGGACCGCAATATAGGTCGCTGGAGTCCTTGCACCAAGCCGCGTGCAGCGCAGCATGAACTTGCTGCTGACATTTCGCTGTTGCGAAGATGCAACGTCAAGGTTCTGCCTCATTCGTGCCGGGTAATGACCCAAGTTCAGGTTCGGTTCAGCCGCATTTTGACACGACATTCGGAACCGACGAACGCCAGATCCGTTTCACCCCCCGGGCGGGTCGATGGCGATCGTGAGAAACAAGCCTGTGTCCTGTGGCTTAAGGAGTAAAGAACAATGCAAGCCAATCTCAAATTCGCACGGCCGCTGGCTGTCGCGCTCGGGCTCTTCGCCCTCGGCGGTACCGCTTATGCTGCGGACGTCGTCCAGGAAGAGCCGCCGGCACCCGCTCCGGTTGCCGAACTTCCGGTCGCCTCGTGGGCCGGCCCCTATGCCGGTATCAACGTTGGCTACGGCTTCAGCGGCAAGACCAAGGAAAAGGATTTCGGCGTTTCGACCGATACCAAGGGTTTTGTCGGCAGTGTCTTCGGCGGCTATCAGTGGCAGCAGGAGAACTTCGTGTACGGCGGTGAAGCCGAACTCGGCTACAACGGCGTGAAGGGTGACGACAACGGCATAAACTCCAAGGGCGGCTTCGAAGGCTCGCTGCGCGCCCGTCTCGGTTACGCCGTGACCCCGGAAATCCTGCTCTATGGCACCGGCGGTCTCGCCGGCAGAAGCCTGAAGGTGGAAGACTCCGTCATTCCTGCCAGCGACACCGCCACCATGCTCGGCTGGACGGCCGGCGTCGGCACCGACATCAAGCTGACCGACAATGTGTTCGGCCGCGTCGAGTATCGCTACACCGACTTCGGCAGCAAGAGCTTCGATGGCATCGGCAAGGTCAAGGCGACGGACAACCGCGTCACCTTCGGCCTCGGCATGAAGTTCTAAGACGTTCAAGCCACGACACGAAAAGCCGGGCCTCGCGCCCGGCTTTTTTATATCCGGTCGCTCAGGCCGGAACAGCAGATTTGATCGCTCAGGCCGGAACCACGGACTTCAACTCCGGGAATTTTTCGTCGAAGCGCGCCACCCAGCGGGTCAACCGGCTACGCCCTTTCTCCCACTGACCGGCAAAACGCAGCGAGAGATAGCCGAGGCAGGCACGCAACGCCAACTGACCGGCCGTGATCTTCTTCGGCAGCTTGGGCGGATTGGCGTTGAGCAGATCGAGTGCTGCCGTGATCTTCGCCCACTGGCGGTCGAGCCAGGGCTGATAGACCATCTCTTCGGGCCGGGTGCGGCGCTCGTAGACCATCGACAGCGCGCAATCGCAGATACCGTCAGCCAGCGCCTCCAGCACTTCCGCTTCCAGACGCTTGTCGGGGTTGCGTGGAAACAACGCGTTCTTCGAAATCCGGTTGAGGTGCTGGGTGATGGCTCGGCTGTCGTGAATCGAACGGCCATCGTCGAGCACCAGCACCGGGATTTTGCCGAGCGGATTGGCGCCGATCAGTTCGGCCGGCCTGTCCTCGGTCTTGACCGGCACCTCATCGATTGCGATCCCGGCATAGGCCGCGGCCATCCTTACCTTGGAGCTGTAGGGCGAGGCGGACGCGTAGAGCAGCTTCGGCATGATCGGTTTCCTGTTTGCGACCGTCCAGTGTTGACCGGACACACTCTTGCGATCAATCGCCAGAGTGCAAAATACCAACGACCAGAAACCGGCCGCGGTTTTCCATCCTGGCATCATCACAGCCTGAAGCCGGTATGCTGGAAAAGTATCAGCAGGCCTCGACAGCGAACTGCGGGGATTCGAACCTGCATTCACACTTCACAGGCGCCCATACTTCGCAGGCGCCAGGCATCGGGCCGAGATCTTCGCCAACCACGGCGAGGAGCGAAAGAGCGGGCGAGCGAGGCAGCCAACCGGCGCCTCGCTTTGCTTGCCCCTCGGCCCCTTTCCGACGTTCAGCCCAGAGGGCTGAACCCGCTGCCGAACATGCTCCGATCCAGAGCGTCTGAGCGTCCTTGCCGGATCCCGAAGGACAGGTGACGCTCCAACGATCCGTCTACTTCTTGGCCGGAGCTTTCGCTTTCGCCTTCGCAGGCGCTGCCTTTGCCTTCGGCGCCGCGGCTTTCTTCACCGCCGGCTTGGTCGCGGCCGCGGCTGCTTTCATAGCTGGCTTGGCCGCCGGCTTCTTGGCCGGTGCCGCTTTCGCTGCCGGCTTAACCGCGGCTTTCGCGGGCGCTGCCTTCTTCGCTGCCGGCTTCGCCGCGGGTTTGGCGGCCGCCTTGGCTGCCGGCTTCTTGGCCGGTGCCGCTTTCGCTGCGGCCTTCGCCGCGGCCTTCGCGGGCGCTGCCTTCTTCGCTGCCGGCTTCGCGACGGCCTTTGCCGCTACCGCGGGTTTCTTCGCCGGTGCCTTGGCCGCGGCTGCCTTCGGCTTGGCGGCAGGCGCTGCTTTCTTCACTGCCGTTGCGGCCTTCGCCGCGACTGCTTTTGCGGGTGCTTTCTTTGCCGGTGTCTTGGATGCCGGCGCTTTAGATGACTGCTTAGCCATGTCATGCCCCTTCACGTTATGCCGATGGCCGTGAATGACCCCGGCGCGCAATGCATATCTGACTCGCGTCTCGCTAGCCAGCGAAGCAATGATATGATTTTCTCAACTTAAATTTTGGTTGCGATCGACACACAATCACACTCATCATCGGAAAAATCCACTATTGATCTTCCGACGTCGCCAGCAATTTGACACCGGCATTCCCGATGCGAACTCGCTATCAAGCTCCCAAGGTTAGCGGGCAACTTCACGCATGATATTCGGCCGTGAATATCATGACTCGCCGCCTCATCGAGACGATCATCTTTTGCAAGCGAGCGGTCCGTGCGGATCACGAGCGCGATGCGACGCCCGATCTGAAGATCACCTTGTCAAGCATGTCTCGAGCACCAGCTTTCTGATTGACAGAATACTCTGTAGAGCAGAGTATTCTGTCTGTCAGTGATCGTGCCTTGGATTTCGGCCATATAAAGGCAGTGACGCCAAGGTGGCAGAGATTGCCGAGTCACACGGCGACAGCGAGCTTGCCGCATTGGAGCCTATTGATGAGCGCCAACGACATTATCCACCAGAGTACGCGGCTCAGGATCATGGCCGTCCTGAACACGCTGGAAAGGCGCAAGGCCTTGGAGTTCACCCAGTTGAAGGCCATGATCGAAGCCACCGACGGCAATCTCGGGGGACATCTCGATACGCTAGCCAGAGCTGGCTATGTCGACATTGAAAAGCTTTTTGTCGGGCGTCGGCCGCAGACACGGGTCAGAGCCACGACGGCCGGGCGCCGGGCCTTTCGCGGCCACATTGCCTTTCTTCGCAAGATCATCGATCAGGCAGAGGCAACGCGGCGCGGAAAATAGCCCTGCAATTGGACGAACACCAGGCAACGCCGGCGCCAAAGCGCCTGCAACCGCTTCGGGCAGCAGGCGCGAAAAAAGGTCGGGAAAGACGCGTTCAGCGCAGGACGCGGCAACGGCCGTTGTAGACCATCCAGCGATCGAAGCCCGAGACGCAGAACTCGACATTGTCGCCGATCGAGGCAAAACCCTGGCCTTCCTCGATCAGATAGAAGATCGACCGGTCCCGGCCATCCGACAGGCTGACGGTTGCCCGGCAATAGTGACGGCCGATCGGCCATTCCTCGCTCGCCTGCTCATAGCGGTGCTGGCGAATGTCGCGAAAATCGGTGATGGCGACATCGGGCAGATGCGGCACGTGATGCACCTGGTAGGAGAACCGATGCGTGATCTTGCTCAGCACCCATGTCTCGCCACAGACGCTGCCATCGTTCTCGGAATAGACGGCGAGGTCGGCCGCATGGACCGCCTGGGCGATACCGAGAGGCGCGGCAAGGGGCGTGCAGAGCGAAATCAGGGCAGCAAGTGCGGATTTGGCGAAGCGAGTCATGGCAGCCTCTCAAGGTCGATTGCGCGCACTGTGCGGATTCGCTCGGCGGCGGTCAAGCGGTTGCCGAAACAATGGTTTCCAGAAGCCGGCGCCGGGCAGTTGCTGTAAGCAGCAACCCGCAGACAACGGCGAAGTTCCCTGCGGGCGGATCGTGCGGTCGTACGGAGCAGGCGGTCGAAGGCGGCTAGACCTGCGGCGGGGCCCGCTCGCCGGCCAGCCATTCCATCGACCAATGCGCCGGCTTTTCCACGGCGAGCAATTTGTGCAGTGCCGGCAATAGGGTTCGCAGTTCGCCTTCCAGCATGAAGGGCGGATTGACCACCACCATGCCGGTGCCATCGAGGCTGGGTTCCGAAGAGGCCGGCCTGATCTCGAATTCTATGTCGAGGATTTTCGGGATGCCGGATTGCTTCAGCGCTTTCCTGAAGGCGATGATCGCCTTGCGGTTCTTGATCGGATACCACAGCGCGTAGATGCCGCTGGGCCAGCGCCTGTGCGCTTTCGCCAACCCCTCGACGAGGCGGCCGAACTCACCCTCTTCCTCGAAGGGTGGGTCGATGAGCACCAGGCCGCGCTTTTCCTTGGGCGGCAGGTGCGCCCCGAGCGCAAGCCAGCCGTCAAGTTCCATCACCCTTGTCTGGAAATCGCCGGCGAACTCCGTCTTCAGCTTCGCGGCGTCTTTCGGGTGCAGTTCGATCGCCGACAACCGGTCCTGCTTGCGCAGGAGATTGCGCGTGAGCAGCGGCGACCCCGGATACTTCTTGACACCGCCCTCGGGATTGAGCGAGCGCACCGCCGCCAGATAGGGCGCCAGCAGCGCCGCCGCCTTCGCGTCGAACGAGGCATCGATCAGCCTGCCGATGCCGCCCTGCCACTCACCGGTCTTTTGCGCTTCGAGTGACGACAGGTCGTATCGGCCAATGCCGGCATGGGTGTCCACGACACGAAACGCCTTGTCCTTCTGTTTGAGATAGTCGAGCAGGCGCGTCAGCACGACATGCTTGACGACATCGGCAAAATTTCCGGCATGATAGGCGTGGCGATAGTTCAAGTGGGACCCCTGCCCCATCGTGGCGGCGGCGGCTGCGAGTTCGGATTTTCCGGTCGCCCGCCACCAGAACGCAAGGACAGCAGGAATCCGATCAAGCCGACCGCCATCAGCGAGAAGCCTATCGGCCGCGCGCGGCCGTCGATTTCGCCGACGCCGGAGCGCAAGACAAGGTCGACCGCCCGCATCGGTATGTCGTCGGCATCGCCCGGGCCGACGGTGAAGACGTAAGCGCCTGGGCTGACGGTGGCAATCAGGCCGGCTTCGTCGCGAAAGATCTTGTCGGGCAGTTGCGGGCTGGCCTGGCGTGGATTGTCCACATGGTTGAACTGCAGCGTCGAGGCAAGCACCGTGCGGCCGTTGGTGGCCGCGGTCAGCGTCAGCACCGTACGCTGCTGCGAAACGATGCGCTCGGCCCTCGCGGTCAGGTCCACCAGCACCCGCACCGGCGCATCGCCCGGGGCAAGTTGAACCGTCACCGGTCGGAATTGGCCGCCCTCATAAACGCGGTATGTGCCGACCGCCCTGCCGGAAAAATTGGTCATCGCCCACGGATAGAAAATGCCGATGGCGGCGCCGGCGATCAGAAGCAGGATAGAGAGAAAGCGCATCGAAACCCTTGGCTATTTCTACTTCTGCTCGCTATGGCTGCCGCCCTGCGCGGACCTGTCCAGGGTAGCAGTGCGGATCCGCTCCATCTCGTCCAGGAGCATCTCCAGGCCAAGATCGAAGGTTTTGTCGAATTCAGCGGTGCCGAAGTAGCGCCCCGCGGTGGCGATGTTGGGGAAATCGCGCTCAAGCTGCTCACTGCCGACCGTTGTGACCGCCGACGGACCCTTTGAGTAACCGGCGGTCTCGTCGAGCACCGCCCCCGCCAGATAGTACCCGACCGCACGGAACAGCCTTGCGGCCATTTCCTGATCGAAGCCGCCGTCATTGAACAAGCCCACGATGTTGTTGATATAGCCAAGGCAAATGGGCGAATTCATGCGGTAGCTGAGAAAATAGCTCGCGAAGGCCGGATGCTCGCGACCGATACGCCGATAATCCAATACCGCCATGCGCATCCTCTGGCGCCATGGCAGATCCGGATTCGGCATCTTCAACGGACCAATCAGCCTGTCGACCAGCGCCTCAAAGAGATGCGCCTGCGAGGGGAAGTGATGGTAGATGCTCATCGCCTCGCAGCCGAGTGCTGCCGCCAGCTTGCGCATCGAAAAGCCGGAAAGTCCCTCCCTCTCGATCACCTCGAAAGCCGCATCCTCGATCATTTCGCGCGACAGACGTCCGCGCGCTCCCTTTTTCTTGATTGATTGATCCATTGCGCCGCTTGACAACTTACAGTGTAAGGTTCATTTTCGCCGTCACCTTACATCGTAAGGCTAACAAAGACCAGAGGAGAAAACCATGTCGTATCATCGCATCGTCAAATCCGTGCAGTCTTCATCCCAACGTGCGTTCCTGTTCGCCGCCGCGGCCTGCGTGCTGTCGCTCGGAACCGCGGCGGCCCATGCCGACGACTATGACGCAACCCTCAAGGACATACAGTCCACCATGGGCGGCGTACCAAGCTTTGTGAAACAGTTTCCCAAAGCCGGTCTGCCCGGTGCCTGGGCCGAGGTCAAGGCCATCGAACTCAGCGACAAGACGGCGCTGCCGCCCAAGGTCAAGTCGCTGATCTCCCTGGCCGTGGCGGCACAGATCCCTTGCACCTACTGCATCTGGTCGGACACGCAGGACGCCAAGCGCGCCGGCGCAACCGACGAGGAGATCCAGGAAGCCGTGGCGATGGCGGCGCTTACGCGCCACTGGAGCACTGTCTTCAACGGCATGCAGGTCGATTTCGATACATTCAAGAAGGAAATGGGCGGGCAATAAGCCCGGCAAGAAGGAAATGGGCGGGCAGTAGGCGTCAATGGCATTACAGAGATGACTCGGTCGGGCCATCTCTGGTCTGCACCTCGACCTTGGGTGCAGCTCTCACGCCTTGCGCTCCCAGCGGCGGTCCGCGGTCTGCTGCCAGTAGGTCACGGCGTGGCCCGCCTCCTTCATCGTCTTCCAATGCGCCCGGGCCATCTCGACCTGGGCCGCGTCATGACCATCGAACAGGAACACCGCACGCTCGTAGCCGCCAAGGTCGGGTGCCGCCGCACCGTCCACCAGGAACCTGATCTTGGCTCCGTTGGGATTGCCGTCGCCGGTGGTCAACAGGATTGGTTGTTCGGTTGGATAAGCTTCGCGATCGGTCGCGTGTGCCAGAAAGGAATCATCGCGGAAAGTCCACAGATGCTGATCCAGCGCGTCGCGCCGCTCCTCGGTGCCGGTCTGCACCACGGCGCGCCAGCCGCGATCGAGGCTGCGCTCGAGCAGGCCTGGCAGCGCATCTTCCAGCGTCGATTCGGTTAGATGGTAGAACAGCACATCGGCCATGGATCGACGTCAGCTCTCGTAGTGATCACGCACCAGCCGGTCCAGCAGCCGCACGCCGAAACCCGAAGCCCATGACTGGTTGATCTCGTTCAATGGCGAGCCCATCGCGGTACCGGCGATGTCGAGATGCGCCCAGGGCGTGTCCTTGACGAAGCGCTGCAGGAACTGCGCGGCGATGATCGCGCCGCCATAGCGGCCACCGATGTTCTTCATGTCGGCATTCTTGGAATCGATCAGCTTGTCGTATTCGGCGCCGAGCGGCATGCGCCACAGCCGTTCCTGCGTTGACTGTCCGGCCGCGGTCAGCCTTTGCGCCAGTTCGTCATTGTTTGAGAACAGGCCGGCATGATGCAGGCCGAGCGCAACCATGATAGCACCGGTCAGCGTCGCCAGGTTGACCATGAATTTCGGCTGGAAGCGGTCGTTGCAGTACCACAGCGCGTCGGCCAGAACGAGGCGTCCCTCCGCGTCGGTGTTGAGCACCTCGATGGTCTGTCCCGACATCGAGGTGACGATGTCGCCCGGGCGCTGGGCATGACCATCGACCGCGTTTTCGACAAGACCGATGATGCCGACAACATTGGCCTTGGCCTTGCGCGCGGCGAGCGCATGCATCAACCCGGTCACGGCGGCAGCGCCGCCCATGTCCCCTTTCATGTCCTCCATGCCCGACGCCGGCTTGATCGAATTGCCGCCGGTGTCGAACGTGACGCCCTTGCCGACGAAGGCAATCGGGCTGTCCTTGGGCTTGCCGCCGTTCCATTGCATGACCGCCATACGGGCGCCCCGGGGCGAGCCTTGCGCGACACCGAGCAGCGAGCCCATGCCGAGCTTCTTCATTTCCTTCTCGGTCAGGATCTCGACCTTGACGCCGAGCGCCTCGAGGTCCTTGACGCGGGCGGCGAACTCGACCGGTCCCAGCACGTTTGCCGGTTCATTGACGAGATCGCGCGCCAGAAGCACACCGTCGATCACCGCCTCGGCATCGGCGAAGGCTTTCTTGGCGCCTGCCGGGTCGGCGGTATGGACGGTCACCTTGACCGGCTTTTTCGGGTCGGCTTTACCGCCCCCCTGGCCGTCGTCCTTATCCTTCCTGGTCTTGTACTTGTCGAAGGAATAGCCGCGCAAAAGAATGCCCGCAGCGAGGTTCGCGGCGTCCTTGCCATCGGGCGAGGCACCGGCCAGGTCGAGGACCACGGCGACGTCGGTTGCCTTGCGCAGCGATGCCGCAATGGTGCCGCCGAGCTTCAGCCAGGCATACTCGTCGAGCCCCGACACCCTGCCGACGCCGACCGCGACCAACCTGTCGAGCGATGTTGCTTCCGGCGCCAGGATTTCGACAGTGCTGGCGAACTTGCCGGCAAACTCGGCGACCGGGAAAGCCCGATCCAGCGTCTTGCCCGGATCGTAAGCCCTGGCCGCATCGCTCAAGCCATCATCCGCCGACAGCACGAAGACCGTGCCCTTTCTGTTCGCTGCCGACTGGGGCGCGGCGAATTTTGCAAAGGCGATCGACGGTCTCGGGTTCATCATGTCCTGCTTTCGGGGATTGCGCGATGATGCGCGAAGCGGTTTGAAGCGATCCGCGACATTTGGTCGTTTTCCGGCATTTGGCAAGACTTTGCCAAAATGGCTACCCATATGAGACACGGAATCGATGGCGATTCGTCGCGGCACGGCCCGCTTCAAGCCGCAACCTGTTGTTAACCATCGATGTTCGTCCTTTCTTATCCATTGCCGCCGACACTCCGGCCTACCGCGGCACGCGACGTGGGACGGGAACCGGCTCGCCTGCCAATGCAGCCCAACGGAGCCAGTTGTGCGGGCGTCGCCGGACAGCTACCCTTGGCGTGGTGGCATGATGCCGTTCGAGAAAATCGAGTAAAGCCTTCATGAAGGTCGTTGAACGCTACATCATGCGCCGCGCTTTCGTGGTCTTCCTGGCAGCACTGGTCTGGACGCTGGCCATCGTGTGGACGACGCAAGTACTGGCCAAGATCAACCTGGTCACCGACAGCGGTCAGTCAGCCTTGACCTTCTTCGAGGTCGCGTCTCTTATTCTCCCCTCCATCGTTCCGATCGTCGTGCCTTTCGCGCTCGTGGTGGCCGTCGCCCAGACGCTCAGTGTGATGAATTCGGATTCGGAACTCGCGGTGGTCAACGCATCGGGGGCCTCGCGCTGGACCATCGTGCGGCCGATCATGCTGCTGGCGCTGGCCGCCAGCGTCTTTTCGTTTGCCGTGGACAACGGCATCGACCCCTATGCACGACAGAAGAACCGCGCGCTCGTGGCGGAGTCGCGCGCCGATCTTTTGTCGCTGATCATCCAGGAAGGCACGTTCCGGAAGATCGAGGACGGACTGTTCCTGCAGATTGGCGAGCGGCTTCCCGACAACCGGCTGGGTGGCATCTTCGTCGCCGATTCGCGCGAGGAAGGCGTCAATCTTGTCTATTATGCCAAGACCGGCAGCATCATCGAGCGCGGCGGCGAAAAGGTGCTGATGATGAATGACGGCGTCATCCATCGCAAAACGCTGACGGGCGACCTCAGTGTCATCCGGTTCACGTCCTATGCCTTCGACATGTCGGCTTTCATGTCGGCGGCCAACCAGGTGACGCTCCTTCCAAAGGACCAGACGACGCAGTACCTTCTCAATCCAAGCCCCAACGACAAGAACTATCAGCAAAATCCCCAGGAATACCGGGCCGAGGTCGACCAGCGATTTACGGAATGGACGTACTCCATGGTTTTCGCGCTGATCGCGCTCGCGGTCGCGGGAGACGCGCGTTCGCATCGCGAGGCGCGCGTCAATCCGCTGATCACGGCCATCGCGATATCGCTGTTCGTGCGCTGGCTGGGCTTCTTCGCCGCCAGCAAGGCCGACGAGGTCCCGCAATATTCCTATATGGTCTATGGCGTACCGATCGTGGCCGCCGCGGTGGCGATCTGGTTCATCGTGTCGAACCGGACCATGGAATTGCCGGTCGCCTGGGCGGACTGGATGACAAACCTGGCCAGCCGCATCGGCGACGGCTGGAATGCCCTCAAACTGCGTCTATCCAGGCGTGACACCTCGGGCCAGGGAGCAGGCTGATGGGCTGGACTCTGGGCCGTTACTTCTTCTTCCGCTACGTGGCGATCACGATCTGGTTCTTCCTCGGCCTTCTGGCGCTGGTATTCCTGATCGATTTCACCGAACTGTCGGGCCGCACCACCGGCCTGCCGGGCTTCACCTATGGCACGGCAATGGCCATTTCAGGCCTTCGAATGCCGATGATCATGCTGCAGACGGTGCCGTTCGTCGGCTTGTTCTCGGCGATGGCGACGCTGGTTTCGCTCAACCGACGTTACGAACTCGTCATCGCACGGTCCGCGGGCGTTTCCGCCTGGCAGTTCCTTTTGCCATGCTGCATCGGCGCACTGCTGTTTGGCGCCGTGTCGGTCGGGATCATCAACCCGCTCGCCGCGCACGCCTTCTCCTTGTCCGAACAGATCGAGACCGAGCTGCGCTCCGGCAAATCCAACACGGTTTCGGCCGATGCCGCTCCATGGATTCGCCAGAAAACCAGTTCCGGCGACACGATCATCGGCGCGCGCGCCATCCTCGGCCAGGGTCTGGAGATGGCCGACGCGGTCTTTTTCATCCTCGACCAGCAGGGCAATATCGTCGAGCGCAAGGATGCGGCGCGTGCTTACCTGCGCGACGGCTATTGGGAATTGCAGGATGTGAAGACCTTCAGGAACGGCACCATCCAGACCGTCGCGAACGATCGTGTGCCGACCAATCTGAAGCCGGAATTCGTGCAGGAGCGGCTGGCGCGCCCGGAGACGATTCCCTTCTATGAGCTGCCCGGAAAAATCGAGGTTGCCCGTTCCTTCGGCCTCAAGGCAAATGCCTTTGCCATGCAGTTTGATTCGCTGGTGGCGTTGCCGTTCCTGCTCGTCGCCATGACGCTGATTGCGGCAACAGTTTCAATGCGATTTGCGCGAATGGGGCAGTCGGCAACGATGATTCTGGGTGGTGTCGTTGCCGGGTTTCTGCTTTATGTCGTTTCGGTGCTGGTGAAGGCGTTCGGCGTGGCGGGGTTCGTGCCGACTGCGATAGCCGCCTGGGTGCCGGTCGTGGTAGCTATGTTCTTCGGGGTGACTTTCCTGCTATACAAGGAAGACGGCTAGTGAGGGAGGCGTTTTTGCCCAGCGACAGGCAGGCCCGTTTGGCGCGCCTCTATGCGGCGAGCGCCTTGGCGTGCCTGCTTGCCTGCGGCGTCCCGCTGCCGGCGTTCGCGCAGGATGTCGGCAACATGGCGGCCACGGTTCCGTCCGGCTCGCAGATGCTGCTGGCCGCCGACACGCTGGAATACAACAACGACAACCAGACCGTGACCGCCATCGGCGGCGTGCAGATCGACTATGGCGGCAACCGGCTCGTTGCCCAGAAGGTCGTCTACAACCGCAACACCAAGCGGATGGTTGCCAGTGGCAATGTCGAGATCGTCAACAGCGACGGCACCAAGATCAATTCACAGCACATCGACATCACCGACGATTTCGCCGACGGTTTCGTCAACGCGCTACGCGTTGAAACCGTCGACAAGGCCTATTTCGCTGCCGAAAGCGCCGAACGCATGGGCGGCGTGCTGACCACCTTCCACAATGGTGTCTACACCGCCTGCGAACCGTGCGAGGACAAGCCCGACAAGGCACCGACATGGCGCGTCAAAGCCAGGAAGATCATCTGGAACGGCGAAAAGAAGACGGTTCGTTTCGAGAACGCGAATTTCGAGTTCTTCGGTTTTCCGCTGGCCTACCTGCCGGCGTTCGAGATCGCCGACCCGACGGTGAAGCGCAAGAGCGGCTTCCTGATCCCCAGCATCGGCTACAACAGCCATCTGGGGTACAGCGTCAAGGTTCCCTACTATTTCGCCCTTTCGCCGACATATGATCTGACGGTGACCGGAAGCGGCTACACCAAGCAGGGCTTCCTCGGCGAAGCCGAATGGCGCCAGCGCTTCAACAACGGCCAATACACTTTTAAGGTCGCCGGCATCCAGCAGCAGAATCCCGACGCCTTCATCGACAGCGCCGGCCGCAATATCGATTCGGGCGCAGTGGGCGATTCCAACAAGTTCCGCGGCATGATGGGCACGCAGGGGCAGTTCGCCATCAATGAACGCTGGAATTTCGGCTGGGACGTGCTGTTGCAGACCGACAAGGATTTCTCGCACACCTACAACATCGCCAAGTACAACGAATACGTTCACCAGTCGTCGGTCTACCTGACCGGTCTCAATGACCGTAACTATTTCGACGTGCGCGCCATGCATTTCGAAGTCCAGGAAAACACGCTCAACAGCAATCCAGCAGCGCGAAGCGGCCAGCAGCCGTGGGTGCTGCCCTCGCTCGACTATGCCTATATCCCCGACACATCGGTCGCCGGCGGCCAGTTGTCGCTCAACGTCAATACGCACGTCATCCGTCGCGAAGATCTCGACGAGGCTTTCAACAAGCCATACGACCCTGCCACGCTGGCACAGCGTGTCCGTGGCATAGAAGGCGAGTCTGGCCGACTCACCACCGAAGCCGAATGGAAGCGGACATTCGTTACCGATGATGGGCTGGTACTGACACCGCTGCTGGCACTCCAGGGCGATGTTGACTACGTCCGCGCTTCATCGGCTTCGCTGGCGGCCATTCAGGAGATGGCCGCCAACCCTGTGATAAATACCAGCGAAGACATGCGCTCGTCCTTTGCCCGTTACATGGCGACCGCCGGGCTCGAGATGAGCTGGCCGCTGTTGTTCTCCCTGGCCAGCGGGTCGAGCCACGTTGTCGAGCCGATGGCACAGGTGTTCCTGCGTCCGAACGAACAATATGTCGGCGGTCTCTCCATTCCGAACGAAGATGCTCAAAGCATGGTTTTCGACGCGACCACGCTGTTCGAACGCGACAAGTTCTCCGGTTATGACCGCATCGAGGGCGGCTCGCGTGCCAATGTCGGGCTGCGCTATTCCGGCTCCTACATCAATGGCTGGGGCACCAATGCGATCTTCGGCCAGTCCTATCAGATCGGCGGCGAAAACTCCTTCGCGGCACCCGATCTGGTCAATGTCGGCGCAAATTCAGGGCTTGAAACCACCAAGTCCGACTATGTCGGCCTGTTTGGCATAACCAGCCCCAATGGCTTCGCCGCCTCGGTCAGCGGTCGTTTCGACGAACAGAGCTTCGAGATCCGCCGCGCCGAGCTGAAAGCTGCCTATTCCGGCCTGCCGGTGTCGTTGAGCGCCAAGTACGCCTTCATCCAGGCCCAACCGCTCTATGGTTTCACGACCGACCGTCACGAGGTCACGCTCGGCGCATCGACGCATCTTGCCGAGAACTGGCGCGTGTTCGGGACAGGAACCTACGATTTGCAGGAGGGCCTGCTGGTCAAGGACGGGGTCGGTTTCGCCTACAACGATTCCTGCTTCACCTATCTGATGACGTACGCGCAGTCGCGTGACCTGAACACCAGGGAAGTGACGCAGAGCATCGGATTCAACCTGTCGTTCCGCACCCTCGGCGACTTCGGCTCGTCGACCAACGCACTCGACACCATCCAATAAGCGGCGACATCGTTTCGCCGCATAGGGCTGGCACGGGTTCGCGTATCCGGAAGAGGGACGGAATTGGGCGGAGCCGGAATAGAATTGGGATGCCTACGATGAGGAAATACCTCTTTTCAGCAGGGTTCGCGCTGCTTGTGGCGGCGACATCCGTGTCGATGACCGTGATGACGCCGCCGGCTTTCGCCAGCGAGATCAAATACGTCGTCAACGACATAGCAATCACCAGTGGTGATATCGCCCATCGTGCCGCCTTCCTGAAGCTACAGCGCAAGAAGGGCGACGCTGCCCAGGAAATGATCGACCAGACACTGCGCGTCGCCGAGGCCAGACGGCTCGGCATCCGTATCAGCGATGCACAGGTCGCGGCCGCCTACCAGCGCTTTGCCACCAACAACAAGATGCAACTCGCTCAGCTCGACGGCGTCATGGAAAAATCCGGCGTCGGCAAGGATCATTTCAAGGAATTCATCCGTGCCCAGATGGCATGGAACCAGGCCCTGAGCGCACGTTATCGGTCCGGCGAAGGTGGCAGCGTGACCGAACAGGACGCGGTGCGGCGCATGCTTGACAAGGGCGGAGCCAAGCCGAGCGCGATGGAATACATGCTGCAGCAGGTCATCTTCGTCGTGCCAGCGGCCGAACGCAGCGCGACATTGGCCAAACGCAAGCGTGAGGCCGACGCCATGCGTGCCCGCTTCAACGGCTGCAACACGACGCGCGAGTTCGCCAAGGGCCTGATCGACGTCACCGTTCGCGACCTCGGTCGGGTTCTGGCGCCGCAACTGCCGCCGGACTGGGCCGAGCAGATCAAAGCGACCAAGGTCGGTGGCGCCACCGTCACGCGCGAGACCGAACGCGGCGTCGAATTCATCGGCATCTGCTCGTCGCGCGAAGTGTCCGACGACAAGACGGCCCAGATGGTGTTCCAGAGCGAAGGCTCCAACGACAAGGCCGCCGACGATCTCAGCAAGAAATATGTCGACGAGCTGAAGGCGAAAGCCCGCATCGTCAAGCGCTGACGTGGGCAGCGCGATGACCGCGCTGGCGTTGAGCGTCGGCGATCCGTCCGGTATCGGCCCTGAGATCGCCATCGCCGCCTTCCTTGCGCGCAACGCCGTCGGCTTGCCCCCCTTCTACCTGCTGGCCGACCCGGCCGTGGTCGCCTCTCGCGCACGCCACCTGGGCGTCTCACTGCCTGTCGAGGAGGTGATGCCGGTGCAGGCGATCGAGGTCTTTGGCCGTGCCTTGCCGATCGTTCCCCTGACGGCGCGCTTCATCGACAGCCCCGGCCGACCCGACCCGGCCAACGCAGCCGGCACCATCGAGGCGATAGACCGCGCGGTCGCCGCCTGCCTTGCCGGCGAGGCCGCGGCCGTGGTGACCTGCCCGATTGCCAAGAAACCGCTCTACGATGCCGGCTTCCGTTTTCCCGGCCATACCGAATATCTGGCGCATCTGGCTGCTCGGCACAGCGGCCTCGAGGCGATGCCGGTGATGATGCTGGCAGGTCCCGACTTGCGCACGGTTCCCGTCACCATCCACATCGCTCTGGCCGAGGTGCCGAAGGCCCTGACCACCGAATTGATCGTCGCGACCGCGCGCATCACCGCGGCCGACCTTGCCAACCGCTTCGGCATCGCCAAGCCGCGGCTCGCCATTGCCGGCCTCAATCCGCATGCCGGCGAAGGCGGCTCCATGGGCCTGGAAGACGAGCATATCGTGCGCCCGGCGGTCGACATCCTGCGCGCTGAAGGCATCGATGCTTTCGGCCCCCTGCCCGCCGACACCTTGTTCCATGCCCGGGCGCGGGCGGGCTACGACGTGGCACTTTGCATGTATCACGACCAGGCATTGATCCCGGCCAAGGCGCTGGCCTTCGACGAGGCGGTCAACGTCACGCTGGGCCTGCCCTTCATCCGCACCTCGCCCGACCACGGCACCGCCTTCGACATCGCCGGCAAGGGCGTGGCGCGACCCGACAGCCTGATCGCGGCGCTGAAGCTCGCCAGAAACCTCGCCGACATCGACGCAAAGGCCGTCGCCGCATGAGTGCTTCCGCTTCCGGTCTTCGCGCATGAGCATCGATGGGCTGCCGCCGTTGCGCGACGTCATCGAGCGCCATGGGCTGCAGGCGAAGAAGGCGCTCGGCCAGAACTTCCTGCTCGATCTCAATTTGACCGGCAAGATCGCACGCAGCGCCGGCGACCTGACAAATGCCACGGTGATCGAGGTCGGGCCTGGGCCTGGAGGGCTGACAAGGGCGCTGCTATCGAACGGCGCCCGCCGGGTCGTCGCCATCGAGCGCGACGAACGCTGCCTGGCAGCGCTCGCCGAAGTCTCGGCTCATTACCCCGGTCGGCTGGAGGTGATTTCGGGCGACGCGCTGAAGACCGACTTCGCCGCCCTCGCCTCGGGGGCCGACCACGGTCCTGTCCGGATCGTAGCCAATCTGCCCTACAACATCGGCACCGAACTGCTGGTCCGATGGCTGACGGTTCCGGACTGGCCGCCCTTCTACGCCTCGATGACGCTGATGTTCCAGCGTGAAGTCGCCCAGCGCATCGTCGCGGCACCCGACAGCGATGCCTATGGCAGGCTGGGTGTGCTCGCCGGTTGGCGCACGCAGGCCAGAATCGCCTTCGACGTCCCGCCCCAGGCCTTCACGCCACCACCCAAGGTCACCTCTTCGGTGGTGCACCTGGAGCCGCGCACGACACCGCTGCCCGCCGATGTGAAGAAACTCGGCCGGGTCACGGAAGCCGCCTTCGGCCAACGCCGGAAGATGCTGCGGCAGAGCGTGAAAAGCCTCGGCGGCGAGGCCTTGCTCGAACGAGCGGGGATCGACCCGACGCGCAGGGCGGAAACACTCAGCGTCGAGGAGTTCGTGCGGCTGACGAATGCGGTCTAGCGCCGGCAAGTCTGGAATTGCCACGATCAAGACATAGGTAGTCTGGCGAACATGCCGGAGAACCAAGAATGCCCGCCTATGTCATTTCCGATGTCACGGTCCGCGACGAAGAGGCGTTGCAGACATACCGCTCCCGCGCCGCGGCCTCGATCGCCCGGTATGGCGGGCGCTATCTGGTGCGCGGCGGTCAGGTGCAGACGCTGGAGGGTGAGTGGCATCCGGAGCTGCTGATCGTCGTCGAATTTCCTGACATCGAGCAAGCACGGCGCTGGTACGCATCCGCCGAATATGCGACGGCGCTGGAGGTGCGCGATGCCGCGCTCGACCGACGTCTGATCCTGGTCGACGGCATGGCGCCCTGACGCCAGTCAGACGGTTTTTTCGTCCAACAATCCCGACACGAAATCGAACAGACCGGGCCGGCGGTCGCGCCGCAGCCGCTCGGCCACGACGATACCGCGCACTTCTGCGAAGGCGCGGTCGAGATCGTCATTGACGATGACGAAATCATATTCCTTCCAGTGCTCGATCTCATTGCGGGCGTTCTTCAGCCGCGTCTCGATCACCGTCTCCTGGTCCTCGGCGCGGCGCTTCAGCCGCGCCTTCAATTCCTTCATGGACGGAGGCAGGATGAAGATCGAGACGATGTCGGCACGCATCTTCTCCTTGAGCTGCTGAGCGCCCTGCCAGTCGATGTCGAACAGCATGTCGCGCCCCTGGGCCAGCGCCAGTTCGGCCGGCTCGCGCGGTGTCGCATAGCAATTGCCGTGCACCTCCGCCCATTCGAGCAGCGCGTCGGAATCGCGCAACCGCTCGAATTCGCGCATCGTGCGGAAGTGATAGTGAACGCCCTCGATTTCCGAGCCGCGGCGCGGCCTTGTGGTGACCGAGACCGACAATTCGAGGCTTGAATCGCTCTCCAGAAGATTGCGCGCGATCGTCGACTTGCCGGCACCCGATGGTGACGACAGGACGAGCATCAACCCCCGGCGGCGGATGCGGGACCCCAAATCCCTGGGAACCATCGGTTCCTTGGCAACCATCGGCTACTCCAGATTCTGGACCTGTTCACGGAACTGGTCGACCACGGCCTTCAATTCCAGCCCGATCGCTGTGACCGCCGCGGCGTTCGACTTAGAGCACAGCGTATTTGATTCGCGGTTAAATTCCTGTGCCAGAAAATCGAGTTTGCGGCCGACGGCGCCGCCACCCACGAGCAAGGTCCGGCCAGACGCGACATGCGTCTTCAGCCGGTCTATCTCTTCGCGAATATCGGCCTTGGTGGCAAGGAACGCCGCCTCCATGTGCAGCCGGCTTGCATCCAGATTGGCGGATGCGTCCATCAGCAGCCTGACCTGCTCGGCGATGCGTTCGCGGATCGCCGCCGTATCGCGTGACGGGTCGGCTTCCGCGCGCAGGGTCAGTGTCTCGATGGTGTCGATATGGCCGGACAAAAGCAGGGCCAGCGCGGCGCCCTCGCCCTGGCGGGCCTGTTCCAGATCGTTCAGCGCCGCGTCGAGCGCGCCTATGATGGCGGTGTCGAGCACGGCCCGCACCTTTTCGGTTTCGATGGTTTCGGCAACGTCGAGCACACCACGCAGCGACAGCAATCCATCAGCCGTCGCGGGCGCAACGCCGAACTGTTCCTGCAGCCGCTTGGCCAGGCCGGCGAGATCTTTCAGAAACGCCTCGTTGACGATGGGTTGCGCCTGCGCGCCGGCGGCGCGGCCGATGGTCAGCGTCGCCTGGAAATTGCCGCGCGCGAAACGCTTCTGCAGCGTTTGCCTGACTACAGGCTCCAACCGCTCGAACCCCTGCGGCAGCCGCAGCCGCACCTCGACGCTCTTGCCATTGACGGATTTGACCTCCCAGGCAATCGAGGTGCCGTCATGCTCGGCGACGGCCCGCGCAAAACCGGTCATGCTCTGCAAATTCATGTCGCCTGCACATCCCTGAAGCCTCACCCCAAACCGGTTTTCCGGAGGGGCAAGCGCGGCTTAAAATGACCACGCCGCGAATGCGTCGAAATCGGACGCCTGGCGTTCTTTCAAATGTCAGGCTGTCGCCTTCCAGGCAACGCCTTTCTTCACCTTACTGGGCCGCGCCGGCATCACCGCCGGCATCGCCATTGTCGCCACCGGTACCATCGCTGCCGTCGACAGGCTTATCTGCTGCTGCTGCAGGCTTGTCGGCACTGCCGCTGGTGCCGGCGGCAGCGGCTGCCTTGGCTGCTTCATCGGCCTGCTTCTTCTGCAGCGCGCGATAGCGGGCGACGTTTTCATTATGCTCGTTGAGGGTCGAGGCAAAGACGTGGCCGCCCGTGCCGTCGGCGACGAAATAGAGATCGTCGGTCTTCGACGGATTGGCCACGGCCTCGAGGGCCGCGCGGCCCGGATTGGCGATAGGCGTCGGCGGCAGGCCGCTGATGACATAGGTGTTGTAAGGCGTCTGCTTTTGGATGTCGGACTGGTAGATGGGGCGGTCCGCCGGCTTGCCCTTGCCGCCAAACAAACCATAGATGATAGTCGGATCGGACTGCAGGCGCATGCCCTTGGCCAACCGGTTCAGGAAGACGGCGGCCACGCGTGAGCGTTCATCGCCCTTGCCGGTTTCCTTCTCGACGATAGAGGCCAGGGTGACAAAGTCCTCGACGTTGGCCAGGGGCAGATCCGGCGCGCGCCGCTGCCAAACCTCATCGACCAGTTTCTTCTGATCGGCGAGCAGCTTGTCGACCATCTGCTGACGCGTCGCACCACGCGTGAAGCGCAGCGTGTCGGTGGCAAGGCTGCCCTCGGGGGGCGTCTTCGCCGGCATGTCGCCGCTCAGGGCGGGTTCTTCGGCGATGCGCTGCAAGGCCTGCTCGACCGTCAGCCCTTCCGGAACCGTCAGCGAGTACATCACCGACTTGCCGCTCTTCAGGAGTTCCATGATGTCGCGCATGGATGCCCTGGGCTTGATCTCGTATTCGCCGGCCTTGAGCGCGGAATCGTTGCCGAAGGCACGCACCCCGAGGCGGAATACGCGCGCGTCGCTGATCAGTCCGCGGCGCTCAAGCTGGTCGGCGATGTCCTGGACGCCGGTGTTGGGCTTGACGAGGAAGGTGTCGCCATTGGCGGATGGGCCGGGTTCGGTAAACTCCTGCTTGCCGAAATAGAGGGCCATGCCCGCCGCCAGAACCATCAGCACCACCAAGGAGATGACGAAGTTCATGAACACGACGATCTGGCTGCGCGAAGCGCGCGACCGTTTCGGCGGCGGCGTTCCGGCCTCCGGCCGCAGCGCCTCGCTGGCTGTCTTCGGCACGATCGGCCCGGTGTTCGCCGGCCTTTGCCCGAATTCTCCGTTGCCTGACGGATTTGTGTTCATTTCGCCCTACCGTTTGATCTCTCAACGAATCCCCTGCGGCAGAGTAGGGGCGAATATGGCAAAATTGACGACACGCCAAAGCATCGCCCGGCAGCTCGGTCAGCCATTATAACGCTGGAAGACGAGCGAAGCGTTGGTGCCGCCGAAGCCGAAGGAATTGGACAGGGCCACGTCGATCTGGCGGGCGCGTGGCTTGTTCGGCACCAGGTCGATCGCGGTTTCGCGCTCGGGATTGTCCAGGTTGATGGTCGCCGGTGCAATATTGTCGCGGATGGCGAGGATCGAAAAGATCGCTTCGGCCGCGCCCGCCGCTCCCAGCAGATGGCCGATCGACGACTTGGTCGACGACATCGAAATCTTGGACGCCGCATTGCCGACCAGCCGCTCGACGGCGCCGAGTTCGATCGTGTCGGCCATGGTCGAGGTGCCGTGCGCATTGATGTAATCGACGTCGGCTGGCGTAAGCTTTGCCCGGTTCAGCGCCGCCGTCATGCAACGGAACGCCCCGTCGCCATCTTCGGCCGGTGCGGTGATGTGATAAGCGTCGCCGGTCAGACCGTAGCCGATCACCTCGGCATAGATCTTGGCGCCGCGCGCCTTGGCGTGCTCGAGTTCCTCCAGCACGACGACACCGGCGCCCTCGCCCATGACGAAGCCGTCGCGGTCTCGGTCGTAGGGCCGCGAGGCGGTTTGCGGGGCATCGTTGCGTTCGGTCGAGAGTGCCCGGCAGGCGGCGAAGCCGGCGAGCGACAGCCGGGTCACCGGCGATTCGGCGCCGCCAGCCAGCATGATGTCGGCATCGCCGAAGATGATCAGCCGGGCGGCGTCGCCAATGGCGTGCGCGCCGGTCGAGCAAGCGGTGACGACAGCGTGGTTGGGGCCTTTCAATCCGTGCCGGATCGAAACCTGGCCCGATACGAGATTGATGATGTTTCCGGGAATGAAGAACGGGCTGATGCGGCGCGGGCCGCGTTCCTTGAGGATGATCGCGTTCTCGGCGATGCCCTCAAGGCCGCCGATGCCGGAGCCGATCAGCACACCGGTGGCGCAACGCTCCTCTTCGGTTGAAGGCTTCCAGCCGGAATCCTTCAACGCTTCATCGGCGGCCGCGATCCCATACAGGATGAAGTCGCCGATCTTGCGAAGTTCCTTCGGCTCGAGAATGGCTTCGGGATTGAGCGTGCCGTTGGAGCCGTCGCCACGCGGAATGACGTGGGCGATCTTGCAGGCAAGATCGTCCACCTCGAACTCGGTGACGCGTTTGGCAGCGCTGCGGCCGGTCAGCAGTTCCTTCCAGCCGTGCTCGAAGCCCATACCGAACGGCGAAACCAGGCCAAGGCCCGTTACGACGACACGCCTCATCGCAGGTCCTCCCCAGTGATGACTGCGGAAAGCGTCAGGCCGAAGCCTTGTCGATGTACTTCACCGCATCGCCGACCGTCAGAATGGTCTCGGCTGCGTCGTCGGGGATCTCGACGCCGAATTCTTCTTCGAACGCCATGACGAGTTCAACCGTGTCGAGGCTGTCAGCGCCCAGATCATCGATGAAGCTCGCCTGCTCCGTCACTTTGTCGGCATCGACGCCAAGGTGTTCGATGACGATCTTCTTGACGCGCTCTGCGGTGTCACTCATTTGGGGCATCCTCGTCTTTTGTTTGTCTGTCTTCGTTAGCGGGCGGAATGCCGCTAATCAAGCTGAAAGATGGTCCTGCCGGTAACGCAACGGCCACGGACCGGTTTTGCCCGAACCGCCGGGTTGCGGGCCGCATTACACGAAAAATAGCCGAGGTCCAAGCCGAAATGGTGGGTTTTCACAGCACGGCGATAATGCTGCCGAACCTCGCTCAGATCATCGCCATGCCGCCATTCACGTGAATGGTCTGCCCGGTTACGTAGGCGGCCTCGTTCGAAGCCAGATAGGCAACGGCGGACGCCACTTCGGCACTGGTGCCCATGCGCTTGGTGGGGATCGCCGCCATGATCGCCTCTTTCTGCTTGTCGTTGAGCTTGTCGGTCATCGCCGATTCGATGAAGCCCGGAGCGACGCAGTTGACGGTGATGTTGCGGGTGGCGATCTCCTGCGCCAGCGATTTGGACAAGCCGATCATTCCGGCCTTGGAGGCGCAGTAGTTCGCCTGGCCAGGATTGCCGGTCACCCCGACCACCGAAGTGATGTTGATGATGCGGCCATGGCGGCGGCGCATCATCGGGTGGGTCAGTTCACGGGTCAGCCGGAAAACGGCGGCGAGATTGACCTCCAGCACCGTATCCCAGTCGGCGTCCGACATGCGCACGAACAGGCCGTCCTTGGTGATGCCGGCATTGTTGACCAGGATGTCGACGCCCTCGAGATCGGCCTCCGCCTTCTGGCCGAGTGCCTTGACCTCGTCGCGGTTCGACAGGTTGGCCGGGAACAGCTTGACCCGGTCGCCCAGTTCGGAGGCCAGCGTCTCCAGTTTCTCGACGCGCGTGCCGTGCAGGCCGACGATCGCGCCCTGTGCATGCAGCACCCTGGCGATCGCCTCGCCGATGCCCCCCGATGCGCCGGTGACAAGCGCCTTGCGGCCGGTCAATTCGAACATTTTTGTCTCCAGGTTGAGAAGAGGGCACCCCATATAGGGATGGTATCAAATGGCGTTTTATGCAAGCGCCGCCAATGCCGCCTCGACCTCGGCCGCGGAACCTACAGAGGCGGTGGCGATGTCGCGGTTGATGCGACGAGCCAGTCCCGAAAGCACCTTGCCGGCGCCGATCTCGTAAAGCGTCGAGACACCGTTGGCGCCGAACCATTCCACAGTTTCGCGCCAACGCACGCGACCGGTCACCTGCTCGACCAGACGCCGGGCGATTTCGTCGGGATCGGTCGACGGCTGTACCGATACGTTGGAAAGGACGGGAACGACTGGCGCAGTCTTTGCCACGCCGGCAAGAGCCTCGCGCATGACGTTGGCCGCAGGTGCCATCAGCGCGGAATGGAAGGGCGCCGACACTTGCAGCATCAGCGCCCGTTTGGCGCCCTTTTCGGTACACAGTTTCGCTGCCAGTTCAACCGCGGCCTTCGCACCTGAGATGACCAGCTGGCCGCCGCCATTGTCGTTGGCGATCTGGCAAATCGAGCCCTTTGCGGCCTCGGCACAGGCTGCTTCGACATCGGCCTGCTCCAACCCGATGATCGCCGCCATGGCGCCCTCGCCGGCCGGCACCGCTGCCTGCATCGCGTTGCCGCGAATGCGCAGCAGACGGGCGGCATCGCCAACAGAAACGAAGCCGGCGGCGGCGAGTGCCGAATATTCGCCCAGCGAATGGCCGGCGACATAGGCGACCTTGTCGTTCAGCGAGAAACCGCGCGCTTCCAGCGCCCTGATCGCCGCCAGCGACACCGCCATCAGCGCCGGCTGCGCGTTGGCTGTCAGCGTCAAGGTCTCTTCGGGACCTTCCCAGATCAGCTTCGACAGGTTTTCGCCGAGCGCGTCGTCGACTTCCTGGAAAATCCTGCGTGCCTCGGGAAAGGCATCGGCGAGATCCTTGCCCATGCCGACAGCCTGGCTGCCTTGTCCCGGAAAGGTGAATGCAACGGCCATGCGAGGGCTCCCCAAACTGGTTTTGCTTGCCTGATACTACGAATTTTCCCTGCCTGTGACGCAAGGCAGCCTGCCAAGTCAAGCCACTTCAGCCCATGCCGAACGCCGTATCCGCGCGCGCGTGCCTGTTCCAAAAGGCTTTTTGGCGATCACACCTGATGAAAACCGCTCACGAATCGTTTGCTGGCTCTTCTTATTTCCGCCACAGGCGCTAGCCTTGCGTGACAATTATATGACAATCGAATGACGTGGGTCGTCTTTGGGTGGGAAGTTAAAGTGGCAAAGAGTTTCAAACGTACCGGCAACGCCGCGCCGCAATTCCTGGAAGACGATCCGTCCACGGGCTATCTGCCGGGCCGGAAATGGCCGGTCGTCCGCTACGGACTGATCAGCCTGGCGATCTCGGCCGTCCTGGTGTTCGCCATCGAACTGATCGTGCGGGGTGATGTCGCCGGCACCGTTTTCTTCTTCCTGCAGCCGCTCAAGCCCGGCTGGACCACCATCGTCGTGTTCGCGCTGATCCTGATCGGTCTGGATGCCGTGCTCGGCCGCAGTCATCAAAGCCTGATGATCGTGGCGCCGCTGACCCTGTCGCTGGCCTTTGTCGGCCACCAGAAATCGCATTATCTCGGCGATCCGCTCTACCCTACCGATTTTCTCTATGCCCGCCAGATCTTCGCCTTGCTGCCGCTCCTAGTGCGCGACCGGCCGATGACCGCGCTCGCCATGGTCGTGGGCATCGTCGCCGGCCTTTCCCTGCTCGTCTACGGCTGGCGCCTTTGGCGCCGCAAGGTTCCGGCCCTCAGCCACAAGGGCCGCCTTGCCCGGCTGACGCTGGCGGTGCCGCTGCTCGCCTTCTTCGTCTCGATCATGGACTACGCCACTTTCTCGTGGACCAGGGACCGGCTGCAGATCATCCCCATCATGTGGGACCAGAAGGAAAACTATGCCTCCAACGGCTTTGCGCTCGCCTTCGCGCTCAACGTGCCGATGGCGCATGTCTCGGCCCCGCCAGGCTATTCCGACAAGGCTATTGCGGCCATTGACCGAACCAATGTGACCGCCTCGGTGCCGGCCCAGAAGCCAGACATCATCGTCGTCATGAGCGAATCCTTCTGGGATCCTACCAAGCTGCCCGGCGTCACCATCACCCCCGATCCGATGCCCAATGTGCGGGCGCTTCGGTCGGGTTCGATGTTCTCGCCTGAATTCGGCGGCATGACCGCCAATATCGAATTCGAGGCGCTGACCGGCTTTTCCAATGCATTCCTGCCGGCCGGCAGCATCCCCTACCAGCAATATGTGCGCACCCCGACACCGTCGATGGCGACCTTCCTGAAGAGCGAAGGCTATAAGGCGCGCGCCATCCATCCAGGCACCAACTGGTTCTGGAATCGCGGCGCGGTCTATGCCGATTTCGGTTTCAACGACTTCAAATCGGAAGAGACGCTGCCGCCCATGCAAAAGCGCGGACCGCTGGCATCCGACGCCGCGATGACCGACGAAATCATCCGCGAAGCCGATGCCAGCGACGACCCCGTGTTTTTCTTCGCGGTCAGCCTGCAGAACCACGGCCCCTATGAACCGAGACGTTATTCCAACCCGACCCACTCGGTGCAAGCCCCGATCAGCCAGTGGGCGCGTGAGTCGCTGCTCTCCTATGCCGAGGGTTCAGCCGACGCGGACCACGGCCTCGAACGGCTGGTCGAATGGGCCAAGACGCGCGAGCGGCCGACGATTGTCGTCTTTTTCGGCGACCATCTGCCGCCACTTGGACCGGTCTATGTCGAGACCGGCTTCCTGAAGGACAACGTCGCGCCCCGCAAGGAACCGACACCGGAGGCGGCTCTCGAACATCACGCGACACCGCTGATCATCTGGTCGAACCGTTCTGGCCCGGTCGAGAATCTGGGGACGGTGAGCCCTGCCTTCCTGCCCTATCATATCCTGACCGCGGCGGGCATCACCCACCCTTACTACACCGGTTTCCTGGGCGAGATGCGGGAGCGCTATCGCGTTGTCGACCGCAACCTGCTGCTCACGCCGACGGGCGAGGCCACGTCCGACTGGGCGCGGCAGAACGAGATCGACCCGGCGATCCGCGATTTCCGGCTGATCCAGTACGACATGATGTTCGGCAAGCGCCATGCGGCGCCCGACTTCTTCCCCGAGACGGTCGGAAAGGTTGTCGCCCATACGAGCTGAGGGGCTCGATCCCCTCAGCAATGCGCGCTCTCGGTATCGGTGCTCAATTCGTCAGTTGCAGCTTCGAGAACTTGTTGGCGATCTGCAGAAAAACGTTCGGCAGCTTGGCCGGGTCGTTGACGGCATAATAATCGCTCGGGTCGGAAGCGCAGGCGCTGTAAAGCGTACGGTTTGCGGCGGTGTCGGCCTGTAGCACCATCGTATAGATTTGCACTCCCTCGTTCTTCAACTGCGTGCAGACGCTCTTGGTCCAGCCGTCGACATTGCGGGCCGCCGTCGCCTGGTTATCCGACCCGAAGCGGCCACCCGCCAGATAGCCATAGGATGTGTAGTCGGACTTCGTCGGCTGTTCATCACTGGCGCCATAGACGACATTCTCACCGTCGGTGAGCAACAGCACGATCTTGCTGATGCCAGGCGTCTTGAACGGCGCACCGCCGGTATAGGGCGCGCCGGGCGAGAGCACCCGCATGCCCCAGGACAGCCCTTCCGACACATTGGTGCCGGAGCCGTTCCACTCCATCATCTGGCTCGCTGCCTTGCGCAATTTGTCGAAATCGTCAGTCAGCGGGACGATGGGGGTCGGGCAGGAACGGTTGGGACCAACGGTGATCGCGGTGCCGGTTTCGGTGACGATCTGGTTGGTTGACGCGACGTATTTGGCGACCTTTTCGAGGTCCTCACGCAGCAATGCGTCGAGCACGCCGCCAAGCAGACCGCTGAGGTCGATGCCAAGAATATTGACACCGGGCTGCTTGAGCTTGTCCTTGTTGATGGTGTCGTCGAGATAGGAGTTGTTGTAGCCGGTGGCTGAGTTGCCATAGGAGGCCGACGGCTTGGTAGCGGACGACGGATCGTCGGGGGCGAAATAAGGCACGAAGAGCGTGTCGGGCTTGCTTGGATCCGGTGGCGTGTCGGAGATGTTATACGTGCCGGGGCGAGCCTCGACGCACCCTTTCCATCCGGTATCTTTCCACCCGCCCTTCAGCCCCAATTGCTTGAACAGCGCCATGTGGTTCGGGCGCTTGCCGTCGATGATGGGGAAGTTGATGCCGTTGGTCGAGGATTTGCCGTCCATGTCGATCCAGGACGGGTCGAACCCGTCGCCATTGACATTGACGGCCGTGACGAAGGGAACCAGTGAGGCACGGACCTGGCGCGTCGGCGATTTTGTCGATTCGAGGGTGTCGAGCAATGATTTGGTCGCGGCCCTGAGCGCCGTCATGCGGGCGCCGTGCATCGAGCCGGTATTGTCCAGCACCAGCACGACTTCGAGCTGGTTGTTCGATTCGACCGCCGAGGCATCGACCACGATGTGCTTGCTCTGGCCGAACAGGAAAGCGAAGTTCAGATTGACGTCGGCCGAGGCGACCGCCTTGGTCTTGATGAAATTGACGCCCTTGTCGACGGTCAGGGTCGCCTGCGCGTTGACGAGTTCGCCATGGCCAACGATGTTGGCCTGGAAATAGCGGTCGAAGGCGTCGGTGCGGGTAATGTCCAGATCGCCAAGATGCGACGAGGCAAGATTTGCCGCATCGAGCGCATTCTGCAGGTTGCTCTTCGCCCGCATCATGGTCGAGACGTCGGTCGCGAAGGCCACCGCCGACAGAATGGCTGGCAGCCCCAACCCCATCAGAAGCGCGAAATTGCCGCTCTTCGAGCGCCAGAACCTGTTGAGAAGCATCCTTACCCCCGGAAATGCTTGCCGCTTGATATGCGCGGTTGCCCGGTCTTTTGCATGTTGCATGATGAATCGACCGTTGACGGCCGGACTCAACCCGGCGCAAGCTGATATTGTGGTTAAGCGCCGGTTGCCGGGAAAATCGTCAGGTCTTGCCGGCGCCGCTGCTCGATTTTCCGGCGGCTGCGACATCGGGGACGCCGCTTGCCCTTGCTTTATCAGCGGATTGCTGTAAAGACGCCGCCAATCTGCCGGTCCCAGCTGGGGGCTGAACGGAGGGCCGGAGGTTTTTTCTAGAACCTTCGTGTGAAGCCAGAAGCGCTTCCGCCTCCCGTGTCTCCGCTCTCGACCGTCTCGTCATGCTCCTTTCTTCCCCGCACCTTTCGAGGCACATGCGGGTCAGAGAAGTTGCAGAGGCTTTTGCCGCCGGGAACCGGGAGAGAAACGAAGAAAGGCACTGATACATAATGGCTCTTTACGAACATGTGTTTCTTGCCCGGCAGGACCTCTCGCAGCAGCAGGTCGATGCGCTTGTCGAACAGTACAAGGGCGTCATCTCAGCAAATGGCGGGTCCGTCGGCCGGGTCGAGAACTGGGGACTGAAGTCCCTCACCTACCGGGTCAACAAGAACCGGAAGGCATACTACACGCTGATGGACCTCACCTGCCCGCCGGCAGCGCTCAACGAGATGGAGCGCCAGATGGGCCTATCCGAGGACGTGCTGCGTTTCCTGACCATCAAGGTCGAGGCGCATGAGGAAGGCCCTTCGGCCATGATGCAGAAGCGCGAAGAGCGCTCCGAGCGCGGTGGCTTCGGCGATCGCGACCGTGGCGATCGTCCGGCGCGCAGCTTCGGCGACCGCGGCGATCGTGGCCCGCGTTCGTTCGGCGATCGCGAAGGCGGCGACCGTGGTCCGCGCCGTCCGCGCGAAGGTTTTGAAGGGGGTGCAGAATAATGGTCGACATCAACCAGATCCCCACCCGGCGCCCTTTCCATCGCCGCCGCAAGACCTGCCCGTTCTCCGGCGCCAACGCACCGAAGATCGACTACAAGGACGTGCGTCTGCTGCAGCGCTACATTTCCGAGCGCGGCAAGATCGTGCCGTCGCGCATCACCGCCGTCAGCCAGAAGAAGCAGCGCGAGCTCGCCAAGGCGATCAAGCGCGCCCGTTTCCTCGGCCTGCTGCCCTACGTGGTTCGCTAATTCTTCCGAACGGGCGGTTCGCCGCCCGTTCCTTATCACCGGCCATGACGGGCATGACCGGTTAGGCATCAAATCCCGAGTTGAGGTCAAAAACCTCTAACTGCCGCGACAGGCAGGACAGCGACACCGGCGGCAACGCCCTTTGCTTCCTGACCTGTTCCAGAGAATTCGGCGTCGGCCTTGTGGACGGACGCCCAACCAAAAGGAACATAGCCATGGACGTCATTCTTCTCGAACGCGTTTCCCGCCTCGGCCAGATGGGCGATACCGTCAAGGTCAAAGACGGTTTTGCCCGCAACTTCCTGCTGCCGCAAGGCAAGGCGTTGCGCGCCAACGAAGCCAACAAGAAGAAGTTCGAAGGCCAGCGCGCCCAGCTCGAGGCCCGCAACCTCGAGCGCAAGTCGGAAGCGACCCAGGTCGCCGAAAAGCTCGACGGCAAGAGCTTCATCGCGGTGCGTTCGGCCGGTGAGACCGGCCAGCTCTACGGTTCGGTGTCGACCCGCGACATCGCCGACCTGCTGATCGCGGAAGGCTTCACGGTCAACCGCAACCAGATCCAGCTCAACCAGCCGATCAAGACCATCGGCCTCACCAATGTGGCGATCGCGCTGCATCCGGAAGTCGAAGTCACCATCACGCTCAACATCGCCCGCACGGCCGACGAGGCCGAACGCCAGGCCAAGGGCGAGACGCTGACCACCGCCGAAGCCATTTACGGCGAAGACATCAACGACAATGCGCGGCCGGAAAACTTCTTCGATCCGAACGCCGAGTTCGAAGGCGGCGAAGAAAACGCCTGATCGCACAGGTCCTCGGACCCGCTCTCCAGCCATTTCTGGACCAATGCCCGGGCCTCTCGCCCGGGCATTTTTGTGCCAAAAGGAACTTTTCGAAACCCTATATATTGATGCAGAGTAGGACAGTCTGTCTGACCGTGAGGGGACATCGGACCATGAATATTCTGTTGAAGCGCGTTCTCGACCGCCTGGTGCGCACGGGCAGTCTCAGTGTAACCGGGCCGAAAGGCTCGACATTCGTCTTCGGCGACGGCAGCGGCGAGCCGGTGCATATGCACATCAAGACCCGGCATGCCGAGCGCGCCATCGCCTTCGATCCGATGCTGGCGGTGCCAGAATCCTACATGGACGGCGAGCTCGACATTCTTGAAGGCGGCGTGCTCGGACTGATGCGCATTGCCTTCCAGAACATGGGCAGCGGCGGTATCGACGCCACCTGGTCGAAGGCGATCGAGGGCCTGCGCCATGCCTTCCGCCGCCTGCAGCAGATCAACACCGCCTCGCGCTCGCGCCGCAACGTGCAGCGTCACTACGATCTATCGGGCGAACTCTACCGGCTCTTCCTCGATGAGGACATGCAGTATTCCTGCGCCTATTTCGAGCAACCGGACATGACGCTGGACGAGGCTCAGGCAGCCAAGAAGCGCCATATCGCCGCCAAGCTCCGGCTGAAGGCCGGCCAGACGGTGCTCGACATCGGCTCCGGCTGGGGCGGGCTCGGCCTGTATCTCGCCAAGGCTTTCGACGTCGACGTGCAGGGCGTGACGCTGTCGACCGAACAGCATGGCGTCGCCACCGACCGGGCGCACGCGCAAGGGCTGGAAAACCACGTCCATTTCGAACTGAAGGATTATCGCGAACTCAACGAACGCTTCGACCGCATCGTCTCGGTCGGCATGTTCGAGCATGTCGGCGTCAACCATTACCGCACCTTCTTCGACAAGGCGGCGACATTGCTCAAACCTGACGGCGTCATGCTTCTGCACACGATCGGCCGTTCCGGCGTGCCGTGGGCGACCAGCGCCTTCATCCGCAAGTATATTTTTCCGGGCGGCTACATCCCGGCGATGTCAGAGGTGCTGCCGGCGATCGAGAAATCCGGCCTCGTTGTCACCGACGTCGAGATCCTGAGGCTCCACTATGCCGACACGCTGAAGCACTGGGGCCAGCGCTTCGCCGCCAACCGCGACAAGGCCAAGGCTATCTATGACGAACGCTTCTGCCGCATGTGGGAGTTCTATCTGGCCGCCTCGGAAGCCGCCTTCCGTTGGCAGGACCTGGTGATTTTCCAGTTTCAGATCGCCAAGAAGAACGACACGCTGCCGGTGGCGCGCGACTATATGGCCAAATGCGAAAAGGCGCTGGAAATGCGCGACATGGCGCACCGTGAAGATATGGGCCATCGCGAGGCGGCTCCGGTCGAGAAGCCCGCCAAGGCCGCCCGCCGACGCAAGGTGGCGGAATAGGAACGGCGCTGTCAGGACGCATTATTGGCGCTTGCCATTGCAGGCTCCTGCCCCGAAAAAGGCCTCGTGAATCGTCGCGAGGCTTTTTTCATGACCTATCTCCTCTACACAGCCGCGGCGCTGGCCGAGATCGCCGGCTGCTTTTCGGTGTGGGCGTGGTGGCGGCTGGAGAAGTCGCCGCTCTGGCTGCTGCCGGGCTTTGCCTCGCTGCTTGTGTTCGCCTGGCTTCTGGCATTGGTCGACATCAGTGCGGCCGGCCGCGTCTATGCCGCTTATGGCGGTATCTACATCGCTGCCGCGCTCGCCTGGTTGTGGCTGGTTGAGGGTGTGCGGCCCGATCGCTGGGACCTTGCCGGCGCGGCGCTCTGCATGGCCGGCGCCTCGATCATCCTGCTTGCGCCGAGAGGGGCATAGGCCGTGGAACTGCCGGCCACACTTCGACAGGCTGTCGATCGTATTTTGGAAAGGGTGCCGCTGCTGGACCTGAAGCAGGCCGCGAAAATCCTGTCCGACCGCTACCGCGCCGAACTGCGCGACGGCCGCCTGCACATGGCGCAGGACATGGCGGTCAAAGCCTATCTGACGACACGGATGCCTGCGACCTATGCGGCGGTCCGCGCCAGCCTCGATGCGCTCGCCGAAGCCCGGCCGGATTTCACGCCCGCGACCTTGCTCGACGTTGGCGCCGGCCCTGGTACGGTACTTTGGGCCACCAGCGACCTCTGGCCCGAACTGGAATTGGCCACATTGCTGGAGGCGAGTGCCGCGGTGCGCAAGATCGGCGAGACGCTTGCCGCCAATGCAATCGCGGCCCGGACCGTCTGGCGGGCCGGCGATGTCACGACAGACCTTGGCGACCTGCAACCGGCCGATCTCGTCACATGTGCCTATGTGCTGGACGAGATCGTGCCGGCATCCCTGCCCAAAATGGTCGACCGGCTGTGGCAACTCACGACCGACACGTTGCTGGTCGTCGAGCCGGGCACGCCGGCGGGCTGGCTGCGAATTCTGGCGGTGCGCCAGCAGTTGATCGATGCCGGCGCGCATGTGCTGGCGCCTTGTCCGCACGAAGCACCCTGCCCGCTCAATCCGCCCGACTGGTGCCACTTTTCCCGCCGCGTCGCCCGCTCGCGCCTGCACCGGCTAGCCAAAGAGGCGGAGGTACCGTGGGAGGACGAGAAATTCATCTATGTCGCCGCTTCGCGCCAGCCGGCAGCCTCCCGCGCCGCACGGGTGATCGCGCCGCCGAAGTCAGGCTCCGGCAAGATTGCGCTGAAACTCTGCGAGGCAGACGGCAGCGCCGACGAAAAGCTCTTCACCAAACGCGACGGCGAGGCCTTCAAGGTGGCGCGGCGGCTGGACTGGGGCGATACGCTGGCGTGAGATGAAACTAATACCCTCGCTCTGCAAACCGGTGTCCACCGTAGCTCCAGTTTCCTGTTTTGTTCTCTTTCGAGAAACGCTAAACTCGCAACCCTCGATTCGAGTCAATTGCGATTCTTTCCACGGAAAAATTTTGGCTGTGAATCGCGAGTATCAAAGTCGCTTCGACACGGGCTGTTGCAGATAAGTCAGCACCGACTTGTCCAGTTCTGATATCCAAAGGCCGGGATTTAAATCGGGGACATCATGGCAGAGGCAGCGCGAAAATTCGGCGTCGCGGAGCAACCGCTCTATCGCGAATCGCCCAACAACATCGAGGCCGAGCAGGCGCTGCTTGGCGCCATCCTCGTCAACAACGATGCCTTCTACCGAGTGTCCGACTTCCTGAAGTCCGGCCATTTTTACGAACCCCTGCACCGCAAGATCTTCGACGTCGCGGCCGAGTTGATCCGCATGGGCAAGGCGGCGACGCCGATCACGCTGAAGACCTTCCTGCCGGCCGACGAAAAGGTCGGCGACATGACGGTGGCGCAATATGTCGTACGGCTGGCGGTGGAAGCCGTCACCGTCGTCAACGCCACCGACTACGGTCGCGCCATCTATGACCTGGCGACGCGCCGGGCATTGATCACGGTCGGCGAGGACATGGTCAACATCGCCTATGACGCACCTGTCGACATGTCGCCTTCCGAACAGATCGAGGATGCCGAGCGCCGCCTGTTCGAACTGGCCGAAACCGGGCGCTATGACGGCGGCTTCGAGAGCTTCACCGACGCGGTCAAGACCGCGGTCGACATGGCCAATGCCGCCTATATGCGCGACGGCGGTCTGTCGGGCCTCGCCACCGGCATGCGCGATCTCGACCGCCGCATGGGCGGCCTGCAGCCCTCCGATCTGATCGTGCTTGCCGGCCGTCCGGGCATGGGCAAAACCTCGCTCGCCACCAACATCGCCTTCAACGTCGCCGAGGCCTATGTGCCGGCACAACAAGCCGACGGCTCGTTCAAGGCGGCCAATGGCGGCGTCGTTGGGTTTTTCTCGCTCGAAATGTCGTCCGAACAGCTCGCGACCCGTATCATTTCCGAACAGACGGAAATCTCCTCATCGAAGATCCGCCGCGGCGAAATCAGCGAAATGGATTTCGAAAAGCTGGTCGCCTGTTCGCAGACCATGCAGAAGATCCCGCTGTTCATCGACCAGACCGGCGGTATTTCCATTGCTCAGTTGTCTGCCCGCGCGCGTCGCCTGAAGCGCCAGCGTGGCCTCGACCTGATCGTCATCGACTATATCCAGCTGATGCAGGGCTCATCCGCCAAATCCTCGCAGAACCGCGTGCAGGAAATCACCGAGATCACCACGGGCCTGAAAGCACTGGCCAAGGAACTGACCGTGCCGATCATCGCGCTGTCGCAGCTCTCGCGTCAGGTCGAAAGCCGCGACGACAAGCGCCCGCAGCTCTCCGATCTGCGCGAATCCGGTTCGATCGAGCAGGACGCCGACGTCGTCATCTTCGTTTACCGCGAGGAATATTACCTCAAGAACCGCGAGCCGAAGCTCGGCACCGAGGAATACGTCAAGTGGGAAAACGAGATGAACGAGATGCGCGGCAAGGCCGAGGTGATCGTGGCCAAGCAACGCCACGGGCCGACGGGCACGGTCACGCTCGCCTTCCACGGCGAGTTCACCCGCTTCTCGGATCTCGCGGAAGAACACCACATCGCGGAGAGGTTTGAGTGATCTCTTGAGAAAAGCCTCGTTCCGCCACGCTGTCCCGCCAACCCTGAGATCGCTTGCAATGGCCAAATACGCAGGCCGCTCCTGATGGCCAAGTCCCGCGTCCAGTTCATCTGCCAGAATTGCGGTTCGGTGCATCAGCGCTGGGCCGGCAAATGCGACGCCTGCGGCGAGTGGAACACGCTGGTCGAGGAAGGCACATCAGGAGGCATCGGTTCGGGGCCGGCCAACACGCGCAATGCCCGCAAGGGCCGGGCCGTGGTGCTGACCACGCTTTCGGGCGACATCGAGGACGCACCGCGCATCGTCTCGGGCATCGGCGAACTCGACCGCGCCACCGGTGGCGGTTTCGTGCGCGGCTCTGCACTTCTGGTCGGCGGCGATCCCGGCATCGGCAAGTCGACGCTGCTCACGCAGGCGGCGGCCGCTCTTGCCTCCAAGGGCCATCGCATCGTCTATGTCTCGGGCGAAGAGGCGGTTGCCCAGATCAGGCTGCGCGCGCAGAGGCTCGGCGTCGCGTCGTCGCCCGTGGAACTGGCGGCCGAGACCAATGTCGAGGACATTCTCGCCACGATCGCCGACGGCAAGCGGCCGGATCTGGTCATCCTCGATTCGATCCAGACGCTGTGGACGGACCTTGCCGATTCGGCGCCGGGCACGGTGACCCAGGTACGCGCCGCCGCCCAGGCAATGATCCGCTATGCGAAATCCACGGGGGCCGCGATCGTGCTGGTCGGCCACGTCACCAAGGAAGGCCAGATCGCCGGTCCGCGCGTGGTCGAGCACATGGTCGACGGCGTGCTCTATTTCGAGGGCGAAGGCGGCCACCACTTCCGCATCCTGCGCACGGTGAAGAACCGCTTCGGACCGACGGACGAGATCGGCGTCTTCGAAATGTCGGACAAGGGTCTGCGCGAGGTCTCCAACCCGTCCGAACTTTTTCTTGGCGAACGGCACGCGAAATCGCCGGGAGCGGCGGTTTTCGCCGGCATGGAAGGCACAAGGCCCGTTCTGGTCGAGATCCAGGCATTGGTCGCACCCTCCTCGCTCGGCACGCCGCGCCGGGCGGTGGTCGGCTGGGACGGCGCGCGGCTGTCGATGGTGCTGGCGGTGCTGGAGGCGCATTGCGGTGTCCGTTTCGGGCAGCATGACGTCTATCTCAACGTCGCCGGCGGCTATCGCATCAGCGAGCCGGCGGCCGATCTCGCGGTCGCCGCCGCACTGGTTTCCTCGCTCACCGGCCTTGCCCTTCCCGCCGATTGCGTCTATTTCGGCGAAATCAGCCTTTCGGGCGCGGTGAGGCCGGTTGCGCATGCGCAGCAGCGCCTCAAGGAAGCCGAAAAGCTGGGTTTTGGTAGCGCGGTTCTGCCCTTGGGCAGCGAGGAACTTGCTGGGGGGATCGGGGCCGGCGCTTTCCAGCCCACCGAGCTTGCCGACCTCGTGGCGCGCATAGCCGGCTCACGGCGCAGCCGTGCCGACGATGAAGAATGACGCGGCTCGCCGAGCCGTGAAAATGAGATCGGAGTGGGGCCAAAGACATGCCGATTACGCTGCTTGACGGAATTCTGGTCGGCTTCACCCTGGTCTCGGCGATGCTCGCCATGGTTCGCGGCTTTTCACGCGAGGTCCTGTCGGTTGTTTCGTGGGCGGCGGCAGCGGCGGCGGCCTTCTTCTTTTACAAACCGGTCCTGCCCTACCTGAAGCCCTATATCGACAATGAGAAGATCGCCATGGCGGCTGCCGCCGGAGTGGTCTTCATCGTCGCACTGATCGTCGTCTCGGTCATCACCATGAAGCTCGCCGACTGGATCATCGATTCGCGCATCGGCGCGCTCGACCGCACGCTCGGCTTCCTCTACGGTGCCGCGCGCGGCATCCTGGTCGTCGCTGTGGCGCTGCTGTTCTTCAACTGGCTGGCCGGTGCCAAGGCCCCGGCCTGGGTGACGGAAGCCAAGTCGCGGCCGCTGCTGGAACAGATCGGCGCCAAGATTGAGAGTCTGCTGCCCGCCGACACCGAGAACGCAATCCTCAAGAAGCTCAGCCCGAAAACAGCCGAAACCCCGGCTGCCCCGGATGCGCCAGCGGCGGATGCGCCGGCAACAGGTGACGATGCCAATGCGCCGGCGCCTGACGACAACGAAACGCCGCCGGCCGACAACGCCCCGGCTCCAGCCAATCCGGCGCCGGCGCCGGCAAACTGAGGCAGGTGGCGATAGATCCGCAGCGACGGATCAAGTTCCCGACTGGTCGTCCGAATCGTCGTCCCAAGCTTCGTCGTCCTCAGCCCAACCGAGGAGTATCCTTGCTCTAGACGCAAGCAGAGGCGCTAGCGTTGCGGCATCCTCGGGCCTGCCGATCGCAAATTCCTCGGACTCCCGGCCTTGGGCCATTGCCGCAGCCGCTTCCTTCCAACGCAAGCCAAACTCCCGGACTGCGGCGCGCGGGGTGGGGTCCTGTCCGCAGGGAATAAAATCGGCGGGGAGATCACCAGAGATTGCCCACCAACCGATCCATTCAGGTCGAGTGGCGCTCTCAATGGCCCAAATGGCAACGTAGGGATAGACGTGCCAAGCCGGCCACTCGCCCACCCTTCCGTGTTTCAAGTGCTCGCGTGCCAAATAGGCGATCACATACTGGCGTTGTGATTCGCACCACGCCTCTTCTTCGGCCTCACTGGGCTCTTCAGCTTCGTCGGATGTATCGTTCATCGGCAAAGTCCTCTTTGCGAGAGAAACGCTACCGGACAAGTGACGGCGATCACAAGCCGGCGTTCTGATTTCCAGTGGCATTACAAGCCTGACTGCACTATATGACGCCTTTCCGCAGCGAGGCTCGAACAGATGGCAGACGCAGACGACGTGCTTTCCGCTGAGGCTGACGATCATTTCCATGACGAATGCGGCGTCTTCGGCATCTTTGGTCGGCAGGATGCGGCAGCCATCGTCACACTCGGCCTGCATGCGCTGCAGCATCGTGGCCAGGAAGCGGCCGGCATCGTCTCCTACGACGGCACCCAGTTCCATGTCGAACGCCATGTCGGCCTGATCGGCGACACCTTCACCAAGCAGCGCGTCATCGACAGCCTGCAAGGCAACCGCGCGATCGGCCACACGCGCTACGCCACCACTGGCGGCGCCGGCATGCGCAACATCCAGCCCTTCTTCGCCGAATTGGCCGATGGCGGCTTCGCCGTCGCCCACAACGGCAACCTCACCAACGCGATGACCGTGCAACGGGCCTTGCAGAAGCAGGGCGCGATCTTCTCCTCCACCTCCGACACCGAGACGCTTTTGCATCTGGTCGCGACAAGCAAGGAGCGCGACCTCAATTCGCGCTTCATCGATGCCGTGCGTCAGGTCGAGGGCGCCTTCTCGCTGGTGGCGATGACGGCCAAGAAGATGATCGGCTGCCGCGACCCGCTCGGCATCCGCCCGCTGGTGCTGGGCGATCTCGACGGCGCCTGGATCCTGGCCTCCGAGACCTGCGCGCTCGACATCATCGGTGCCCGCTTCGTGCGCGACCTGAAGCCGGGCGAGATGGTCGTCGTCACTTCCAAGGGCATCGAGAGCCTGTTCCCGTTCGAACCACAGAAGACCCGATTCTGCATTTTCGAATATGTCTATTTTGCCCGGCCCGACTCTTCGGTCGAGGGCCGCAATGTCTATGAGGTGCGCAAGCGCATCGGCGCCGAACTGGCGCAGGAGAATCCGGTCGAGGCCGACATCGTCGTGCCGGTGCCGGACTCGGGCACGCCGGCGGCAATCGGCTTCAGCCAGGCGGCGGGCATTCCCTTCGAACTCGGCATCATCCGCAACCACTATGTCGGCCGCACCTTCATCCAGCCCGGCGATTCGATCCGCCACATGGGCGTCAAGCTCAAGCACAACGCCAATCGCCGCATGATCGAGGGCAAGCGCGTGGTGCTGGTCGACGATTCCATCGTGCGCGGCACCACCAGCCAGAAGATCGTGCAGATGGTGCGCGACGCCGGCGCCAAGGAAGTGCACATGCGCATCGCCTCGCCGCCGACCAGCGCGTCGTGCTTCTACGGCGTCGACACGCCGGAGAAGTCGAAGCTGCTGGCATCGCGCATGTCGGTGGAAGAAATGGCCGAGTTCATCCGCGTCGATTCGCTCGGCTTCCTGTCGATCAACGGGCTCTACCGAGCCGTCGGCGAGGCCAGCCGCGACGACGAACAGCCGCAGTTCTGCGATGCGTGCTTCACCGGCCAGTACCCGACCCGCCTGCTCGACTTCGAAGGCCACGACAATGTGCGCACGCTGTCGCTGCTGGCGACGAGCGGGGCGTAGGATTGCCGGACCGTCACCAGCGCTAGTTAGATTTCCGGAAGCCATCGCATGACCCTCGATCTTACCGGCCGCGTTGCGGTCGTCACCGGCGCCTCGCGCGGCATCGGCTATTTCATCGCCAGGGAACTGGCGGCCGCCGGTGCGCACGTCATCGCGGTTGCCCGCACCGTCGGTGGACTGGAAGAGCTCGACGACCAGATCAAGGCGGCCGGCGGCCAGGCGACGCTGGTCCCGCTCGATCTCGCAGACATGGCCGGCATCGACCGGCTGGGCGGCGCCATCCATGAGCGCTGGGGCAAGCTCGACATCCTCGTCGCCAATGCCGGCGTGCTCGGCGTCATCTCGCCGATCGGCCATGTCGAGGCCAAGACCTTCGAAAAGGTGATGACCATCAACGTCACCTCGACCTGGCGGCTGATCCGCTCCGTCGACCCGCTGCTGCGGCTTTCGGATGCCGGCCGGGCGATTATTCTGTCTTCGAACGTCGCGCATTCGGCGCGCGCCTTCTGGGGGCCTTACGCTGCATCGAAGGCGGCAGTGGAGACCATGATGCGCTCCTGGGCGCATGAGACGCAAAACCTGCCGCTGCGCGTCAATGCCGCCGACCCCGGCGCCACCCGCACCGCGATGCGCGCGCAAGCCGTGCCCGGTGAAGATCCCGAGACATTGCCGCACCCCTCCGAGATCGCCAAACGCATCGTGCCGCTGGCCAGCCCGGACCTCAAAGAGACCGGGCTGATCTTCCAGGCCAAGCACAACCGCTTCGTCGCCTACCGGCAACCGGAATAAAACTCGAGCCTTTGACGGTGCCGAAGAGGCGGCCATGACGGGTCATCACGACCGCACAGTTCTCGATGCTCCATTGCTTTGCGACCGATTGAATTGTGGCGGTTGCAACACGCCCAGCCCGAAAACCTGCCGAATCATGACGCGCCTGTGATCTAAGGCGGTGGTCATGCTTTCGTCATTTCCGAGGAGTTGTTAGCATTGGACGACTCCCACACCAAGCGCCCTGCTGGGCAGACAAGGAAAACTCCATGGCTACGACCGCAGCATTGGTCTGGTATCTGGTAATCGCCGGCCCGCAGGGCGGCATGGTCGTGCTGCCCAGCACCTTCGACAAGCGCGAACAATGCACCGCCGCCATCACCGAGTATCAGAAGCAGCCGACACCCGCCGGCTGGTCCGTGCAGTGCGTGCCGAGCGCCTCGCCCTTCACCGACGAAGGCGACGCCGAAGCACCGTCAGCTCAGTAAGCATCAGGAATCACAAGGCCCGCGGCCTCCGCCGCGGGCCGTGTGATTCATCACCGCGCGCTCACCGTCAGGTCAGGCTTCTGGTTGATGGTCTGGAACACCACGCAATAGCGCTCGGTCAGCTTCAGCAGCGAATCGATCCGCTCCTGCGGCTCATCCGTGTCGAGATCGAAATTGAGCCGGATGGCGCGAAAGCCTACCGGCGCGTCCCTGGCGACGCCGAGCGTGCCGCGAAAATCAAGGTCGCCTTCGGCCTCAACGGTCGCGGCGCCGAGCTTGAATTCGAGTGCCGTCGCCACCGCTTTCAACGTCACCCCGGCGCACGCCACCAACGCCTCGAGCAGCATGTCGCCGGAGCACAGTTCGAGCCCCGAACCGCCTGTTGCCGGATGCAGGCCGGCGATTGCCAACGCCCTGCCCGTCTCGACCTTGCAGGCCACCGACTGTTCGTCGATCGAGCCCTTCGCCCTCAGCGTGATCAGTGCTTGCGCGGCGTCGTCGCGGTAGGCCTGCTTCAGCGGCGCCTGGATGGCCTTGAGCTCGGTTGCGTCCATTTTCGTTCCTTTCGAACGGCTTTCTGCCTTGATAGCACGGTCGTGCAAGACGTGTGAGCCAATCCGAGCAGGGCGACCCGAGCTATCAGTAACTGGTGTCGGCGGGACAGCAGAGGGCTCGCCATCCCTATTCTTTTTGACTTCATTCGCCTCGGCCATACCTATGCGGGAGTCGTTCCCGCGGAGGCCTCATGCATTCCAAGCTGAAACTCGTCCCCCTTGCCCTCTTCCTGCTTGCCGGCTTCGTGCAGCCACTCGTGGCCGAAACGCCAGAGCGGTCGGCACCCGCGGGCGGCGTGCTGTCGCTGCTGCCGCCGCCCGCGATCACCGACCATTCGATCACCATTGCCGGGCGCAGTCTGCAGTACCAGGCAAAGGCTGGCACGCTTCCGCTGCTCTCCGGCAAAGGCGAGGTCACGGCGGAGATCTTCTATGTAGCCTATACGCTGAAACCGCGGGAGAGCGTCGCGACGGTAGCGCCGCGGCCAATCACCTTCGTGTTCAACGGCGGCCCGGGTGCCGCTTCAGCCTATCTGCATCTCGGCGCGCTCGGACCGCGCATCGTGGCGACCGGAGCCGACGGGGAATTCCTCCCCTCGCCGCAAAAGCTCATCGACAATCCCGACAGCTGGCTCGACATGACCGATCTCGTCTTCGTTGACCCGGTGGGAACTGGCTACAGTCGCGAGGCGCCTGGCCAAGATACGCACGACTTCTGGGGCGTCAGCCAGGACGCCAGTTCGATCGGCGCCTTCATCCGGCTCTATCTCGCCCAAAACGGCCGCACGGGATCTCCGCTGTTCCTCGCCGGTGAGAGCTATGGCGGGTTCCGGGCGGCGCTGCTTGCCAGGACGCTGCAGGAAGATATCGGCATCAGCCCGAGCGGCATCGTGCTGATCTCGCCGGCGCTGGAATTCACCCTCGTCCAGCCCGACGAATTCGAGCCGCTTCATTGGGCTCTCGAACTCCCCTCGCTCGCGGCGGTCCGCCTGCGCAGCGAGGGTGTCAGCGGCGATACACTGCGGGAAAAGCTCGCCGGGATCGAGCATTATGCACTTGGCGAGTACCTCACCGCGCTCAGCAGTGGGCTGGAGCAAGGGGGGCGGCTGGCGAGTGATCGCGTGGCCGAGATCACCGATCTGCCGCCCGACCTCGTTCACCGCAACTTCGCCCGCGTCCCGACCTCGCTCTTCGCAAGGGAGTTTGCCCGTGCCACCGGCAAGGTGCTCAGCCCCTATGACGGCATGATCGCGACGGCGGACATCGCTCCCCAGAGCGCCCGCATCGCCGGTCCCGATCCGGTGCTGGACCGCAGTGTGCCGGCGCTGACCTCAGCCTTTGTCGGCTACGCACGCGACGAGCTGAACTTTCGCACCGACGTCAGCTACCGCTTGCTGAACGGCGATATCAGCCACAACTGGGACTATGGCACGAGCGCCTCGCGCCAAGGCTACGCCGGCGTGATGGACGATTTGCAACGGGCGCGCTCCTTGAATCCTTCCCTGGGCGTCGTCATCGTCAACGGCTACACCGATCTCGTCACTCCCTACCTGGCGTCGCGTTATCTGGTCGGCCAGATCCCCTCGCTCGCCGGCGCCAGGCCGATCCGCCTCGACGTCGTTGAAGGTGGGCACATGATGTATCTCGGGCCGGACGGCCGGCGCGCGCTGAAAGAGGCCGCTTCGGAGCTTTATCAGGCGACGCAGTAAACGATAGGGGCATCGAACTTGCGGGCAACCAAGGCCGGCGCCAATGGTGCTCGCCCCAGCCGAACGCAGGTCCAGTGGCTGGCGCAGTGATCAAGCTATCCCAAATGGGACATTGACGGACAAGGCCCCAAAACCGTCTGATCCGGGAAGGTTTCGTCGTTCCATTTTTCCGGCAGTTCGCAATGTCACACACGCTCTCGACCACACCGAGACAGGATGGGTTTCGCGCCCTTGGCGAATTCGAACCCAAATCAGGCTGTTGGCTGATCTGGCCGGAACGGCCGGACACCTGGCGTCTGGGCGCCAAGCCGGCGCAGAAGCTATTCGCCAACGTCGCCGCCGCGATCGCACAAAGCGAGCCGGTGACGGTGGCGGCATCCAGCCGCCAGTGGCAGAACGCAAGAGCGCGATTGCCCAGCCATGTGCGCGTCGTAGAGATGTCCACCAACGATTCCTGGCTCCGCGACAGTGGCCCCAATTTCGTCGTCAATGATCGAGGCGAAGTGCGCGGCGTCGATTGGATCTTCAACGCTTATGGCGGTTTCGACGGCGGCCTCTATTCGCCCTGGGATCTGGACGACCTCGCTGCACAAAAAGTACTCGAGGTCGAGAGAATGGATCGCTACCGCGCGCCGCTGATCGCCGAAGGTGGTGGTTTGCAATGCGATGGCCAAGGTACGCTCATCACGACCGAGCAGTGCCTGCTCAATCGCAATCGTAATGCCCATCTCGGCAAGGCTGAGGTGGAAAGCCGGCTTGGCGACTATCTCGGCGTCGATCACGTCATCTGGCTGCCGCGTGGTTTTGCCTTCGACGAGACGGATGGCCATGTCGACGACCTCTGCTGCTTCGTGCGCCCTGGCGTGGTCGCGCTGAGCTGGACCGAAGACCGGGACGACCCGCAATATGAGATCGTGCGCGAAGCCGAAGAGGTGCTGCGCTCGGCCCGTGATGCGCGGGGCCGCAGCCTGGAGGTGCATCGGCTGCATCATCCCCTGCCGATCGAGACGACGATGGAAGAGAGCGAGAGCGTGGACCGGGTCGATTCGACCTGGGCGCGGCCGGCCGGCAACAGGATCGCGGCGAGTTACATCAACTATTATCCAGGCAACAGCGTCGTGGTCGTGCCGGAATTCGGCTGCGATCTCGACCGGCAGGCAAAGCAGCAGCTGGCCACGCTGTTCCCCGACCACAAGGTGGTCGGCATCGAGAACTCCCGCGAAATCCTGCTCGGCGGCGGCAACGTCGCCTGTATCACCTTACCCGTTTATGCGCCGCAGCGGCGTTGAGCGGCAAGCGTGCCGAAAGTGAAACTTGGAACGGTGCGCCGCATCGGCCGCCGCCAGCGAAAGGAGGCCCCCAATGCGCGCTCTGCTCTTCCCAATCCTGACTGTTGCGCTTGCCTGCGACATCTGCTTCGGCGTCGCTCGGGCGGACGATGAGAAGGTCGTCAACGTCTACAACTGGTCCGACTATATAGCACCGGACACGGCTGAGAAATTCGAGAAGGAGACAGGTATCAAGGTCCGCTACGATGTCTATGACGGCAACGAGGTCCTTGAGACGAAACTGCTCACCGGCGGCTCGGGATATGACGTGGTCTATCCCTCGGCCTTTCCGTTCCTCAAGAACCAGGTGAAGGCGGGCGTTTTCCTGCAGCTCGACAGATCGAAGCTTTCAAACCACTCGAAAATCGATCCGCAAGCCTTGTCGCTGATCGCGGGCGCGGATCCGCAGAACCTGCACGCCGTGCCTTACATGGCCGTCACGGACGGCATCGGCTACAATGTCGCTGCCGTCAAGCAACGGATGCCGGACGCGCCGATAGATTCCTTCGCCATGGTCTTCGACATCGACGTCGTCAAGAAATTCTCCGATTGCGGCGTCGCCATGATCGATGCTCCGGCGGAGATCATTCCAATGGCTATGAACTATCTCCACATCGATCCCAGGTCGACCAGTCCGGACGACCTCGCCAAGGTCGAGGACCTGATGGGCAAGGTGCGGCCCTATATCCGTTACTTCCACTCGTCGAAATACATCAACGACTTGGCGAATGGCGACATCTGTGTCGTGCTGGGCTGGTCGGGCGACATATTGCAGGCCAAGACCCGTGCGGCGGAATCCGCCAAGAAGCTGGAGATTGCCTATTCCATTCCCAGGGAAGGCACGCTGATAAACTTCGACACGATGGCGGTGCCGAAGGATGCGCCGCATCCGGCGAATGCCCAGGCCTGGATCGATTTCAATTTGCGGCCCGATATCGCAGCGGCCAATTCCAGTTATGTTTCCTATGCCAATGCGATTCCGGAATCCCTGCCGCTGATGGATCAGGCTGTCGCCAGGGATCCCGGCGTTTTCCCGCCCGATGACGTAAAGGCCAAGCTGTTCGTGGTCGAGAACAACGACGCAAAGTTGCTGCGACTGCAAAACCGCATGTGGACACGCGTCGTGACGGGACAGTGAAGCTGGCGAAACGTCAGTCGCGCGGAGCCTCCCAGCCGGCGGCCAGCAACTCGACCTGGGAGTGCACGCCGAGCTTGCGGTAGACCTGCTTGATGTGGTTGCGCACGGTGCCGGGTGAAATCGACAGGTTTCGCGAAATCGTCTTGGCGCTGCCGCCCTCGACCAAGAGCCGTGCGATCTGCCTTTCCCGGCCGCTGAGTTGCGACCCTGCGGCTTCGATTGCAGACCCCTTGTCTCGAAGACGGCACAAATGAAGCAGCCTTTGCAGAATGAGCTTTGTCGCGCTGCTCGCCGCGCCGGCCACCGCCAGATCATGCTCGCCAAAACGCGGCGCGCCGTCGCGGCGCAGAAAGGTCACATAGCCGGCGGTCAGTCCGTCGAGGTTGAACACGCCGGTTATTTCATCGAAGCTGCCGGAAGGCCCATAGAATTCGCGATAATACGGAGTGCGCTGGAAATCGGCGTGGCTGAGAGCCGACAACGGCAGCAGGAAATCCTGTCTGGTGCTGGCGAACCTCTGAAAGAAGGGATCCTGGCGATAGATGCGTGCATCATAGTCGCGGTTCCAGCGATCGGGTCCGGCATCGTCGATGGTCACGGACGTTATATCGCGACGATAGAATCCAACATAGACACGATCCGAGCCAAGCAGCATGCTTGCCGCCGCGCTGAAGCGGGCGGACAAGTCTTCGGGCGTTGCCGCCAGGGCCGCGGCGGCCACGCCACCGCTCCAACGTTCAAGCCGGTCGAGAGAAAAATTCGACTGCATCCGCACCCAGACTAACGCAAGCCCCGCCAACTTCAAGCTGGCGGGGAACCGCGACGCCACCGGTGAAATCAGTCCTGCGGCCGCCTCCGCAGCTCATGGCCCATCGATGGTTGGAATCACGCCTTGGCCTGCGACCTCACATGGGCGATGTAGCCGCGCACGTCGCCGGCAGGGCCGGCATAGGCCTTTCCGAGCTTCTTCTCCATTGCCGCCATGTATTCGCTCGCCCATTTGGGCAACGCATAGTCGATGACGGCGAGGAACTCGAGGGTCGCTGCCAGGCGGATGTCAGCGATCGACGGGGTCTTGCCGCCGATGAACGGCTTGCCGTCGCGGAAGAAGGAATGGAAGACCTCGAGCGGTTCGGCAATGGCGGCGACCGCCGCCTTCTGCGCCTCCGATTTCCTGTCCGGGTGGGCGTCACTGTGACCAACCTCGCCGGCATATTGCGGGAAGCCGAGCGCCGGATAGGTGGCGCGCGCCACATAGGGATAGAGCGTGCCGATCAGATAGAACATGGCGCTGTCTATCATCGCCCGCTTGGCTGGCGCCTTGGGGTAGAATTTCTCCAACCCATGTTTGTTGGAAAGATATTGCATGATGGCGCAGCTCTCCCAAAGCACGCCGCGCGGCAGGCCCTTGTCCTCGATCATCGGCGTCAGATGGGCCGGATTGCGCGCCATGTATTCCGGCGAGCGCGTGAGCCCCCACGCATCGGTCTCGGCATGGTCGAGCCCGGCGGCGCGGGCAAAGACGCGAACGGTCATGTTGTTGACGCTCGGCTTCAGCATGCTGATGGTCAGTGCCGGTTTTGCCTTGGCCTTGGCCGCGGTCTTGCCGGCGGCTGCCTTTGACGCCGTCTTGGCCGCTGGTTTGGCCGCTGCTTTCCCTGCCGGCTTCGCGGCGGCTTTGGCCGCCGGTTTTGGCGCTGGTTTGGCCGCCGGTTTCCTTGCGCTCTTCGTCACTGCCTTTGCCACGTATTCCTCCCCTTGCCTGTTCAGTCTTCAATATGGATTTTTGGGTGCCCGGTCGGCCGACAATGTCGCGCGCGCGTGTTCCACCAGCGCCTGGATGGCGTCAGCCAGATGCACTTCGGCGATGTTGTAGTCGCCACGCGACACGCGAAGCTTATGCGCCTTCATCAGGACGTCGGCATGGGTGAAGCCGGCAGGCGGCTCGAAACGGTAGGAGGCAAGCTCGATCAGCAGGCCGAGCGGATCCTCGAAATAGATCGAATCCATGAAGCCGCGATCCTTGACGCCGCTGTGCTTGATGGCGCGCTCGTCGAGCCGGGCGACCGCCTGCAGGAAGGTGACGCGCGACACCGAAAAGGCGATGTGATGAACGCAGCCCGGGTCGGTCGGGGTGCGACGCTTCTCGGCCGTGCGGGTCTCGTCGGTGAAGATGGTGATCAGGCGGCCGTCGCCCGGATCGAAATACAGATGGCTTTCGGTCGGCTTGTCGAGGTTGGGCTGCTCGAAGATGAAAGGCATGCCCAGCACACCTTCCCAGAAATCGATAGAGGTTTGGCGGCCGGCACCGACCAGCGTGATGTGATGGACGCCTTGCGACTGCAATTTCTGCATCGGCCTTCTCCCCCGAAATATCTGCTCTGGCAGAGGCGGGCCGTCAGGCCGCGCCTGCACATGCTACATCTGGCATGAGCTGAGCGCCAACTCCCTGTCCGTTCCCCGGCGTCTGCGCGCCTGCCCTTCGGCCTTCGCTTTATGCGACGATGCTAAACCAATCAGCCGTGCCGCGCCAGAAGCCGCATCCGGGACAGGCTGTATTTCGCGCCGCCGTTCCCTGCCCCAAACGCAAGCACGGCGCTGGAGCAGCGCCGTGCGGGATTTCGCCCGTATAGCTGGCAGGAGCGGAGCCGACTGGGGCTGGAGCCGCCTTCACTCAAGCAGGCGCACGCCTTATGGCCGATATCGCCATTCTCGACACACGCGAAAGGGTTCTCGCCGGCATCTTTTTGACCGGCGCCGCCTACTTGTTGTTTTCGACGCAGGATGCCTCGATCAAGCTGCTGGTCACCGGCATGACCGTCTGGCAGATCATGTTTTTCCGCAGCATCACCATTCTTGGTGCCTGCGCGGCCATCGGTGGGCGGGCGCTGTTCGCCGACACGGTGCGCTCGCCGATCGTGCGGCCTATGCTGGTGCGCAGTGCCTTCACGCTTGCCGCATGGCTTTGCTATTACAATGCCGCCCGCAGCCTGCAGCTCGCCGAACTGACCACCGTCTATTACGCGGCCCCGATCATCGTCACCGTGCTTTCGGTGGCCCTGCTCGGCGAAAAGGTGCCTGTTCTGCGCTGGCTGGCGGTTCTGATCGGCTTTGTCGGCGTCTTTGTCGCCTGCGACCCCGCCCATCTCGGCCTGTCGGTACCCGTGTTGTTGGTGCTGACGGCGGCCTTCCTGTGGGGCATCGCCATCGTGCTCCTGCGCAAGACCGCGCTTACCGAGCGCTCGATGATCCAGCTGCTCCTCAACAATTTCTATTTCCTGGTGTTTTCGGCGGTGCCGGCTTTGTTGTGGTGGCATACGCCGGACCCGACGCAATTGCTGCTTCTTGCCGGCGTCGGTGCACTCGGCGGCATGGCGCAATATCTTCTCTTCGAAGGCATGAAGCGCACGCCGGCATCGATCCTGGCGCCATTGGAATACACCTCACTGTTGTGGGCGTTCGCGCTCGGCTTCGCGATCTGGGGCGACGTGCCGCGCCGCGAGGTCTTTCTGGGTGCTGCCCTTATCGTCGCCGCCGGCCTGCTGATCGTCGGCGGCGAGCATTTTCGCAAGCGGCTTTGATGTTCGTTATTGCTGACGCTACGATGTCAGGATGGAGTGGCGTAGTCTTGCGGCATGACTGATCTGACAGCCACCACCGACACTGTCGCCGAGCGCACGCTGGGCATCATTCTCGTGTCATCCTCGGCGGCTGTATTCGGCCTGACCGGCGTGCTGACCAAGTCGATCCATGCCGATCCGCTGACGATCACCTGCTGGCGCGGCTTTGTCGGCGCGATCCTGATCAGCCTCTACGTGCTGTGGCGCCGCCGCCGTGCCGGCAACCGCGAACCGCTGCGGCTTGGCTGGCGCGGCTGGCTGCTGGCGGTAGAAGGCGCGCTGGCCAGCATCGCCTTCATTTCGGCTTTCAAGTTTACTTTCGTCGCCAATGTCGCGGTGATCTACGCGACCTCGCCCTTCATTGCCGCCGTACTGGCCTGGATGCTGGTGCGCGAGCCTTTCCGCCTGCAAACGATGGTGGCCGCGGCCGTGTCGCTGTGCGGGGTCGCCATCATGGTGTGGTCGGGTTTCGGCACCGGCAACCTGTTCGGCGACGGGCTGGCGCTGCTGATGACGGCCGGCAGTGCGCTCTACATGATCATGGTGCGCGCCTTCCGCGACACGCCTGTGGTGTGGGCCGGCGCGGTTTCGGCCTTTCTGTTGTTCATACTCGGCTGGTTCGTCACCGATCCCCTGGCGGTCTCAGCAAGGGACTCGGTTCTGCTTGCCACGTTCGGCGCGTCCTTCGCGCTGGCTTCCATCCTGTGGACGGAAGGCTCGCGGCTTATCCCGGCGCCTGAATCCGGCCTGCTCGGCTCGGCGGAAGTGCCGTTCGCGATCTTGTTTGCATTTCTGTTCCTGGCCGAAATACCCCCGGTGGCCAGCATGGTCGGCGGCGCGATCGTGCTCTGCGCGGTCTTTGCCCACGCCGGCCGCGACTGGCTGATGGCACGCTCCCGGCAAGCGTCGTCAGATATTTCTTAAAAAATTTCGGAAGTCACGGAACCATCACCTTGCCCGGACATTGTTGGTGCGACGGGCCACCCCCCAAGTCCCCCCAAACCCCTCGGCCCGTCCTACCTCCAAGCCGACCGCAAGGTCGGCTTTTTCTTTGCCAAGACCAGCCCGACCGCAAGGTCGGCTTTTTCTTTGTGTAGACCGGCTCGACCGCAGGTCGGCTTTTCCTTGCCAACAGGCTGATAGCGGAATGCGGCCTCGCTGAAATCAACCAGGCGATCCGGAGAGAGCCAGGTTGGCAGCCAGCAACGCCGCCAGATCGTTCGCGGACGCATCGGCGCCGACGCGCAGCCGGATCGCGAACTCAGCCATCGGAACAGGCGGCAGGCCAAGTTCGCGGGGCGCCTCGACAATGCCGGAATGGGCAAAGCGGGGGGTTCGCAAGGTCAGCGCCACGCCGGCATTCACCGCGGTGCGCAGGCCGGCCAGGCTGGCACTGCCGGCGGCGATGCGATAGCGGCGGCCCGCGGCATCGAGCGCGGCGAGTGCCGCCTCGCGAAACCCGCAATAGGGATCGAGCAGCGCCAGCGGCAATTCTTCCTGCCGCGAGGCCAGCCCCTTGCTCGAACACAGCCATATCATCGGCTCGCGCAGCACGCCGACCTCGTCCGGCGCCGCCGTCCGCCGCATGACGGTCGCCAGATCGAGGCTACCGGCCTCCAGCGCCTGCGCCAGTTCGGCGGAGCGGCCGACACGCAGTTCGAGCCTGACGCGCGGATGGCTGGTGGCGAATGCACGCAACAGGTCCGGCAGGCCGCTATCGGCGAAATCCTGTGTCGTGCCGATGGCGACGCGCCCGGCAGCGCGTGCGCCTTTCAGCGCGAGCCAAGCCTCGCGATGTACCGCAAGAATGCGCCTGGCGTGGCCGACGAGGTCCTCGCCTGTGGGCGTCAGGCCGCGCCCCCTGCCCTGCGGCGCCAGAAGCGGCTCGCCGACTATCTCCTCCAGACGCTGCATCTGCGCCGTTACCGCCGACGGTGAGCGGCCGACATTGGCCGCCGCCTGCGCCAGCGAACCGCTGTCGACGAACGCAAGGAAGGTTCTGAGGAGGTCGGGATCGAGCGTTTCCATAATTCGATACTATCGAATCTTAAGTTGAAAACAATTCGATTTTTTTGATCCTGGAATGATGGCACGGTCTCTCCGACGGCGACCGACGCCGGTCAAACAAAGGAGAAGAAAAATGCCCATCATCAATGTCGGCGTCACCGGCAAGCCGGACGCCACCCTGTCCGCCGAGATCGCCAGAGAAATAACCGAGATCACCGCCGCGCATCTGCGCAAGGACCCGACGCTCACCGCGGTTGCCGTTTCCTATCTCGACCCACAGCACTGGTTCGCCGGCGGCAAGTCGCTCGCCGAGCACGGCACCAACACATTCTGGCTCGACATCAAGGTGGTCGACGGCACCAACACCAAGCTCGAACTGGAGGCCTATCTCAAGACGATCTTCGACGCCTTTGGCCGCCTGCTGGGCGGCGTGCACCAGGAAAGCTATGCTTTCGTGCACGAGGTCCCGGCAGCCGCCTATGGCTATGGCGGCAAGACGCAGGAGTTCCGTTTCATCAGCGGGCGGCTGAAGGCGGCGTGAGGGCGCCCCTTCCGCATTGACCTTGCCTCGACTTCCGCTAGGCTCTGCCCCCGGAAGCGGCCGTACAAGAGCCGCAATGACAAAATCGTTGGGAGAGACGCGGTATGATCCTGACACTGGCGCTGCTTGCGGGTCTGGTTGTGGCCTTGCTGCTGATCGGGGCGGTTGAGAAATTCCGCCTCGGCCTGCGCTTCACCCAGGCGCTGCTCTACGTGCCGTTCAAGCTCGCCTACCGGATCAGCGACAATCGCATCAGGGTCGCCCGCAAGGCGCAGGTGCCGGTCATCTATGTCATCTCGCACCAGTCGCGCTTCGAGCCGGCGCTGATGCTGTCGCTGCTGCCCGACGACACGCTGCATATACTCGACGAGGTTTCGGCGCGCTCGCCTTGGCTCGAACCCTGGCGCGAACTTGGCCGCACCATTGCCTTCAACGCCGAACATGTCTTCGTCAGCCGCCGGCTGGTGCGCGTGCTGAAGGGCAAGGGCCGGTTGGCCGTCTACCTGCCGGACGCGGTCGAGCCCGACGTCAAGACGTTTCGGCTGTTTCGCGCCGTCACCCGCATCGCCATGCAGGCCGATGCCCGCATGGTGCCGATCTTCGTCGCCGGTGCACGCAATCTGCCGGTCTCGCTGACACCTAGGGACAAGGCACCGCGTCACTGGTTTCCACGGCTCTCGATCAGTGTTCTGGAGCCGATGACGATCGCCGAACTGGTGGCGCGCAACCCGGACCAGGCCTCGAATACCAATGCGCTGTTCGACCGCGTCGCCGAGGCCCGGCTTTTCGGCACCGACCTCGATCGCGGCCTGTTCCTGGCCATGCGCGATGCCGCTGACCGTGTCGGCGCCTCGCACACCATCATCGAAGATGTCATCTCGGGGGCCTTGAGCTACCGCAAGATGTTCATCGGCGCGCGCGTGCTGGGCAGGCGCTTCGAGGCGGTGACGGCGCCGGGCGAAGCGGTGGGAGTGATGCTGCCCAACGCCAACGGCGTCGTATTGTCGTTCGTCGGCCTTCTGTCGGCGGGCCGAGTGGCGGCGATGATCAACTACACGGCCGGGCCGGCGAGCGTCACCGCGGCGGTCCGCACGGCCGTCATCCGCACCGTCGTCTCTTCACGCGCCTTCGTCGAGAAGGCCGATCTCGCCGATGTCGTCGCGGCGGTCGAAAAGGGCGGCGCCAGGCTGCTGTGGCTGGAGGATCTGCGGACCAGCGTCACCACGCTGGACAAGCTTGCGGCCGCCTTGCTGTGGCGCCTGCCGCTGCAGCGGCAGGATGCAGCCAAGCCGGGCGTGATCCTGTTCACCTCGGGTTCCGAGGGCACGCCGAAGGCGGTCGTTTTGTCGCAAAAGAACCTTCTCGCCAATGCCATGCAGGCCGAGGCGCGCATCACCATCTCGCCGGCGGACATCCTGCTCAACGTGCTGCCGGTGTTCCATTCGTTCGGCCTGACGGGCGGCACCATCCTGCCGCTGGTCACCGGGGTAAAACTGTTCCTCTATCCCTCGCCTCTCCATTACAAGATCATCCCCGAGATCGCGCGCAAGGTGAAACCGACCATCATGTTCGGCACCGACACGTTCCTCGCCAACTATGCGCGCACCGCCAAGGACGGGGATTTCTCCAGCCTGCGCTTCGTCGTCGCCGGCGCCGAGGCGGTGAAGCCGGATACCCGCCGCGTCTATCGCGAACGCTTCCAGGCCGAGATCATCGAAGGCTTCGGACTGACCGAGGCCGCACCCGTGGTTGCCGTCAACACCGCGATCCATGGGCGCGACGGCACGGTCGGGCGGTTGCTGCCGGCCATCCGCATGAAGCTGGAGCCGGTCGAAGGCATCAATGATGCCGGCCAGTTGTGGCTCGAAGGACCGAACATGATGATGGGCTACATGACCGCGGATCGCCCCGGCGAGCTACAGCCCCTGACCGGCTGGCACGACACGGGCGACATCGTCGCCGTCGACCGCGAAGGCTTCATCAGCATTCGCGGACGCGCTAAGCGCTTCGCCAAGATCGCCGGCGAGATGGTGTCACTGGGCGCGGTCGAGATGCTGGTGCAGTCGCTTTGGCCGGAAGAACGCCACGCGGCGGTGGCGGTGCCGGACAAGAGGCGCGGCGAGCGCATCGTGCTGGTCACCACCGCTGACGATGCGAGCGCAGAGGAACTGCGACAGTTCGGCAAAAAGGCCGGAGCGGCCGAACTGATGGTGCCAAACGACATCGTCAAGGTCGAAGAAATCCCGGTGCTCGGTTCGGGCAAGACCGATTATGTGTCGACCAGGAAGCTGGCGATCGACCGGCTGGGGTTTGGCGTCGCAGCTTAGTGATCGCCCACGCCAGACTCGTATAAACGCCCCCTTTCGGGATCGCCTGACCGAGACTGCGCCGTCGTGACGCAGCCATTCAGATGGACAAATCATCGGTGAGGGATTACTCACTCACCGAGCCAAGAGACGCTGGGCATGCCTGTTTCAGCCAGCGCGATATGACACCTCCTTTGCACGGGAAAGAGATCCCGAATGGCAAAAGTCCTCGTCACCGGCGGCACCGGACATCTCGGACGCGATCTCGTGCCGGCACTGACTGCGTCCGGGCACGCCGTCAGGTTGCTGGCCAGGAAAGCCGGGCCGGACCGCTCCGTGGAATGGGCGCTCGGCGATCTCGCAACGGGCGAAGGCGTCGAAGAAGCCCTTGGCGGCATCGATACGGTCATCCATGCAGCGACGCTGTCGCCGATCGCCAGGCGCGGTATGCGGCCGATCGATTTCTTCTCCAGTCCGTCGGATGTCGACGTCGAGGGCACGCGGCGGCTGCTTGCCGCATCGCAGCGCGCCGATGTCTCACATTTCATCTTCGTGTCGATCGTCGGCCTCGACTTCAGCACCCTGCCCTATAGCCGCGTGAAGCTGGCGGGCGAGCAGCTTGTGCGGACGTCGCCGCTCTCGTGGTCGGTCATCCGCGCGACCCCATTCTTTTACCTTCTGGCGCAGATGCTGGCCGGGCTGAGATGGCTGCCGGTCTGGCCGCTGCCGACCTCGCCCTCAAATACCGTCGATACGCGCGACGTCGCCAGCTATCTGGCCCAGGCTGTCAGCGATGGAGAACGCGGCGTCCGCCCGCAGATTGGCGGACCCGAAGTGATGCCGTTTTCGACATTCGCTCGACAATATCGCGATGTGCTCGGGCTGCGGCGTCTCATTCTGCCGTTTCCGGTCAGTCGAAAGATAAGCCTTGCCCTGGGCCTTGTCGAAACCAGCGAGCGGCTGGGAGAAAGAACATGGAAGGCATGGCTTTCCGAGCAGGGCGGAGGCGCGCCGTGAGCGATCCTTGATTTCGCACGGGGATGTTATTGTCGGACGCCGAATCCCCGCCACCAGGATCGGAGTGAACAGGAACAGCCATGAAGCCGCCATCCGCAGGACGCGAGCGCATTCTACGCGAAGCCATCCGCCTGTTCGCCGAGCGCGGTTATGACCGAACCAGCGTTCCCGAAATTCAGGAGGCCGCCGGCCTGTCGCGTGGCTCGGGTGCGCTCTACAAGCACTTTCCCTCGAAGGAAGCGCTGCTTGCCGCGGCTATCGACCGGTTTGTCGGAACGGCACGGGAGGGACGGGCCGAGCTTGGCGAACAGGCGCTTGCTGTCGATCAGGGGGCGCGCCGGGTCGTGGAGGGCATGCTGGAAAAACTCGGCGCGAATCGCGACATGCTCAGAATCCTGTGGCGCGATCTCGAGCACTTCCCGGAATTGAAGGCCTCGGCGCGTGGCGAGATCATGCAGAACACCTACCACGCAGTCGCCGAATGGCTGCGGGAGCGTCAGCGCCAGGGCGAACTGCGCCCCCATGACAGCGACGCGGTCGCCGCCGTCATCGTCGGCAGCGTCGCCATGTTCCGCGTCTTCGAAGCGATCTGGACCGAGCGCTCGATCGAGGTCAGCGACGACCGCTTCGCGTCCGCCTGGACCGATTTGCTGATCCGGGGCCTGAGGCCCTAACCTATATCCGAAGGCGGCACCTTCTCGCCCTCCAGCCTGGCGCGCTTGGAATAGGCGCGCACGGAAAACGGCAGGAAGATCAGGTAGCCCGCCACCGATGCCGTCAGCGTGTACCAGGGGTAGGTCATCAGCAGTAGGATGTAGAGCACGACGGCGAGGATGACCGGCAGCACCCTGTCGCCGGGGATTTTGATGCTCTTGCCGGAATAGACCGGCAACCGGCTGACCAGCAGGAAGGCGACCAGGATGGTGAAGCCTGTGGCGACGAAGGCGGCCGGCCTGCTGGGCTCCACTCCAAGGCGCAGGAAATAGAGGTAGAGCGGCAGCATCACCAGCACGGCGCCCGCCGGCGCCGGCACACCGACGAAATATTCGGACTGCCATATTGGGCGTTCGGTCTTCTCGTCGTCGAGCACGTTGAAGCGCGCGAGCCTAAGCCCGCAGGCAATCGCAAACAGCAGTGCCGCGATCCAGCCCGGCGAGCCGGCACGGTCGAGCAGGAAGGCATAGAGCACCAGGGCCGGCGCGACACCGAAATTGACGATGTCGGCCAGCGAATCCATCTGCGCGCCGAATTTGGAGGTCGCCTTCAGCATGCGAGCCAGGCGGCCATCGATGCCGTCGAGAAAAGCGGCCAGCAGCACCATCACCACCGCAGTTTCAAAGCGATTTTCGAAAGCGAAACGGATACCCGACAAGCCGGCGCAGATGGCAAGCACGGTGACGAGATTAGGCAGCACCATGCGCATCGGGATCTCGCGGATGCGCGGACCGCCGCTGGCATGGGCTTCGAATTTTTTATACTGCGTGCCCACCGTCAGGAAATCCGCACGAGGGGCGTGCCGGCGATCCCGCCGAATTCGGCCAGCACCGTTTCGCCGCCGACCGCGGTCTGGCCAACGGCAACGCGCGGCGTGGCGGTCAAAGGCAGGAATACGTCGACGCGCGAGCCGAAACGGATCAGGCCGAAACGCTCGCCTGTGCCGATCGAAGCGCCGGCCTCGGTCCAGCAGACAATACGGCGCGCCACCAGTCCGGCGATCTGGACTGCCGCCACCGTGCCGTTGGGGCTCTCGATGACAAGGCCGTTGCGCTCATTTTCGGTGCTCGCCTTGTCCAGCTCGGCATTGAGGAACTTTCCGGGGCGATGCTCGATCTTGGCAATGCGGCCGCGCACCGGAGAGCGGTTCACGTGGCAGGAAAAGACGTTCATGAACACGGAGATGCGGGTCATCTCGACATTGCCGAGGCTAAGCTCGCGCGGTGGCACGGCAGGTCCCACCGCCGAGATGATGCCATCGGCGGGGCTCACCACGAGACGATCATCGACGGGCGTGACGCGCTCGGGATCGCGGAAGAAATAGACGCACCAGGCGGTCAGGATCAGGCCGATCCAGAAGAGGATCGAGGAGAAATAGCCGAGGAACAGCGTCGCCGCGCCAAAGGCGGCGATGAAGGGATAACCTTCGCGATGGATCGGTACGAACGCGTTCTTGACCGTGTCGACAAGGCTCATGGGGCGGTCCCTGTTTCAGGTCCGGCCTCAATAGCCGAAACACCCCCTGCCCGCAACGCGACAATGGGCGGCGCGGGTTTGTCTTCAGCTTCCGCCGCGATGGCGAGGCGCTTGTCATCAAGGATGGCAATTGAGACCCGCCATCATGCGGCGCCAACGGTCACGCCGATGGAGTGTTTCTTCGTGAGCGAAAAACATTAAGCCCGCTGTCGGCAAATCGTCTTCTCGCCCGTCCTTGGTGAGAAGCGCCTCATCACAGGGCTGATGACGCGCGCAACGGAGGTTCCTGATCATGCGAATATCATCCGGCAACAAAGCGCATATCGTCATGGAAGGTCTCGCCTTCGGCGAATCGCCGCGTTGGCATGATGGACGCCTGTGGGTCTGCAACTGGGGCACCGGCGAGATCATTGCCGTCGATGCGCACGGCAACAGCGAGATCATGCTCAGGGTTCCGGCTGTGCTGCCCTACTCCATCGACTGGCTGCCGGATGGTCGTCTGCTGGTTGTCTCAGGCCGCGAGGGCCTGCTGTTGCGGCAGGAAGCCGATGGCTCGCTCGTCACCCACGCCGATCTGCGCGGCCTGTCGAAGAGTCCATGGAACGAGATCGTCGTCGATGGGCGGGGCAACATCTATGTCAATGGCGGCGGGCCCGCGCCGGCACACGACCAGCATTTCGGCTCCGGCACCATCGTCTTGGTCACACCGGATGGAAAGGTCAGGCAAGTGGCGGACACCATCGCCTTCGCCAACGGCATGGCGGTGACCCCTGACAACAAGACGCTGATCATCGCCGAATCCCACGCCAACAGGCTGACCGCTTTCGACATCGCCGCCGACGGCGCTTTGTCCAACCGACGCATCTGGGCTGAACTCGACGGATATCCCGACGGCATCTGCCTCGATGCCGAAGGGACTGTCTGGTACGCGGATGTTCCCAACAAGCACTGCGTGCGGGTGCGCGAAGGCGGTGACGTCTTGCAGACCGTCATCGCCGATCGCGGCTGCTTTGCCTGCATGCTGGGCGGTGCGGGCAGGAAAACGCTGTTCATCACCGCCGCCGAGTGGCGCGGCTTCGAGCATATGACAAGCGACGCCCGCACCGGCCAGGTGCTCGCCATTGAAGCGCCGGCACCGGGCGTGGGCTGGCCTGGCTAGGGCAATTCCAGGAAAAGTGCGCAGCGGTTTTCCCGGGAAAAGCGCGTAGCGCTTTCCCTAGAGTCCAGGCACGCGCTGATAGTTGGCGATATCAGCCCGCACTCCGAGCCGGGCGATCGTCTCCTGCGGGTTGAAGGCTATGCGCTCGTGCGCCGCCTTGACGATCGGCACCACATTGTCGACGGCGGCCTGGCTTTCCCATTCGACGATGGTGACGAGGTTGAATTCCCCCGGTCCGGAGAATTGCTCGAGCAGGAAATCCTGGACGAAGCCTTGCTGCAGACGCAGCAACTCATGCGTCATCTTCACCTTTGCGAGGATCTCATCGCGAGCATTGGCGGGTACGACGAACTTGTCGACCCTAAACACGCTTCCGCCATTAACACTTTGATCCGTAACGCTGATATCCATTTGATTCCGTCCTCGAGGATGCTGTTTTTCGGCTCTCGGGCACGGTCTACAATCTCAACTTAAGTTGAGGTCAAGAGGTTTTTTTCGAGCTACGACATCTCCGACGTGCGCCGGCGCACTACGACACCCAGTTCGTCGCTTTCCCGGGCAATGCGCAGCCGCTCTTCGGCTTCGGTCGCCTCGCGCTGGCGGTCCCACATCGAGGCGTAGAGGCCGTGCTTTCGCATCAGCTCGACATGGGTGCCGCGCTCGGCGATCTGACCATCCTTGAGCACGATGATCTCGTCGGCCGAAATCACCGTCGACAGGCGGTGGGCGATGACGATGGTGGTGCGGCCCTTGCTGACCAGGTCGAGCGCGGCCTGGATCTCCTGCTCGGTGTGGCTGTCGAGCGCCGAAGTGGCTTCGTCGAGCATCAGGATCGGCGGTGCCTTCAGGATGGTGCGGGCGATCGCCACGCGTTGCTTCTCGCCACCGGAGAGCTTCAGCCCGCGCTCGCCGACCATCGACTTGTAGCCGTCGGGCAGCTTCTCGATGAACGGTCCGATCTGGGCGAGTTCGGCGGCCTTGCGCACCTCTTCCTCGCCGGCGCTGACACGGCCGTAGCGGATGTTGTAGGCGATGGTGTCGTTGAACAGCACGGTGTCCTGCGGCACCATGCCGAGTACCGCGCGCAGGCTGTCCTGCGTCACATCCCTGATATCCTGGCCGTCGATCAGCACCTGACCACCCTGTACGTCGTAGAAGCGGAACAGCAGCCGCGAGATGGTCGACTTGCCCGCGCCCGACGGCCCGACAATGGCAACCGTCTTGCCGGCCGGCACTTCGAAGGAGACGCCCTTCAGGATCTTGCGGTTCGGATCATAGGAAAAGTGGACGTCTCGGAACTCGACCTTGCCGGCACCGACGGACAGCGGCTTGGCGCTGGGCTTGTCGATGATCTCCTGCGGCACGTCGAGCAGGTCGAACATGTGCTCGATGTCGGTCAACCCTTGCCGGATTTCGCGATAGATGAAGCCGATGAAGTTGAGCGGCACGGAAAGCTGCACCAGCATGGCATTGATAAAAACGAAATCGCCGACGCTCTGGGTGCCAGCCTGCACCTCCAGCGCCGACATGCACATGACGACGACCGTGCCGACACCGAAGATGAAGCCCTGGCCAAAGTTCAGCCAGCCGAGCGAGGTCCAGGTCTTGGTGGCGGCGATCTCGTAACGCGCCATAGAGCGGTCGAAGCGCTCGGCCTCCATGCGCTCATTGGTGAAATATTTGACCGTCTCGAAATTGAGCAGCGAGTCGATCGCCTTGGTGTTGGCGTCGGTGTCGCTGTCGTTCATGTCGCGGCGGATCGAGATGCGCCAGTCGCTCGCCTTGACGGTGAACCAGACGTAGACGCAGACGGTGATCGCCACCACGGCCACATATTTCCAGCCATAGGTGAAGCCGAATATGCCGGCGGTCAGCGCGAATTCGAGGATCGTCGGCGCCGTGTTGAGCATGATGAAGCGCACGATCGTCTCGATGCCCTTGGTGCCGCGCTCAATGATGCGCGACAGGCCGCCGGTGCGGCGCTCCAGGTGGAAGCGCAACGACAGCTGATGCATGTGCACGAACGTGCGGAAGGCAAGCTGACGCACCGCATGCTGGCCGACGCGGGCAAACAGCGCGTCGCGCAGCTGGTTGAAGCCGAGCTGGACGAGCCTCAGTACATTATAGGCAATGACCAGCATCACCGGGGCAAGCATGAACGACGGCAGCGGCGGGGGCGTTTTGAAACCTCCCGCCAGCGCATCGGTTGCCCATTTGAAGAAATAGGGACCGGCGACCAGCGTCACCTTGGCCACGACCAGCAGCAGCGTCGCCCAGGTCACCCGTGCCCTCAGGTCGGCGCGGTCGGCCGGCCACATATAGGGCCAGAGATTGCGCAATGTCGTGAGTGTCGAGGTGTCGGCGGATACGGTTTTTTCGGCCACTTTTCTTGCCTTTTGGATGAGAGGGTCAGCGGCCGGAGCAGCAGGACTTGATGAGTGCGCTCAGTGATGCCGATACATCGGCAAGTGCCGCGCGATCGACAGCATAGCGCGATCGTTGACGATCGGGCTCGAACCGAACCAGGCCGGCCTCGACCAATATCTTCAGATGCTGGGAGATGGTCGACTGCGCCAGATCGAAATGGTCGACGACCTCACGGCAGCAGCAGGAATTGCTGGCGGACAGATGCTTCAGTATCTCGATCCGCGCCGGATGCGAAAGTGCTGCGAACCGCGCCGCGACAGCGCGGCTGTCCGGCATGCAGACGGACAGTGCCGAGACGGCGTGGTCTGGTATGGGGATGCACTCTGTCATCGTTCATCGGCGATAGACGATGACCGATGACAGGGCAAGCTAGACCGATGGGTAGATCGCCGGAATTGCCGGTCTCTCGCTATTCCGTCTTCGTCCGTGCAGTGGGCGCCTGTTCACCCATCGCCTTGAAGTCGGCGGCTTCGCCTTCCTTCGACTTTTCCGGGACTTTGAACACCTGCCCCGGCCAGATGCGGTTCGGATTCCTGATCTGGTCCTGGTTGGCGAGGTATATGGTGGAGTAGCGCGTGCCGTGACCATAGACGCGCCGTGAAATCCGCCACAACGTATCGTTGCGACGAATGATGACCGCGCCGGCGGCATGTTCGAGCTTGGGCGACACGATTTCAGGCACGTCGCTCGGCGGCGTGGCAGCCGCGACGACGGCCGGGGCATCGGTGGCCGGTGCGGTCTCGGCCGGAGCAGCGGCGGCCGCAGGCTTGGTCTCGGCGGGTGCAACGGCGGCGACCGCCTCGCCCGCCTCGCGCTCGAAGGGCACTGCGGCGCGAGCCACCACCTTCACGCCGTCGGCATCGAGGCCGTCGACGTGGATGGTGTAGCTGCCGACCGGAATGTCGCGCGTCGCCTCGACCAGGAAATGGCCGTCCGACGACGTCTGTGCGTCGCCGAGCGGAATGTCGTTGGCATAGGCGCGCACCTTGCGGCCCGGATCGGCGAGGCCGGCGACAAAGATCTTGTTGCCTTCGATCTCGACCGCCTCGACGACGATCTTGGGTTCGGTCACAGCGGGCGCGGCCGGTGCCGCCGGAGCTGGCTTTGCTTCAACCACGCCTGGCGCGGTCGCCGCCGGCACGGCGGGCGCTGGAGCGGCAGCCTGGTCGCCGGTTGCCGGCGCAGGCTTTGTCTCGGGCGCCGGGACCGTCAGCAGTTCGGCCGGTTTGCCTGGCTCCTCGACCATGGCCAGCACCTGGCCGGCCGCATTCGCCGGCACCGAGACCACGGCGGTCTGCGCCGAGGCGGTCACGACCGTGCCGACCGTCGAACGCAAGGCGATTGTATAGTCGCCGGGCTTCAGCGGATCGTCGAGCACGATGACAAAGGCGCCATCGGGACCAGCCACCGTGGAGCCGATCACCGTCGTGCCGTTGAGGATTTCGACCTTCGAGTTGGGCGCCGCGTTGCCGGCAATGACGATCGAGCCGTTGCCCTCGACGCGCACGACGTCGAAAGTCGGGGCGATCGGACCCGCCGTCGCGGGCGCCGCAGGCGCCGCCGCATCGGTTGCGGGCGCCGCCGGGGCTGCTGCCTGGGGTGCCGTGGCCGGAGCGGCCGGCACCGCCGGAGCCGGCAGGCGCCCTTCCGTGCCCGGATCGGCCGGCTTCGGCGTCGCGGGCGGCGTCAACGCCGCGACTTCCGCCGGCGGCGTGCGATGAAGATACGGGTCGAGTGCGCCCGATACATAGGCGGTTCCCGCGGCCGCGACGGTCCCACCCGCCGCGAACAAGAACGCCTTCAATGGATTGATCGCCATGTACTTCCCTGCCCCTTAGCCACCTAACGCCGGTCTAGCGTGTTTTGCCATGACCGACAAGAAAAAGCCCGGCCTTCTCAGCCCTTGGGGCTTGACCGCGCTTTCAGACCCAATCACCAATCATCGGTATGAACACGATTCGATCCGTCTGCGTCTATTGCGGCTCGTCTCCGGGCCGCGATGAAATCTATGTCAAGGCCGGTCACCTGCTTGGACGCTCAATTGCCAAGTCAGGACTGCGGCTGGTCTATGGCGGCGGCACCAAAGGCATCATGGGCGCCGTCGCCGAAGGCGCGCTCAAGGCCGGCGGCAAGGTGACGGGCATCATCCCGCGCTTCCTCATCAACAAGGAAGCAACCGAAACCGCGCTTGACCGGCTCGACGAGTTGCTGATCACCGACAACATGCACGAGCGCAAACACAAGATGTTCGAGAAATCCGACGCCTTTGTGGCGCTGCCCGGTGGCATCGGCACAGTCGAGGAGATCGTCGAGATCATGACCTGGGCGCAACTCGGCCATCACCGCAAGCCGATCGTCTTCGGCAATATCAACGGATTCTGGGACCCGATGACGGCGATGCTTGACCACATGGCGGCGGAGGGCTTCATTCACACGGCGCAACGGGTCAAGCCGCTGGTCGTCAACGATCCGGAGGCAATCGTCGCCGCCATCATGGTGGCCGGGTCCTCGGTCGACGCGCCGACGGAAGGCGTCCAGTCGGTGATCGACAAGATGTAGAGTTACGGGAGTATGGTAGTAGGTTTGCAGTCTCCGGCGTGTACACTTTTCCCCTACTCCCCTACTCCCCTACTCCCCTAC
>NZ_VFTI01000025.1:0-102390 GCF_006439515.1 Mesorhizobium sp. B3-2-1 | reverse complement strand
CCTGCCCCTTTGGAACGGCCAATGCGACATTTCTACTTTGCAGAGCGAGCGACATTTCTACATCGCCGCCACATCTGTTGTAGGCGCAAAGTAAGTCAGACTATCCAAGCTCGGATGTAAGCCCATACGTGACCGCCGAGGCGCTCGTAGAAGAGCACGCGGATGACGCAAGTCGTAATAACCAATCTGACGATGGAAACGACGAGGAGAACAGCGACGAATAGGACGGTCGTGTCTCGTCGGGCCTAGTTCCGGGGCAGTTTGTGGATTTCCAGCCGGACCGGCCCGCCACGATCGCAACTCGTGCAGAGAAGCGCTCGCTCAACCGTGCTGAATAGCGCGTCCTTGCCGTATCGGCGGATCAGCGCCGCCGCCTTCACCTCGGCGTGATGGGAGCAATTCTTGCACCACGCCCGCAGCTTGTGCCATTCGCGCAGATCCCCGAGCGCGACGTCGAGACCGGCGTGAATGCTGCCATCGATAATCGTCTGTGGCGGGATTTTCACATCGCCAGGCGTGATGATCTTTTCCATGACGTGGCGGCTGTTGAAGTGGATTAGCAGCATGCCCGGCCGGCGCCGGATCGCTGCCTGCCAAGCCGCCTGGCTGACCATCGCGTCCGGCGATCGAGATATTGTTTCGAGGTGGGTCTTTTCCTCTCGGTCCCATACCTCGATGCGGAAATTGTCTTCGGCCGTGTCTGCCATTCAGGATCGCGCCCTATGCCATCCGCGAGAGAAGCCGTTGGAAATTGCCACGCGCGACGGCGCGAGCTCACGTTCGAGTTCCACGTTCCTGGCCAGAACATTCTGCAGCGCAATCACGGGATCACCGCCGGCCGCAGCGATGGCCTGCTGCGCCGCCATTTCAAATTCCGACATAGCTTCGCCACTCGGCGCGTTCTGGCGCTTTCGCATAGCCTTTCCTGCTCAGATCGCCTTGAGGAATAAGGAACATATTCCTGGTCGGTCAAGAGGCTCTTGACAATTTTGTTCCTATTTTGTTCACTGTCGCTCATGGCCGACGAAGTCAGATTGCCCGAGCCCGATTACGCCACTCCGGCGGGAGTACAGCACCAGGCTTGCGAGCACGGCGGATGCACCAAGGATGCGGGATGGGGCTTTGCCAAGCCGAAGCATGCCCCGGACTGGTTCTGCTTTGAGCATCGGGACGAAGGAGAGAAATTCCTTTAAGGAACAAGCGATGTCTCGTGATCAATTCGTGCATGAACTGGAAAGCGCCGCCGATCAGATCGCAGACGCTTCGCGAGCCGATTTGCAAGTAATGCTACGGAGAGCCGCGCTACTGCTCAGAAACGTCGGCGGGCTCAGTCTCGACCCCCGGACCGACGAGGTACTGAGCGGCCTAGCTGCTGAGATGGGTAAGGCGAAGCTGGATCTGGTGGATACGATCATCGCCGAGTGGCTGGTGGCTAATGCCTATCTGCCGGTGCCGCACCAGTTGGACGAAGAGAGCACGGTGGACGGCAACGCATGATTAATGCACCAAGGCACGATTGCGAGTACGCCGATCGCGAGGTCGATTGTCAGGAGGCGATGGAGCCCGGCTTTCAAGCCATCGTCGACTGCATGCTTGAGGTAGGCTGGACGCGTGGCGAGGTGATGCGCGCGCTGCGCCGGCTGATCGCGGCCGACAACATGACCCAGAAAGAGAATGCGAAGGTCGAGGCAGAGTTGGCGATTGCCAGAGCAATGATCCGGGCGGGCAAGTCGCTCTAGATGCTGACCGTGGCTTCAACTTTCTTCGCGGAAATCCTGCAGCGAAGCGTGACGCAAGTCCTCTTCGCCGCGCAAATGCTTTACGCGGCCGATGATGCCCGGCTTTACCCATTGCGTTGCCGGCCGCTTCATGCCTTTGGGCGCCGGCCCGGCGTGCTCCTGCACACGCTTCCATAGCCGCTCGCGAATGGCGCGGCTGGAGTTGATGAATGCTGAGCCGACATACTGCCCCGTCTGCCGATCGGCCATCAGGGCGAAAGCAGGCTTGCCTGGCTCTCGTTCGACGCCTAGCAGCGCGTATTCCTCGACGGTATAGCATTTCGCCTTCAGCCAGTTCGTTGATGGGCCGCTGCGATATTTGCTGTCCTTGCGCTTCGAGACCATGCCTTCCATGCCGGCCTCGTCGATCAGGTGGAAGATAGCGCTGGCCTCCCCTGGTAGCGCCTGGCTGAATTGGATGCGCTGCCCCTCGGGGATCATCTCGGAAAGGATTTCGCGACGGTCTTCCAGCGGCATGTCGCGCAGATCGTGGCCGTTGACGTGCAGGAGATCGAAGGCGACGAAATAGAGGTCATGTTGCCGGCGGGTGATTGCCTTGCGCAGAGCGCCGAAGTCAGACAGCCCGGCATCGTCCAGCACGATGATCTCGCCGTCGATGATGGCGCTTTCCACCTCAAGCTCGTCGGCCGCCTTGGCGAGGTCGCGGTATTTCGCCGTCCAGTCGAGACCGCGCCGCGTGAAGATGCGCACGCCGCCCACGTCCTTGATCATCTGCGATCGGTAGCCGTCGAACTTGACCTCGTGAATCCAGCCTTCGCCCTCGGGAGGCTTCTCAACCAAGGTCGGCATCAGCGGCTCAATGAACTTCAAACGCATGCACTGGACTCGTGGAACGGCGATTCAATCAGCTTTAGCTAAAATAGTTCCGGAACATTTAGCATGGCCGGATGTTGCAGCCCGCATGACGAAGCTATCTGACCTTGGCCCCCCGATTCCTGGCAAACTGCATGGAGGGCGGCAGATCGACGAGCACCTTCACTTCTACAATTGCCCTGCATGTGGCCAGCCGGTCGACCAACGCGATCTGCGCCAAGTCTTCTGGCATGAGCGGCCTGGTCATGAGCCGCTTGAACCGGAACCCGAGGCCAAGATCCTCAGATTCCCAAAGCGACGGCCGAGCAATAGAAAAGCCGGCTCCAGCTAGCGGCCCCTTCCTTCGTTCGCATGTTTCGCTGATGTTGCTGGGGCGCATACATTCGCCACCCCGTTGAATGAAAGGCGCTGAACAGAAGGAAGGCGTCATGCTCCGGACTGACAATGGCGCGGCACTGAGGCTTTCAGATTTTGCCAGTCCTAGCGATGCGGCAGATGCTGCAATCGAGCTCTATGGGCCGGAAGCGCAGACAGCAGCGGCCTATTGTGCAATGGAAGCACACTTCGCCGGGCGACTGGCCGATTTCAATTTGTGGTGTGCGGTCTTCCAAGACCTCTCCATCGCCAAAATCCCCAAAATCCATTGACGCGCTTCGCGACAACGGCGGATGGTTTGGTTGCGCTGACTTGGCCATGTACGCACTCTTCTGGACTCTAGGCAGAAACAATCGCATCCTCCCTCGGGGAGCGAGGGGGCGTGGACAAATACCGATACGGCAATCGTTCTGACCAATGGCGCAAGCGCGCCGGTGCCAGGCGCTCGCGCGCACGCAGATGGGCGAGCGTCCCGCAGCGCCTGATCGTTGTCACGGTCACTGCGGCCGGCGCATTGGCCGCTCAAGCCTTCCTGCAGCACAGCGACCGTTTGCCGGAGCTCAACCTGTCGAACTTGCTCGAGCCGAAGCCGGAACCGATCGCTGGCGTGGCATCCGTCATCGACGGCGACACGGTCGAAATCCATGGCCAGCGTATCCGCTTCAATGGAATCGACGCGCCCGAGAGCCGGCAGTATTGCGATGATGCCAAGGGCTTCGAATATCCGTGTGGCCGGCGATCGGCCGAAGCGCTCGACACCTTCCTGGCTGCCTCGAGGCCGGTGCAATGCAGCTTCGTCGATTGGGACCGCTATCACCGCTTTGTCGGCAACTGCCGGCGCGCTGATGGCGCCAGCGTCGCCGCCTGGATGGTCGAGCACGGCCAGGCCCTGGATTGGCCGCGCTACAGCCATGGCGCCTACGCCACTGAACAGGCGAAGGCGGAAGCGGCAAAGGTCGGTCTGTGGGTCGGCAAATTCGAAGCGCCATGGGACTGGCGTGCGTCGCATGCCGGCGCCGCGGCGCCGGCGAGCCAGCCGCTCGGCATCGTCAGCCGCAAGCTGGTCGCGCAGAGCGGCTATTCGTGCGAACCGCGGCGGACGTGCAAGCAAATTGGCTCGTGTGATGAGGCCCAATGGTATCTGCACAACTGCTCGTGGGGCGGGAAGCTGGATCGGGACAGCGACGGCGTGGCGTGTGAGACGCTGTGCTGAGTGGAATCGAACAGGCCGGAGCGCGAGGCGCGAAATGTGGCTGCTTCTGAAAGCTGACACAGCGGATCGACGTGATTGGCTGGATCTGTTTCCGGCCCCATTCGACCCATCGGTTGAAGTGCTCAGCCAAGATGGGCAGGAGTACTTTGTTTTGAAGGCGGCCCAATTGAGCGCTGTTTCAACCCCGCGTGAAGCCTATGACGCCGGTAAGTTGGCCGTCAGGGAAATGAATGCGATCGTCGCCGGAATTATCGGCCAATCGCATGTTGATGTGATTGGTACGGTCCGTTCGTTCGAGGGCCGGCTATTGGTAGATTTCATTATGGAGTTGGAGACAGCGCACTTTAGGTTTGGTAGGGGCGTGGCCAAATTTCAAATCCTCGACCAGAATGGTCAAATTGTCATCGACAATCCGGCACCTTCGTTTGCGCAAAGAAGATTCAACTCCGCTGCTGGCAAGCCGATTCTTGCTGAAGCTTTGAGCTATTCAGTGGGAGAGCCAGATTGGTTCGACCTTTACAAACCGTGCGAATGTCTCCTGGCCGCCGGCGTCAAACTCGATAGAGAGATGAAGGAGGTCAAACAAACCGCCAACGTATATCGGCATCGCCCTAGCGGCAGCATCCGGCCGCCCGCCAGCCCACCCACACTCCTTGAGGCGGCGAGACGAAGGAGAGCCTGTATAAGTCGAGAACTAGACCGCTAGGGGGACGGCCGTGATCTTCGTGCACCGATGGAATGGCGAATATTTTGGATGGCTCTACGAGGGCGCTCTTTACAGCAAAGACGGCCGCCACGTTGGCTTTCGGCGACGGGATCAAATTGTCAGTGTCAAAGGCAAATACCTCGGCGAGGTACGCAACCATCGTCTTCTTACGCAGACAGCCAAGGTCGGCAATCAAACAGTCGGCGGCGTCCCAATGATCCGGATGGTCGGAACAACTGTAAAGCCCATGGACGAAGTGCCCTTCGATTTGCCAGGCGGCTACGAGGAATTCCCGCTGCCGGAATCAGTCTGACGCTCAATTGCCGCCGCTTTAGGGAGGGGAGAGGGGAAATGAAGCTGCTGGCGAAACTGCTCCCCGCGTCTGGCTGCTTGGCGGCTTGCAGCGCGCAGGCAGACGATTCAAGCACCTACACCCTCTATCGTGGTTCGGTCACGGGAGAGATGCGAATCCACGTTGCGACCTTCGATGCAACCGAGAGCGAAGCCTATAATCACGAAAACTGTCAGATTGCCGCCGATCTGTTTCAAGCACAGCCAGGTGTTCTCGTCAGGTACTGGTGCGAGAAAGGCCGCTATCGAAAATGATGGCTCGTGACCGAGCGGGTCTTTCTACGCCCGTTGGGTTTCCTGCCTCGACGCGCCTATGTGGGACCAATCTTGACGCAAGGTCGTCGAAAGTAGAAGAGCAATCCTTATAGTGGGCTTACAGCATCCACCAGAGTGTTAATAATGTGACCGCTTGCACGTCACCCTCAGCGCAATGGGACGTTGCACCTTAAATCCTGCCGTGCATGCCATAGTACATGGTCCCTCATCAAGGGCCGGAAGGGATTATCCCTGTCTCCAGCCGGAGTTCCGGTCCGGCATCTGGTACCGTCTCGTCGAATATCGCCGACCAGTCCCTCCCTCCCTTCCGGATTTGGAGAGCTCTCGATCTGATGGCAAGAGTCTTCAATCTCCGCGCAGCCGAATCGAATTGAGCTTCAATTGCCTCCACCGTCTGCACTCCGCGCACCAATCCCTCAGAGTTGCCATTTCCTTTTGATGTGTCAGCAGGCACGGCCGAATGTCGTTGGCCGGATGAAACCTCGCCGGTCTCACCCGAATTCTCATAGGTCTCGGTCGTCGCAGGAACGGCCCTTCGCGGAAGGAATTCCATTGCCGGAACGGAAGGAACGTGGCTGCGTGAGAAAGCCTCTAGCTCTCGGAAAGGCTTCGTTGCGAAGAAGCGCAGCTTGTCAGCAAGGATCGGGTTCTGTCCCTCGACAAGCACGAGCATCTTATCGGAGGGGAGCTGACGGATTTCCTGCGGCATTAGCAGGTCCCGCTCCCTTAGCTGCTCCACCTTGGTGCGGCGATGAAGGCCCATCAATTCGATCGTCCGCGACTCGGTCTTGTAGCGAACTGTGCGCCGACCAAGGCTTTTCGAGACGGCCTCGGCAGTCGCTTGATCGTTCGCACCAAGGACAAGCTGATAGCCGCAGTTTCCCATCAGGGATTGCCGCGCGGTCTCGCCGTAGATCTCGTCCAGGTTTTTCAGATCCTGGACGATGAAGGCCATCTTGATGTTGTAGCCGGCAACATAGGGCAGCTTGCTGGTGATCTCGCTGAGCTTCTTCAGCTGGCGGAACTCATCGAGGAGGAAATAGACCTGGAGCGGCCGCCGATCATGCTCGAGCAGCAACGTGTCGAGCGTCTGCTGGACAAAAAGCGCCAGCAGCGGCTTCAACAGCGTTATGTCGGTGATGTTCGGCGCCAGATAGATCGAGATCGACCTGTACTTCAGAGCACGCAAATCCATATCGGTCACCGACGTCGCTGCGACCACCCGCTCGTTGCGGAAGGGCCGCAGGGCCTTCTGGATATCGAGCAGAGCGGAAGCCGCGGCGCGCTCGGAAAGCGCGATATAGGCATTGAAGCTCTCGACGGTAAATCGCGAGAGGCTCGGCTCCTTTTCCTTGATGAGGGCCATGAGAGCCTGAAGGTTTACACCGCTGTTGAAGAAGGCGGTCACTTCGCCGAGATTGCGCCGGTCGCGGTAAAACACGCTCTCGTTGATGTAGCTAATTGCGCCAGCCATCACCTGCTGGGCGGTTGCTTGCCAGATCGAATTTTCGGAGTCGACGCTTTCGGGAACCAGAATGGTGGCGATGTTCTGGATATCGGTCGTGCGGTCACCGCGGTCGGGCCGGATGAAATCGAGCGGATTGTAGCGGTGCGTGCGATCCGATCCAGGCGCGAAGAGGAAGACCTGGTTGCCTTTCGATTTTCGGTAGCCGGCCGTCGACCGGAAAATCTCCCCCTTTAGGTCGGTGACGATCATTGATCCTTCATGGGTGAGCGCGTTCGGAATGACGTAGCAAGCACCCTTCCCTGAGCGGGTCGGTCCGATGACCAGGTGATGCCGCTCGTCATCGACGCGCAGGATCTGGCGGCTGAAACGCCCGAGAATGTGCCCTTTGCGGCGAAACCATTTACCGCGGCGGAGCGACGCCATTGTCTGAAAATGCGCATCGCCAAGGGGGTTGGATACTGGCCGAAGACCGACATAGGCAACAATGCCAGCGATGAAAAGCGCGGGGGCGGCGGCTCCAAGACCGACCCGCTGGAGCACCGGATTGTCGGCATAGAGCGCGAGCTGCTGAAGAGGTGCCCACGGGTTCGTGGTGATCGTGGCCTCGATGACGCGGGCGTCGCCGTAGAGAAGCTTCAACGCCAAGCCATAGCCAAGCAGCCAGATGGCGAATGCGATCGCCAGACAGAACAAGAGATAGACGAGGCGCAGGGTGCCGGTCATGGTCATTCCATGCGCGCGAAGAAGATCTCTGATACGCCGCGGCGGCCGCCGTCGCGGCGAAGCTGAATGACGATCGGGATCACGCTTCGGATATAGGAGAGCAGGTCTGCTTTCGGATAGGCAGCGGAAAGGCCCGACTGCATGACCATCATGGCAAGCTGCTCGTAAGCGCCGAGCGGGGTATCGGCATGCACCGTCGTCATCGAGCCTGGATGTCCGGTGTTGATTGCTCGAAGGAAAGTGAAGGCTTCCGATCCCCTCACCTCGCCGACGAACAAGCGATCCGGGCGCATGCGAAGCGAGGCCTCGAGCAGGCTCTGGATTGTCACGTTGGCGGTGCCCTGGTCGCCCTTCGATGCCAAGAGATGTACCGAGTTTGCCTGGGGTGGAAACAGCTCCCGCGTGTCTTCCAGCGTGACGATGCGTTCGCGGCTGTCGACTGACTTGAGGCAGGCATTGAGGAAGGTCGTCTTACCGCTCGAGGTGCCGCCGCTGATGAGGATCGAAACGCGATTGGCGATCGCTGACCGGACGAAGCCGTGGACATCCTCTGCGCGGAGGAGCCGGATCAGTTCACGGTCGATATCACTCACACTACCGATGGCAACGGAAACCCGCTCGAACGCACCGTTATCGCGATAGTCGTCCAGGCTGAAATCGCTGAGGACCTGCTTGCGCAGCGAGACGGCGCCGCCGTCGGGTGCCGCCGGCGGCAGCACGACCTGGATGCGCTCGCCCGTCGGCAAGGCAGCGCTCAGGATCGGGTTGGTGGGACTGATAAACTGGCTTGTCGAGGCCGCCACGCGCTCGCCGATGTTGACGATCTCTGCCGTCGTCAGCTCGGGAACGGAAAAGAACGCCATATGCTCGTCGCCTAGCCGCTCGACATAGACATGGCCCGGACGGTTGATCGAGACCTCCACGACACGAGGGTCATTGAGGAACGGCTTCAGCGGCTCCAGCGCGCGGTAGAGAAAATAATGGCGATCGTTGCGGCCGAACTCAGTTGAGACCACGTTCATGACGGATCTCCTTGAGCGCTTCGGATAAGGGATCATCGTAGAGCGCCGAGAAGTCGAGGTCTTGGCGCACGAACACGAAGATGCGTTCGCCTTGAGCGACGCTGATGGTCGGCGGAATCTTGAGACTGTCGCTAAGCGCCTGATTGGCCATGTCGGAAATGGTCTGGGCGAGCGTGGTGCGGGCGATGTCCTCAGCACGCTGACCGTCGTCGCTGTTGTCCGTCGCGGATTGACTGCCTAAGCCGGTCAGATAGCTCGCGCCGCCGCCGACGATCGAAAGCAGGATGGCGGCGCCGAAGCGCTCCCGGAACTTGTTGTCGATCCGTCCGGTCAGGCCGGAACGGCCGAGGCTGTCGGCACCGATGGAACCGAGGCGAACGCTGACGCCGTCATCGCGAAGCATGCGCGTCCAGATCACGAAGATCCGCGTCTGGCCGCGCACGATGTCCGACTGATATTCGCCGATGAGGCGCGTGCCGGTCGGAATGAGGACGCGCCTACCATCGAAGGAATAGATGTCCTGCGAGACGATGGCGCGGATCTGGCCGGGCAGGTCGCTGACGATCGCGGTCTCCAGGATGCCGGGGATCAGCGTTCCTTCCGGCACCAGCGCGTCGATGCGATCGATCTTCCGGGCCTTTGCGGTGCGGTCGCCGAGGCGGATCGCTGCCGCCAGGAATTTGCTGTTGCGATCTTCGCCGGCGACGGTGGCGCCCTGCCCTTCCGTGGCTGCCGATCCGAGCTGTTCGCCGCTCGAAGCCTTGTTGTCGAAGACGATCATGTTCGAGCGGTAGCGCTCCGGGAATTCATCTTCCGGCGGAACCGCCGTCGTTTCGGGCGTGCGTGTGGCCGCGGGCGGAGGCGGAACGTTGAACTCCGTGGTATCGGAATGCTTTTCCTCCTTCGCCGGTGGCGGAGGTGGCGGGGGCAGCTGGATGACCTCAGGCTCAGTCGGCTTCGGCTGCGGCTCACCATCGGGAACAAACGATGGCGGCCGAAACGTTGTGGTGGAGAACTCCTCGTCACCGGCGAGAATGTCGCGCTGCTGCGGCCGCCCGCCGGCGACGACGAAGTAGCCTGCAATCATGCCGGCCAGGATGAGAGTACCACCGCCGATCAACTGCTTGCGCCGAACGGTTCTGTCGGAGATCGTCGGCTCATCACGGCTAGCCAGGGCCTCAAGCTCGGGGCTGCGCTGGATCAATTGCCGCTCCTCCTGCGCTTGATCGCGTGAGGATCCTCTTCCGGTCCAAGAACGCCAGGATCAGGCGCGCCAAAATCGGGTTTTCTGAGATTGAAGATGCAGACCCATTGGTCGCCGTCGCGCAGCGTGAACTGCGTGGCGGTCCCGTCGACGACGATGTAGTCGCCCTCCTTGCGGAAATTCTCGAGTGTCTCGGAGAAGTCCGAGTTGACGGCAAAGATCGCGGGCACGCGGCGGTCGAACTTGAAAAAAGTCTTGGCTCCGTCGTCGAAGACCATCAGCGGCTTCAGCCGTACATCGCCCGAGAAGGAATAGTCGATATTGACGTTGGCCTTGTCGATGCCGGCAATGTTCGGCCAGGCCGCGCGCTGCTCGGCTTCCTTGCGCAAGGAAGCGTTGAGGTTCTTCTCAGGATAGATGAAGCGGATGCCGAAGACCTCCCTAGCCGCTTCCGGCGCGTTGTCGCGCAGCTCGAGATAGTAGATGCGCTTGGTTGTGACCACGTTCATGTTGGTGGTGGCGTTCTTTGCGATCGGCTTGACGAAAAGGATGTTGCCCTTCTCCGCGGGGACGACCTGCCAGCTGTCGGTGTCGCCAAGCGAGATCGTCTGGAACTTCTCGTCCCCGTCGAAAATGAGCATGGTGGAGATGCCATAGGTGGCAAAGACCTGGACGACGTTGTTCTCCTGATAGACGACGCTGGTGATGCGCCGATCAAGAGCCCCGCCCTTCGGCGTCTGCGCGGCATTTGCCACAGAGCCGAGTACTGAAAGGCACAACGCCGTGGCGAGGATTATCTTCGTCCCCATCACTCGCTCCCCGGCGTCACGGTCTCCTGGTCGCGCCGGTAGCTGGTGACCTGGAAGCCGAGCGGGTTCTCGAAGCGCCACTCGTTCTTGATCGGCGTGTCGGTGTAGCGGAAGCGGACGACGGAGATCCAATGCCGGTCGATTGCCTCGGTCTCGCTCTTCTCGGTGGTGGAGAAGCGCACGATCGCCGTCGATCTGTTGGGGAAGCTGACCGATTTGATGTCGACCAGCACCCGCTTCAGCTTGCCATAAACCTTGGCAGGGTTTTGCGGATTGGCGACGCTGTAGAGCGCTTGCAGCTCGCGCGCGGCATCGCCAGTCGAAAGAAGGGCAGCGATCCCGAATTTTTCCTCGATCGCATAAGGGTCGTAGGCTTCGCGGTTGCGGATATAGCGCACGACATTGGCCTGGGTTACCGCCTCCTGCTCGGTGAGATTGGCGGGCCGCGTCAGGCCCGACTTCACCTCGATGTAGCCGGTGTTCTTGTCGACCTCGACCAGGTAAGGCTCGAAGCTCTTCAGCGGCAGCATCAGCACGACGGCGACGAGGCTGAACGCCGCGATCCCCGCAAAAACCAGGGCGAAGAACCAGGCAACGCGGCTGGAGCGTTTTGCCCGCTTGATGATCTCGGCCTCCCAGATCTCTCCTTCCTGGAAGTACGATCGCAGTCTGTCGTCGGTGCTGTCTGCCATGCTTTCCGTCGAGGTTGGTTCGGGCAATCATCGGTATCGTTCGATCGTCTATCTGGGCGTTCCGGTAGCCATGATCGCGCGCTGCATCGCCTCGCGCGCAAGCGTGCGCGGCGGATGAAGCTGCGCCTGCACCCGGTGGACCGCGGCCTGCATCTGACGCGAGGACGTACCGATCGCCATGCGCCCGAGCATGATGCCGCGGTCGGTGAAGGCGCGTGATCGATGGCCGATTGGTGTGGCCAGACCGCCGACGATGCCTTGGGCGAGCGACTGGATCTGGATGAGGACGAAGGAGCCTGCGAGACAAAGCATGATAAAGGCGGCGAAATCGCTGAGCTTCAGTTCCCGATTGCCGGAAATCGCGTTGATCTTCGTGAGTTCGGGCGCCATCGCCGCGATCAGGAAGGCGGCGATGACATAGACGAAGAGCGGGATCAGCGCATAAAGCAGCGACTGATTCAGCCAGCCGATCGCGTAGTTGCGTGTCGGATTGAAGAACATGCAAGAGATGAAGATCGGCGCGGTGCCGAGCAACACCCACAGGATCACCTTGGCAAGGACCAGGATGCCGAGCGCGATCGCCACGAAGAGCCCGGCGAAGACCATGATCACCATGCCGATCAGCGCCGGCAGCACCGAAAAATAGCCGGCCTGTTCGGAAAAGGTTGAGGCCGCAACATTGGCCGTTTTCCAGATCTGCGAAAGCCCGTTGGTAGGCTCCGTGACGCCGGTACCCGAGGCGGCCAGCACCGCGCGGCCGGCAGCCTCCGGCACCTTCGTCAGCCAGTCATAGATGAGTGCATCGAAGTTGGACCAGGTGCCGACAAGGATGAATATGATGATGACGCGGGCTAGACGGCTGATGATCTCGACGACGCTCAGCCGGGAGGTTCCTAGAAAAAGTTGCGTTCCGTAGAACAGAACGACCAGAACGAAGAGCAGCCTCAACAGCGGCTCGATGTCCTTGGCTAACGCCTCGTATGCGCGCTGCGAAAAATTCTCGCCGGATGCATCAATGCGCTGCAGCAGCTCTCCAATAAAATCCTCCACCGCCCTGCCCTACTCCGATTGCTATGCGCGACTATCGATCGCCGCAAGCGCAGCTGTGCCACCCGGGTTGACCAGTCGCATGGAACCGCACTCGGTACGGGTATCCTCGGAATAGCCGGTGAGATTGGCCGGCCGCTTGCACGGCGCGCTCTTCTCCTTGGGCGTGCCGCAGCCTCCCGAGACAACTGTGATCGCGAGAACGATCATACCCGTCAAAATCCTCGCCTTGCTCATTTGTAGGTGAGCGCTTTTCTGGTGTTGGAAATGTCGGTGAGTTTGCGCTGATTGTCGGCCTGTAGCGACTGCACGGCGCCGTTCATCGTCCCGATCATCTCGTTGAGGGTGAGGCCGGTCTGCACCTGGAGCTGTGTGTTCTGATCGATCGATCCCTTGATGTCCTTCGAGCTGCCTATCCCCTGCCCCGCACTTTCCAGCGCCGACCGCCGGGTCTCGACCGCCTGCTGCGAGCCGGTGATCAGCGCCGAAACGCCAAGGACGGTTTTCACCAGCTCCTCATAGGATTTGTCGCTGGCGAGCGAGCTGTCGTCCTTGCCCGAAAGCGACTTCACCAGCTGCAGCCCGTTCACGAAGAGCGTCGCCGCCTTGGCGATCTCGGGCCCCATCGAGCCGAAATTGGGCATGCCGCTCTGCAGGAGGCTATCGAAGGACGGCACCGAGGTGACGCTGAAGCCGTTGCCGATCGCGATATCCTTCAGCGACGCGGCATCGCTGCCGCGGTCGCCGGTAACCGCCTGCAGCGTCTTATCGACCGTCGTCAGAATATCCTTGTTGGTGTCGAGGATCTTGGCGGTCTTCTCGGCGGTGTCCTTGGCGACGGCATAATTTGTCTTGTCGATCACCGGAATGTCGGCATGCGCCACCGTCGTACCGATGGCGGTCGTGGCGACCAGAGCGAGAAAGCATTTCATAGAGGGCCTCCGATCATTGGGGGAGGAGCAGCTCGGCGTTTTGGTCGGTTTTCTTGACGCAAGCCTTCGCCTTGGAATCCCAGAAGAGACCAGTACGATCGTCACAGAAGCCTGTGACGTCTTGCGAACTTCCGCCGCCGCTGTCCTGATAGCGGCCCGAGCGGCTGGCTCCCGAAATGTCGCTCAGGGTAACCGCGTTTTTGGAATTGACGAGATCGGCGAAGCTGGCCCCCAGCGCGACCATACGGTTCAGCATGTCTATGTTGGCGTTGCGGGCGCCGGAGTTCTGGTCCCAGCTGTCCTGCACCGTGCCGGTTGCGGTTCCGCCGAACTGCTCGAACCAGGATGCGACATCACCTGACCCATCGCCTGTGGCACTCGATAGACCCATGGCGTTGACGGTGCTTGAGCGCATGCTTTCATAGGCTGTACTCGTGCCGCCATAGTTCAGCGGAATGGCCGACTTGTCGGATCCGCCAAAGGCCGGCAGCCATTTCTGGGTAATGTTGTGGACATAATCCTGCGTTTCGCGAAACGGCGGGACGCCGCCATAGCTCTCGACATTGCCCGAGCCGGAATTATAGGCGGCAAGCGCCAGTGAGACGTTGCCATCGAAGCGTCGCAGCTGCTGCTTGAAGTAGCGCGCGCCGCCGCGCAGGTTTTGCTCGATGTTGTAGGGATTGACGCCGAGATCCGCGGCTGTGCCCGGCATAAGCTGGGCAAGGCCGATCGCGCCGGCGCCGGATTTGGCGCAAGGGTTGAAGCGGCTCTCCTGATAGACCAGCGCCAGGAACTGGTTTTCGTCTATCCCCTCCTCCCGCGCCACGCGCCGCACCAGGCCGGCGATCGAGGGGTTGGCGTTGGCTGCCGCGACCGGGTCATCCTTGCGGCCGGGTCGATAGACCGCGCAGGTAACGCTCTCATTGTTCGTGTAGCGGTCACGGTCGACCTTGTCGATCTTGGTGGTCTCGTCGTTGCGATCCCGGCGCTCATCCAGCACGGTCCCGTCGATAGTCGGAATGTCGGCCGCAGCAGGTGTGCTCAGAAGGATAAGCATGAGAGGGAGACGTCGAATCATGCCGCCCTCCCCCAGCCACAGAATTCGGAGAGCCATGCCGCCGGATCCTCGCCAAAGCGCGCCCTCAGCGCCGCGCAGGCCTCGATCGTGTCCTTGCGCCCGGACAGGACCTTGACGATGTCTGGCATCGCCGAGAGGTCCAACCGGGCGATGACGGAATCGTTGCCGTGCTTGATGAGGAAGGTCCGCCGCTCCGGTGGCGTGTTGCGGATGAAGGAGAATTCCTTGGCTGTCAGCCCGAAGCGACGGATGTAGCTTTCCTCATCCGCGCGCGGATTCGGAAAGTGCAGGTTTGTCGCGGATTGCTCGATCAGCGTATGTGACTGAGCCGCCTTCGCAATGTCGGCGGCGGATTGGGTGCCAAAGCCGACGATCCCGTTCAGCTTGCGGATCGTCTTCATCTTATCGACTATGTAACTGGAGAAGGCTGGGTCCTGCAGCAGCTTCCAGCCCTCGTCCATGAAGATCAGGACAGGATTGCCGGTGAGCAACTCGTCGATGCGGTGAAAGAGGTACATCAGCGCCGGCGTGCGCACGTCGACATTGTCGAGGACGTGCGTCGTGTCGAAGCCGAAGATGCGCCGGCCGGAAAAGGACAGCGCATCGCGCGGCGCGTTGAACAGCCAAGCCTTCTCGCCTTCGAACCAGGGCCTCAGCCGCGATTGCAGGTCGTTGGCCTCCGAGCGCGACCGCCCCATGAGAAGTCCGGAAAGATTGGCGAGGGTCCGCTGTTCAAGGGGCTCCTGGCAGATGCGGCCGATCGCCCTCTCGAGTGTGTCTTCCTCTTCCTGAGCGAAGCCGCCGCCGTCGGCGGGCTGCAGCATGGCCTTCAAAAGGCGGAGCAGGAACTCGCGGTTGGCGGCGGTGTCTTCCAGCTGAAGCGGATTGAAGCCGGTCGCCTGCCCCGGCTGCAGGACCTCGTAGTTGCCGCCGATGGCCCGTATGAAGATCGAGGCGCCTTCGTCCTTATCGAAGAAGACGGCTCTCGGCTCGGGCGCAACGCGAAACGACTACGCGAGCAGGAAGGTGAGCGCGACGGTCTTGCCAGACCCTGTCGGGCCGGTGACCAGGAAATGGCCGACGTCGCGCTGATGAAAGTTGAACCAGTAGGGCGTCTGCGACGTCGTCTCCAGGATCGAGATCGGCCGACCCCAATGCATGCCTGACGTCCTCCCTGTCGCAAAATTGTGGAGGGAAGAAAAGCCGGCGAAATTGGCGCTCGACAGCATGCAGGAGCGGGCGATGTAGGTGTGATTGCCGGGAAGCTGCGCCCAGAACGAGGCCTCCATGTTGAGGTCTTCGCGCAGCCAGTTGACGTTCATGTCGGTGAGGCAGGCGCCGAGTTCCGACACGGCTTTGTCGAGCCCGGTCAGATCGCCCGACAGGCAAAGCAGGCTGAAATGGTGGTAGCCGAAGACCGCCTCCTGGTTGAGGAGGCTATTCAGGGCAAAGTCGATGTCGGTCTCGACCGTGCTGCCCGCCTCATCGGAGGCGCGGATCTGCCGCTGCAGACGCGAGATCCGTTCCTGTGCGACCGGCTTGTCGGCCAGCGTGAAGGACTGGGTGAGGATGAACTCGTGGTTGACCTGCAGCAGCCCGTCGAGCATGCCAGGACCCGAAAACGGCGGATACTCCTTGATCGACAGCATGGCGCCGAAGCGATTGTCGGTCTCCGTCGCTCCTTGCGCTAGCAAGGTCCGCCTGGAGAAGTGCAGCCGCGATGTTCCGACATAGCTCCGGATCCCCATACGTGGCAGGCGCATCGGCCGCGACAGGCCGCAGGTCAGTATGGCGTTGAAGAAAGCGCATGGCTCTGAATAAGGTTCGCCGTCGCGATAGGTGATGCCAAGAACATGCGCACCGTATTTCTGCAACTCGCGCGTGACGTTGCCGATGACCTCTTCCAGTTCGTTTATGCGTTCATGCGTGCGCTGTTGACGAACTTCCGGTCTGGCAGATCGATCGAAGAGCCGTGAAATGGCCTCGGCGCTTCCAAGCGGCCCGCGCATGCCGGCCCGCACGATTGTGAGGTAGAGCTCGTTTGTGAACATGCGCTTCTCGCCAAGCGCCGCCATATAGCGTCCATTGAGAAGATCGCAGAAGGGATCGGAGAACGACCCACCAAGCTCCGGTTTGACTTGCCTGCGGATGACCGTCGACCAAAGCGAATAGCGGCTTGATCCGAGCGCCCGGATCAAGGTGTTCTGGACGCTGGCCCGCATGTTAAGCTCGGCCTGGTCCTCGGTCTGGAAGAACAGACCATCGAGTTTGATCACGGAGAGCACCGCGCCGCTTTCGAGACCGATCACGGTGTCGGAGAGATGCCGCATATAGGGAATGTGTGTCGCGATCGATCGTTCACGCCGATGCTCCCGTCCAAAGCCCAGCTCATTCGCAACGACGCTCAACATGATCATGGTCCGTAGGAGTTCGTGCCCCAGAACAACTTGTTCGGCGTCCGGGGCGTGCGGCGGCCGGCGACCTGGGCGAGGTCCAGGATACGGATGTCGCGGCTGGTGAGAGCAAAGAGCGCCAGATAGGCGACCGGCGCGATGGCCGCGGCCCAGAAGCTGGTCGTCACCAGGAATGCGATCAGGGTTACGCCAATGATGAGATAGAAAGCGGTGAGCGGAATGCCCCACATCATCGGCGGCCGCGTCAGGCCGATCACCAGCGGCGTCAGATGAGGCTTGTCGTCGGAGGGCTCGTTCATGGCTCACTTCCCGACCGCAGAGATCATCTGGTCGACGATCGCTGGTGCGCCGAAGACCAGGCCGATGCCGATGACGACGGCACCGGCGGTGAACCAGGACAGGCGACCAGCAAAGGCGAGGAAGCCGAGACCGATAACCGCGATGATCGCCAGCAGCCGACCGAACGGCCCGGTGATGAAATCCACGATCATCTGCACGGCGGTCTCGAGCGGGGCGAAAGCGCCCGATGTCTGCTGCGCAAAGGCCGGTTCTGCGGCCGTGATTACGAGCGCCGCAACGACCAGCAGGAGAAATGCTGGCCGCGCCCTTGGCGAAGCGAAATTAGGGACGATCTGGTTCTTCATGTCGGCCTCCTTCTAGAATTGCATGACGCCGCCAACCCACCGGCGGGCTTCTCCGGTGGCCAGCACGCCGGTCTTCGGGTCGTCGTCAATGTTCGGATGCGAGGACACTTTCCTGCCTCCGTCCTTCGGTCCCGGCAACTGCAAGCCGAGCTGGCGATTGGTCACCTCCGCGACGAAGCGGACGGTTTCCGGAAACGGCGGTACGCCGCCATATTTGTGGACGTTTGCCTCACCAGCGTTGTAGGCGGCCGCCACGATCAGCGGATTGCGATAGGTCTCGAGCAGCGATTTGAGGAACCGCACACCGCCGTCGATGTTCTCGGCGGGATTGCAGATGTCTGCGACGCCGAGAAATGCCGCGGTCGAGGGCATAAGCTGCATCGGTCCGCGCGCGCCCTTCGGCGAGTTGCGATCGCGATCCAGCCGGCTCTCGGTTGTCGCGATTGCGAGCGCAAAGCCGGGATCGACCCCATAGCGTCGCGCCACTCCGACCACCAGCTGGGCGATTTGTGAAGTCGTTAGCGGTGAAGGACCGCACGCGTATTCCGTATCGCTTTCAGATAAGTCAAATTGACTATGTATGGCAACGCTTCCATTGCTAGTGATGGCAGCGTTTGTCCCATCCGTATGGCCAATGGCAAGCGAGCTGTCGGTTGGTTGAATTTGGCCATCAGTGCGGACGACGTACTCCCTGTCTCTGTCCAGCCAACGGTTCCGAAAAACCGTGTCGACCGCGTCTGGAGGGGCAGCAGAATTCACAAGCCGTTCCGAATGGTTGCGAGATTCTCCCTGCCGATCGACTTGTTCGGCCAAAGACGCAGCCACGGCGAGATGCAAGCTCGTGACCGTCAGTACGACTGACGCTGGTAGGCGCCATGCTCGTGAGTGAATACGCGGCTGAACCATCCCAAATCATCCAAGACAAACAGCGTCGAATGCGGCAATCGGTATGTCAGATAAAAAAGAATGTCAATTTGCCTATGATTTTTTCTTGCGGCGGGCGTGCGAAAAGAGCACATTGTGATCAGCGACCACGCGATTGCGGAGGAAGGTTGGTATGAAACGCTGCGTTTGCAGCCTTGGTCTTTGCTTGGCGATGGCTATGCCAACTCTCGCAGCTGGACCCGTCGATCAGGCCTACATTCGCTCGCTTGCGGCTCCGGGAAAGACGGTGCTGGTCATCGAGTACTATGACGGCAAGGGCGGCGTGGGCGATCGCACGGGCTTCGCTTCAGCAAGCGGGTTCAAGGCGGTCTCGCCCACCGATTTCGCGGCCAACGACAAGATTGCCATCCATCTCTTCGGCATCGAGCCGTGCGACGGCGACATGGTGAACCGCCGTGAGAATTTCGCCGGCAGCTGCGCCGATTATGCCGAGCGAGGGCTCGCGACGCTGTTGAAGTCACCGAAGGTTATCTATTGCCGGGCCTTCGTCAGCGAAGCCAACGCCCCGGTCCAGGATGCGACCTGCTATGGCTACTACAACTATCCTGGCAGCCTCGACACGGTCGACATGTTCGAGGAGCAGCTCGTCTCGCTTGGTACGCATCGGATCGCAAAGAAGGCGGACGGCAGTCTCGCGCGGCCCGATCTCGAACAAGCCGAAAAGATCGGCCGCGGTGGATACGGTATGTGGGCCGATCCCAGGATCAAAGTCCAATGAAGGTCCTTGCCGCCCTCATCGCCGTTTCCGTCTCGGGGCCTGCCGCCGCTGCACCGGCAGGGTACTTTGATCTGCGACCCGGGGTGGCGCTCGAAAGTGGTGACAGCTGGATGGACGCCGGCAAGAGATACCATCTCTACGGCGTCCAGGCCTGCCTGCGCGGCACGTTTTATACGGATCGATCCGGCCATCGCGCCGATTGCGGCGAAGCCTCTTTGGCCGTCCTGGCGGCATTCATTGCCGATACCAGGCCCGTCTGCGCCCCCGTGGCAACCATCGCCAACGTAGCCCACGTTGTCTGCTACGCCTCGGTCGGCGCCGACCGGCTGGATTTCGGCAATCTGGTGATTACGTCCGGCTACGCTTTTGCGGCCCTGCAGCCAGATGGCCTGCCCTATTCTCCCGCGTATGCCGTTGCCGAGCAGGTCGCCCGCGAAAAACATGCCGGTCTCTGGCAGTTCAAGGATGTGCAATACCCCGCAATCTTGCTTGGCCGTGCCGCAGCGGGAAGTTCGAGAGACCGATGAGAACCCGAACGACCTGTTTGGCTTGGCTGCTCGCGACGTCAGTCGCCTTCCCCTCCCCTTGCTGGCCAGCTGACGCCGTTAGACTGGAGATGGCGCCGCAGGCGATCAACGAGACTGTTTCAAAAATGATCGTCGGTCGGGTGGCGCTGATCGATGGGCGCACCCTCTGGTTCCCGCGATCAGCGCAAAAAGTCCGCCTCGCCGGTATCGATGCCTGCGAACTACCGCAATGGAGCTTCGATCCTACGCGATATGGCAAGAGCACCCTCAAGCCCGTACCGTGCGGACCCCTCGCCAGAGCTTGGCTGAAACGCATAGTGGGCGATAGCCGGGTGACATGCACGGTTATCGCTGTCGATTCAAACGGCGCCTACGTCGGCAGTTGCTCCGCGCGTGGACACGACCTCGCTGTCGAAATGCTCCGTGTTGGCTGGGCACGGGTAAACTCCCCCTCGCCACCGGGATACATCAGCTGGCAACGCTACGCGATGGTCGCTCGCCATGGCATGTGGGCCACCTACGTCCTCGACATGGATGAGTGGCGCGCCGGGGCAGTCGATCGAACGCTGCAAAGACAACCGATCGCCGACTTCAATCTGCTGGCGGAACGAAAGCGCGAGATCTCTCCGCCGTTCATCGACGCTCGGAAACGGCCGGCTGGAACCGACCGGTAAGTTGTGCGTGCTCAGGAGGCAGGATCATGCGGCTCATCAAATCCATCATCACCGTCGTGGCGATGGCAGTCATTTCACCTCCAGTTGGCATTCTCAACGCGAAGGCTAGCGAATGGGGATGCGAAGTTTTGCTATGTGCATCGTCCACGAGTCCTTCCTGGCACGGGGTCCCCGCCTGCCACCCGCCAATGGAACGGCTTATTGCCGCCATGGCCAGTTGGGGGTTTTCGTGGCCGACCTGTCCCGAGGCTGGAACCGGCAAACCCGGCTATGAAAAATACGCCGATTGCCCGGCTGGTTGGATCGTGGGGCACAGCGAAGTCGGGCATGGAAGCCGCAGCGAGCCGAATCTCTGCGTCAAACACAGCGGGGATTGCGGTCGACGCGACGGATGCCGCGAGACGGCCTCGATCGTGAGGCCAGTACGTGACGACCCCTATTATTTCGACATTCCGGCCGATAGCGGGCCGGCAGCGAGACATTGGTTCAATCTACGGCACTAGCCATCGATCCCAATCCGAGCGCACTTCGATCGCAACTACGAAGTTGAGGGCGGCCGGTTCGCAGTGCTATCGGCCAACTTTTCCTAGCAATTCACCGAGTCGCCCTTTGAACTTGGCCACGCTAGCGACGATTTCGGAGACATCGCCGTCCTGCATCGTTTTTGGTCGCGCGAATATCGCAGCGATCACGTAGAGGGATTTTTGCTCAGCCTCTAACATGGTGCGAGCCTGACGCTGAGCCAGATGTCGCCACGCGGTCCGTTCGAGAAACCGACTAATTTTTAACCCGGTCAAGATCGCAATGTTATGCAGGGCGCTGGTGCCGAGCCTATCCCTTCGCCTGGAGAACCAACTTGCACTTAGCAGCGAGCGTCGATGCAGCTCGATACACCAAGCCATGCCACCAAGTCTGCCAAGACGTCTGACCAAAGTCTGTATTTTGAATTGCTGGTTCATTCACGAATAGGCGATCTCGCGACAATCGATCGCGACCGAACATAGATCATTCGTTGCGTGGCTGTCGCGCTGATCTGTTTCGCATGAATGTCAGCTGTCCCAGCCGATTGCGCGGCCCGACGCCGAAGCCTCCTGAATGTCGATCTGCGCTGCGGCGAGTTGCATGCCGGCGGTTTCGACAAACGACCCAAGCAGTTGGTAGCGAAAGCGGGCGGCGTCGAAGCGTGACAGCCAATCAGGCTCAATGACGCTGGTGAGACTGGTTATGCCAAGGAGCTGGCACGCCCCTGGGACGGAGCCGATCAATTGCCGGAAGAGACTTCCTCCGCGATAGCCCTCTCTTATGAAGAACCGCGACCATTCGTGGATCTCACGCCCACGCGGCACCGGTCCGCCGACCAGATGTGAAAAACGATCCTGCAGAAGGTGGGGGGCGGTCGTCGGCAATAATCTGTATCCGCCGACGACGCCACCGTCGTCGAGCGCGAGCACGTAAATGGTCTGCGGCGTATCATAAGCGTCGATCTCGCGCCTGTCGGGTCGGGCGATCGCTGACCACCCGCGTTCGCCAACAAATATCTCGTGACGCAACCTGTAGTGCTCTTCAAGGAGATCCTGATGGCGGGGGTCGGCGCTCCCGGTGATGAGGCGAATCATGATGGCTGCCACTCCTGTTTGGAGCGACATTCACCGCGAGGCACCTGCGCCGCCATGGCCATCCTTAGCCATTGACGCACAGGCTCCGTTCAGCCGGCTATCTCCATCGCGGTTAAAGCCCTGGCGACGGCCTGTGTGCGGGTGACAGAGCCCGTTTTCCGCATGGCGCCGGCGATGTGCTTGTTGACAGTGGAGTCGGATATCCCGAGGATCCGGGAAATCTCCCATGCCGTCTTGCCCTCTGACACCCACATCAGCACTTCACGTTCTCGCTCCGAAAGCATCAAACCTTTAGGCCGGCGCTTATGGTCGACCAGCAACTGGAGCCTGCTTGCGAAGGTAAGAGAAAGAACGTTCAGGGGTCCGATGGCATCTGTCTCGGTGATCGGCACTTCTCTTGCGAGCGAAATGCAGCCGGCGAGCGCGTTGCGCACAGGAATGGGTACACATACGCCGTCCCTGAGGCCGGCATCGGCTGCTTCCATCATGATGCGATCGCTGGCGGGGCCTAACGCACTGGCGCGTAGCCTAGCCTCGTTCCAGGTGAAGGGCGTGCTGAGCACATTGGAAGCAATCGCGACCGGATCGCGCTTGATATAATCGCGCGAGACATAGTGCGACATCCAGTCTTCAGGCCAGAAGCGCTCTAGAACCAGATTTTCGAAACGCTGCCCGTGGCCCGGCAAGCCCGTGACTATGAAGTGGCTGAACCCGAAATGGTCGATTGCCGTGCGATAGAGGCCGACTAGTGCCTCGATGCTGGTGGCGTTAGCCAGCTGCAGTGCGTTGTGAAGCACTTGCGCGGTATTCATTGCCTGGCTCCCTCGCATGAACGCCACGGAAACAACGGGAGCTTTGTTATGTAAGCCCGCTCGAAGTTATTTTTAGCCTCTCGAAGCTATGACGCAAGCTGAAGTTGCACAAGCCTTGATGCTGCAACAATAATCGGGCGAGATGCGTCTTTAGTCTTCCTTGCCGCAGTGGCTACGGAGCGGCCGGCCCAACATCATCCGACCGGCGAGCCTTCTGCATTGGAGGCTCATCTCTCTCCTGCTGTCTCAGTTGCGAAAAGACAGTGAACCAAAATTGAAAATCGTCCTCGCGACCGGCATAGCGCGCGCTAAAGGCCGCGGACGCGGCTGCCAGCGATGCCTTCGAACCGTAAAGGCCAACAGCCGCATCGACAGCTTCAGAGGGACTGCCGAAATGCCACAATGTCAACGGATTGCCGCCTGCCAGTATGTCCTCGTAATCGTTCTGTGCCATGCCAAAATCTCCCGCGGGTTGCGTCCGGCGCGGGCGGAGGGAGCCTTAAGGCCGGACGTTGAAACCCACGGAAATGAGCCACAGTCTCGGGCGTCTGCCCGGACGTTTCGTGCCGTCCCTGGCCTTGCGATTGAGGCGCGGCATCGATGCCGTTAAGCCCCACTGGCGTCAGCGACTATTTCAGATCGATGCTGCAAAGGCAAATCGCAGGTAGTGTTCCCGACCCGGAAAAGCGTTCCGAGAAGGTGGTAATTATACCACCTATGCCGCTGCCGCCGATTGCGCTAACCGTGGGCGCTGACTGTGTCATCCTTTTAGCTGGTTAACCAGAGAGGGTGGCAAAGTTCCGGCGAGAAGAGAACGCCCGCGCGCTCTCGCATGTTAGGACCCGCTCGCCTTCGACTGGGAGCGGGCATGCCGATGGAGCCAGTGGCGATTATCTGCTCACAAGACGCAGAACTCTATATTATCCTTGACTACATCCTAAGTATCGACGGATACAAAACCGTTCTCTCCGGCAATGTCGAGGAGGCGACCGAACGGACCAGGGAAACCTCGCCCGCAGCCATCATTTTGGACTGTCGCCGCGGCGGGCTTCCGGTTGCCGCGTTGTGCGCTCGACTGAAGCAGGACCCGGCGACCCACGCTGTTTTGACTATCGCGCTGATCGCACCGGGCGCGGAAGACCAGCATATCGCGCTTTTGAAAGCAGGCGTGGACGACAGCCTCGTGCGGCCTTTGGTACCGGCAAAGCTGATTGCCTCCCTGCGTTCGAAGCGAACGGCGGAGGCTCGCAGCACTGTCGGCCACCGCGTTCTCACCTTCGGCGACATGGAGATGCGCTCCGAAAGCTTTCGTGTCCGGCGTGGTGAAAGCGAGATCCAGCTCGGCGCGATCGAATTCCGCTTGTTGCGACACCTGCTCGAAAATCCAGGCGGCATTTTCAGCCGCGAGGACCTGATCGCCGTTGCCTGGCCAACCAATATTCATGTCAGCGCCCGTACGGTAGACGTGCATGTAAGCCGGCTGCGCAAATCGCTGCTGAGGCTTGGCGTTCGCAGGGTCATCCGGACGGTCCGGTCCGCAGGCTACATGCTTGATGACAAGAACGGTCCCTGAGCGACAGAACCGTTGTCGCGTTGGGGGCGGCCGGGGGTAAGCGCCTGCTGGCGGCTTCAGTGATCAAAACGAGTTCGCAAGTGACACGGCTGCTTGCATCTGTTATGTTCGACAAAATAACCGAAATGGCTAACAACGTGGGAGATGGTGATATGACCAAGACGCTGAAAAGGCCGTCGTCATCGACGGCTCCGCAGCAGCGCCTCGTCGCGAAAAAGAAGCGCGTGCGGAGCCTAATCCGCAAGGACGCCAACAAGGACAGGCCAGGCGAGCAGAAGTTTGTCGTTCGGCAGACGCTTCGTGCTGCCATTCGCAAAGGCCTGATCGGCTCTAAGGACGAGCGGATCACCGCACGTTTGAGCCATGCCCTCATCGAGCAGGCCAAGCGCCAGACGGGCATTGAGGGTGACACCGAGCTGCTTGAATTCGCTCTCGCGAATGTTGCGCTCGAGGACAATTTTCCCGCAACCATGAACAAGCTCGCGGGAACCATCGATCCAGACATCAAACTCGGCTTCTGATTGAGGTTTGAGTGTCAGAATTCGATGTGGAAGCAGCCCTTCGCTCGCTCCGTGGCTTTCCAACCAAAACACTTGCTCGCCGACCTGATGATCAGCTGCCCTTCGTGAACGAGGGCGAGCTCGGTGGGCAGGCCCTCTTGCTCGACACCTGTGTGTACATTGACAGGCTCCAAGGCAAAGCCCCCGCGTTGGTGACGCAGATCATGGACGGTCGGCACAATAACCATTCATCTGTCTGCATCCAGGAGTTGGCCCATACGCTTGGTGTCCTGAAGCCCGACGATCACCGCACCGCAGCCGTGCATAACGCCGTGTCCGAGCTCATCCGATCGATGCCCGGGCACCGAATCCTTACGCCCGATGCTGACGTCTTGGGCCGCGCTGCTGTTATGAATGGGGTGCTCTGTCGCCTGCAAGGTTACCAAGACGACCAGAAGCTGCGCTGCCTGCATGACTGCACTCTTTATCTGCAGGCATCGAAATCGGGGCTTGTCCTGTTGACTCGGAACATCGCCGACTACGACTTTTGCCGACAACTTATCCCTAGTGGCAAGGTCCTTTTCTACAGATAGCGCCACGTCTGCGTTCGCACCCCCAAGATCTCGAAATAGCCATTCCCCGTAATCGGCTGAATGGATGGTGATCTGCTGCCAAAATCGTGAGGGTTTGTTTTGATGGATGGCCCGCCATCAAGCCTTTTCCAGCGGAATTGTGACGCCTGCCGCTAAAATTATTAAGCGATCACGCAAAAACTCTTAATATTAATTCACGCACAAAATACAGATTTTGACGTAGTACCGGTTTTAACAAAGCTTTTTCAATAAAGCGACAGGAATGACTAGCCTCCTTCTACAATTGCTAATTTGTGAAAGGAAATTTTTCGATGAAAACAACAGAGGCTTCAGGCGGTGGGCGCACCAGTCGTTTCCGCAACACCGCTTCGGTGATCGATCGGACGCGATTGTATTTCGAAGAGGCTCACCGCCGCGGGCTCATGGCCGTTTATGCCCGCTCTGTGCGAGGGAGGGCTATATCGCTGACGGGAGGGGAGCGCAGAGGCAATACCATCACAGACTACGTGCGTTGTTCCTACCTCGGCCTGGACAATCATCCAGCCATCGTCGCCGGCGCAATTGGCGCAATAGAACAGTATGGAGCACTCCACTGGTCCTGTGCGCGTACGCGGCTGAACTTCGCACTCATAGGCGATCTTGAGGAGACGCTTTCCCAACTTTTTCGGGCACGCGTCATTGCGTATTCAACGGTCATGGTCGCCAATATGGGCGCGCTGCCTATCATTGCCTCCGGCCATCTGACGCGCGGGCAGAGACCCGTGATGGTCTTCGACCGCCTTGCCCATGCCTCGCTTGCCTTCCACAAGCCAGTGGTGGCGGAGGAGACGCAAGTCGAGGCAATTTCTCACAACGATCTCGATGCCTTGGAGCAGATTTGCCGTAAGCATCCGGTCGTCGCCTATGTGTGCGACGGCGTCTATTCGATGGGCGGCTTCGCGCCGATCGGAGGGCTTCTTCAATTGCAGGAGAAGTACGGGCTTTTTCTCTACATCGATGACGCGCACGGAATTTCGCTGTTTGGCGACAATGGTGAAGGCTTTGCGCGCTCGCTATTGCCGCGTGACCTCGGCGAGCGGACCATCGTCGCGGCCTCGCTCGGCAAGGGCTTCGGCGCGTCGGGTGGCATGCTCATGCTTGGAACGGCGCGTCAGGAAACTCTGTTTCGCCGCTACTCGATGCCACATGCGTTCTCGGCTTCGCCGAACGTCGCAGCCATCGGCGCCGCCCTCGCCTCGGCCGACATTCACCGCACCACCGAGCTCCAGACGCGCCAAGGCCGTTTGGCAGAGCGCATTGCCTTCTTCGACGAGCGCATCGATACGGATCAGCGCAACACACCCTTGCCCATTCGTATGATCAAGGTGGGCGACGAACTCGCCTCCATCGATTTCGCCGAGCGGCTGCTCGATGAGGGCTACTACACCTCCGTGACATTCTTCCCGACGGTTGCCCACGGCCACGCCGGCATACGGATCTGCCTGACCGCAAGCCATGACCTGACGGACTTAGAACGGCTCTGCGCCAAGATCCTGAGCTACGGACAACAAACACTGACTGCGGCCTGAGCCACCCACATCATCGAAGCCGACAACTCGGCTCACATCGAGGCAGCTCTTCTCCGAACGAAGTCTCATCCGGACGACACTGACTACTGGAGGTTCGAATCATGGCCAGCCATGACAAACTTGCGATCTCCCGGCTTGCGCATGAGCGTGCCAAGAAGGTCATGCCAGGAGGCAACACGCGCAGCAGCGTCTATGAGACGCCCTTTCCGCTTTATCTGGCAGCAGGAAAGGGAGCGTATGTGACCGACATCGACGGGAACTCCTACCTAGATTTCCAGAACAATTTCACGGCGCTGATCCACGGTTATGGCCACCGCGATGTCAATGCGGCCCTCGCGGCTCAAATCGGCAGGGGGCTCAGTTTCGCCAATCCGAGCGAGTGCGAGATCGATCTCGCCGAAATCGTTTGCGCAAGGGTACCCTTCTTCGAGCAGGTGCGCTTTACAAACACCGGATCGGAAGCGGTGATGATGGCCATCAAGGCAGCGCGCGCCATCACAGGGCGCCCGAAGATCGCCAAGTGTGAAGGCGCCTATCACGGCAATTACGACTATGTGGAAGCGAGTTTGGATCCCCCTCCTGCCGACTGGCAAACGGGAGCCGCAGAAGCAAAGGCGTACAACCGAGGAACCCCGGAGTCCGTCTTGGGCGAAGTGGTTGTCATTCCGTTCAACGACGTTGTTGCGACGAAGCTGGTCCTGGAGCGCCACAAGCAGACGCTGGCATGCGTTATCATCGATCCGCTTCCATCACGGGCCGGGCTTGTGCCCGCTGATCTCGCATATCTGCGTTTCCTGCGCGAGTTCACGGACCGCCATGGAATTCTGCTCATTTCGGATGAAGTTCTGAGTTTCCGGCTGAGCTATCGCGGGGCGATCGCCACCTACGGGATTGAACCGGACCTATGCACCTTCGGCAAGATCGTCGGCGGCGGACTGCCGATTGGCGCCATTGCCGGCCGAGCCGAGACGATGCGGGTATTTGACCCCAGCCGTGGCAAACCGCCCGTCTCACAGGCCGGCACCTTCACCGCCAATCCACTGAGTATGGTGGCGGGGGCTGCCGCCATGCGCGCGCTGACCGAAGTCGAGATCGAGCGGCTCAATGCTCTCGGAGCACAAACGCGGTCTGAACTTAACGAAGCGCTCGCCGCCTCCGACATAGGAGGTCATGTTACCGGCGCCGGTTCTCTGTTTTGCATATTCATCGGCGATAGGGACGTGAAGGACTACGCAAGCGCCTATCATGCCTGGCAGCAAAAGCAGCGCCTCTCCCAGCTGATCTCGTTCTGTCGCGACGAAGGGGTTCTATTTTCGCGCATCGGTCTGGGCGCCCTCTCCACTCCCATGGCTGACGCCGAGATCGCAGCGCTGGTCGTCCGGTTCGGTCGGGCTTTGGCCAGGCTTGCGGACACAGCGCTTTCCGCCGCCGTCGCATGAGGCTGGAGAATGACGGACATGAAGAGCGCCATTGCCGCTGCGAGCGACCGCTTTTCGCTCCTGGCCTACTGCCTGCTTGCCCTCGTCTCCATTTGGTGGGCGGGCTCCTATCTTCTGATTAAGATTGCCGTTGTCGATGTGCCGCCAGCGACGCTTGCCACGGCGAGGCTCCTGATCGCGTCCTCCGTGCTGCTCGTCTGGCTGAGGCTCAGCCGTGCTGGCTCGCTTCCCTCGAAGCTCGGTTCATGGGCCGGTTATGCCCAGATTGCACTGTTCGGCCACGCTCTTCCCCTTTATCTCATCGCTTGGGCATCGATGACCGTGCCGGTCAGCGAAATGGCGACCCTGGTTGCCACTACCCCTCTCTTCGCAGCGTTCTTTGCCCATGTTTCGCGGCGCGAGTGGCCGTCAAGCGCGACCATCTTCGGTCTATTGGTTGGCTTTTTTGGTCTGGCCGCATTCCTGGGCCATTCCGCGGGATCCATTTTGCACTCGAATGGGAGCGCGGCACCGCGTCTGGCCCTTTTGGCCGCGGCCGCAAGCTATGCTCTTTCCAGTCGCTCGGTGGCCCGGCTGAAGGACGCAAATGCCATCGTGACGGGAACGGCGGTGATGATCTGCGCCATTCCCATGCTGCTCCCGCTGAGCCTCGCCTTCGAGCGTCCTTGGGCGATCGCCCTGACGGCTCCCGCTCTCACAGCCCTGCTGCTGCTTGGCGTGATGTCCACGGCAGTGGTCTACGTCGTCTACTATCGACTGATAAGACTGAGCGGGCCGGCCTTCGCCAGCATGCATCACTACCTTGTTCCGGCTGCAAGCATCACGATCGGCGCGGTATTTTTGGATGAAAGATTAGATCTAGACCAGATCGCATTCATGACGCCGGTAATCGCGAGCGTCTTCATTGCGCGCGGATTGATATCACGAAAATTCTGACCCGACTTTTAGGGAGAACGATCATGCCTGTGCTTGAGACGCCACGACTTTCCATGCGCCCCGTGGCTATGTCGGACTTCGAAGCCATTCATCGCCTTCATACCGATCCTCTTGTCGTGCAATCGCTGTTTTCCGGAGAGCCTCCATCGCGCGAGAGCACGGGCGAAAAGGTCGAGCTATATGTGCGTGACTGGCAGCAGAACGGCTTCGGCTTTTTCTCGGTGTTCCTGAGAGGAAATTTACAGGAGCAAAGCGAGTTCGCCGGCCGGGCAGGCTTGCGCCGCTTCGAGGACACGAGCGATGTCGAATACGGCCTTTGCCTGTTTGGCCATATTGTCGGTCGCGGGCTCGGCCCAGAACTCGGCCGGGCGATCCTGCGCCACGCATTCGAGGAACTCGGTCTGGAGCGCGTGGTCGCGCTGATCCGGCCGGAGAACGAGCGTGCTGTTCGCGCGGCGCAAAAGATTGGGTTCAGCCACGTCGAAGATCGACGATATGGCGACCGCGTGAAGGGCTTCTACGACGTGCGCCCAAGCCAGTACGGAGTCGCCCTGAAGACCAGTGGATCCGGGAGGCATGCGAGCTGAACTCGGGCGCCCGTTCGCCTGTAACATGGAGAGAACTCATGAACATGGTCACCACGGACATCGGTGAGAAGCAGGTTTGCGATCTCGTTGTTCACAACGCGGTGCTTCTGACGGTCGATGAAGCGGACCGGGTTATCGCGAACGGCGCCATCGCGGTTCGTGACGGCGCGATTGCTGCCGTCGGCGCCGCTCACGACATCCTCGCCAGGTACAATCCCCGGCAGTTCCTCGATGCCGGCGGCGGTATTGTCCATCCAGGATTCATCGACGCTCACGTTCATATTTCCCAGTACACTTCTCGCAGCGCTCTCTCCTGCATGGAGGGAACCGGCGTGACGATGGGTGACTGGAAGAGCGCGCTTACGCCAGAAGATGAGCACGCCAGCGCAGCCCTGGCAGCCATGGACTACCTCAAGAGCGGTTACACCGGTTTCGTCGACCCAGGGACGATCTTCTCGCCGGACGCAGTCGCGTCGGTGGCGGAAGAATTCGGTATTCGCATATGGCTGACCGACCCTTATGTCGCTGACGCCGGCGTGGAGCTCAAGAAGCACTTTCCGGAACTTGTCAGCGATTCGTTTCTTGCCCGCTGGCCGAAAAATCAGGAGGAAGCCTTTCGCCGCCTGGGCTCTCAACTATTTCGCAACAAAGAGCGGAACAGTCTCGTGAGGGCCTTTATCGGTCTTTATGGCGAAGGCACGGATTCTGAAGAGCTGTTTCGCGCCGCCTTCGACCTCGCCCGCCAGCACGGCGTGCAGATGCAGGAGCATCTGGGCTATTCGCCCCTCCCATACCGTCAGCGGGAATCCGCATTTGGGGTAAGCATGATGCAGCACATGTCCGAAGAGGGCCTTCTCAACGGCCATGTCACCTTTGTGCACATGAACGCTGTCCACGGCGGCGACGTCCCGATCCTGGCGGCGCATGAGGTCGGCATCGTATGGTGCCCTTACGGGCAACTTCAAATGCTCGGCCGAGGCGGCGCCGAAGGCCGGATGGTGGAATTGCACCGCGCAGGCGTAAAGGTCGGCATCGCCAGCGACATTCCTCGCGCCGTCCATTTCAGCGGCCTCGGATCATTGGTCGCGGTCACTGCCGCGGCAACGGGCCTGGCTGCGTCGGGCCGCGAAATCCTGCGCATGCGCACGAGTGGATCCGCGGCCACGGTAGGCGCCGCCTCGGAGATCGGCAGCCTCGAAGTCGGAAAGCGCGCCGATTTCGTGGTCCGCAGGCCAGACGTCTCCGAAAATCTAGGGCGCGATTACGCCCTGGAATTCGCGGTCATTGCCGATGCCAACAGTATCGAGTTCGTTTTCGTCAACGGCGAATGCGTCGTAAGCCAGGGCGAGGTCCTGCGCGCCGACGATCATGCCGTGATTTCTCGCGCCCGGGATTCGGTGCGCGGACTTGCCGCCCGCATTGGCCTTGCCTAACGAGCGCCTCAGGCGCGAACGCCAATTCGGGAAGCGAGCGATCGTGCCGATCGATGCGCGTCGGCGACAATGGCGCCCGCGTCCAGATTGGCGACCTGCCCGCGGTCAACGACTTGGCGGCCGCCGACGAACACGGCTTCGACCGTGTCGCGACCGCCTATCACAGCCATTTCAAGCGCTGGATCGAAGCCGAAATTGACGGACGTGGTGGGGCACCGGACGACGAAATCGGCGCGCTTGCCGAGCTCAAGGCTGCCCAGATCTCCCTCGGCGCCGACGGTTGCAGCGGCACCGTGGGTGCGCATCCGCAGGATTTCACGTGGCGTTGCCGGCCGTCCAGAAGCCGCGGCCGCGGACATCGCCAGCGTTCCGAGCGCGTCGAAATCCGCGACCCGGGGGATGTCGCTTGCAATGCCGACGGCCACGCCCGACCGCTGCAGTTCAACCATGCGCGCCTGTGCATCGGGTTGCCCGAGCATCTGCAACTGGCCCCATGGGCACCAGACAACGCGCACCCCATGCTTGGAGAGAAGGGAAACCTCGTCTTCGCGAACCAGGTTCATGTGGACAAAAGTTACATGCGGAGCCAGGAAGCCGCGTTCCTCGAACCATTTCAGCAGCGGCCGCCTCAGCATTAGCTCCCGCTTGCGCTGAAAGGCGGGAAGGTATCCAAGATGCTCTTGCAGCCGCACACCATGACCCTGGGCTAGGTCGAATGCGGCTTTGTAGAGTTCTGGCGAGTCGGTCGCCTCGCCGTAGAGACCCACAAAAGCCTTGACCAGGCTATCCGGATCTCTGTTTCGAAAAAGCTGCGACCCCAGTCTCTTCAGCGCTTCGTCCTGAGTTCTTGGCCAGCGCGCAAGAAAATTCGGGCTGACCAGTTCAGGCAGATTTTCGGCCAGCGCCTCGGCACCGTCAGCGACATAGGGATCGGTGAGCCAGATGCGAATGCCAGCTTCGTCCGCGACAGCCGCGACCGCGTCCGGCGAAAAAATGGTGCCGGGATCGACAAACCCCGTATACCCACATTTCAGGTAGTCGAGAGAGGCCAGAAGCGCGCTCGCATGCTCATCTTCGGGCGTCAGCGCGCCTTTCCAGTGCCCCATCGTAACGGAGGTCCCTTCCATCAAGGGCAGGACGCTGCGCGCCGTGTATTGGGAGATATGGACATGGGGGTCGATGAAGCCCGGATGGACCACCCCACCGTTCGCATCGTACAGCGTATCCGAGGTGTAACGGCCGAAGATCCGCGCTTGGGCGTCGAGTGCGGCAATGCGCCCGTCTCGCACGGCAAAGGCGCCGTCGACAACGACGCGATCATGCGCATCGATCGTGAGGATCGTGGCATTGTGGACAATGAGATCACAGCGTTGTGGTTGCCCTGACTCGGACGGTTCTTTGAAGGTGGTGGTTGAGATAGGCATGATACGGTTCCGAGATAGGTCAGCGGTGTCGAAGGCGCCTAAAGGACTTACGGCGGCGTGAATTCACCGCCGTTGAGGTCGAGCACCGCGCCATTCACGAAGTCGGCGTCCGGCGCCACTAGGAACGCAACGGCGCGAGCAACGTCCTCTGGCCGACCTAGACGGCCAATGGGTACGCGCGCCAGCGATTCCTTGTTGATGGGCGACTCCGTGGGACCCGCCATATCGGTGACGATGCGACCGGGCGTAATCGTGTTGGCCGTGATGCCAAATTGCGAGTATTCGCTCACGATAGAGCGCGCCAGGCCGACAAGGCCGCTTTTGGATGCCGTGTAGGCGGCGCCGGCGATCCGCGGCATCGTTCGACCGGCGAGCGAACCGATGAAGACGATGCGCCCGTATCGACGCTCGGCCATGGTAGGCAGCACGCATTGGCAGCAAACCAGCGCACCGGTCAGATTGATCGCCAAGACTTCGTGCCATTCAGCGAGGTCGATTTCTTCGATGGGAACGCGCCCGCCATTGCGTTTCGGGGAGTATCCGGCATTGCAGACGAGGACCGCCGGCCCCGGCCAATCCGCTTTGAGATCTGTGAAGAATCCACGCACAGCCTCCGGATCGCGTAGATCGACAACCGCGGATCGTACGCGCTCGTTCCCATAAGAACCGGCCAAGGCGCGGGTGGATGTCGCAACGCGTTCCGGCTGCTGACTGAAGAAGGCCACACGGTAGCCGGCCCGCAGGAGGGCATCGGCGCTTGCAAAGCCTATGCCGCTTGAGGCGCCGGTGATGACAGCAACCGGTATCTCGTCGCCGAGCTCCACCATCAGACCTCCTCCATGAGAGAGCGAGACGGTTGAGACCGGTCGAGCGTTCCATCAAAGAGAGACAACGGCGGATGGGCATCGGGGTCCGTGACGATGTCGATCAACCAGGGTCCGTCTTCAGAAAGTGCGCGTCGAAGCGCGGGGAGAATGTCCTCATGATGCTCGACTTTTATGGCGTTGCAGCCACATGCGCTGGCAATCGCGGCATGGTCGACCGGTGCGAAGTGGCAAGCGCTGGTGTATTGGCCAAATTTCACGGTTTCGGCATCCTTCTGATAGCCGAGGACGCCGTTGTTAAGGACGATGACAGTGAGGTCGATGCCAAGGCGTACCATTGTTTCAAGCTCCGCCCAGGAGTGGGCAAATCCGCCATCGCCGACCAAGGCGATAACGGGGCCGTCGAAGTCAGCGAGTTTTGCGCCAATGGCCATGGGCAGCCCCCAGCCAAGACCGGCGAGGCCACGCGGCGTGAGGAACCGCTGACCGGCTTTCAAGGCGGTGAGTTGGCCGACCACCCACATCGAAGAATAGCTGGCATCCGCCACCACCGTCGTCTGGGGCGTAAGGCAGCTCTGGAGCTCCATCATGATGCGCTCAGGGCGAAGCAGCGCAGCGTTGCGCGCCAAAATCGCGCCGCGATCTGCTTCAAACGCAGCACGCATTTGCGCGATTTTTCCCTCCAGTTGATCGCGTCCCGCCAGGCGATGCGAAAGGTCACGGCAATTGAGCATCTCCGACAGGGCTACCAGCGTCTCCGCCGCATCGCCGACGAGACGGAGCGCCTCGTAGTTACGACCGATCTCGACCGGATCGACATCCAAATGAATGATGCGGGCGGAGCGGGGAATCGAGCGCCAGCTGTCAGTTCCGTTCTGATTGGTGCGCGTCCCGACAAGCAGGATCACATCCGCCTCTTCTAGAAACCGTCTCGAATGGCGCCCCAATGATCCTGGCCCGTTGAGCGGGCCAAGCACGCCCAGCGAAAGTGGGTGGGTTTCATCCACGGCCCCCTTGCCCATGGGGGTCGTCATCACGGGCAAGTGTGCCAAGTCCTGCAGGCGAGCAAGCGCCTGCGGAGCACCGGTCGTCAGGGCCCCGCCGCCGGCCATGACGACAGGCTGGCGCGCCTCTGCCAGCAGTTCCACAGCCGCAGAAATGGCTGCATCGCCTGGGCGCGATCTGTCGATTGGCCATGAGCCGAGCGCCGCCAGGCGCGGATGCCCAGTTTCGGGCGCAATCTCCCGCAACAAATCCGCGGGCAGCAACAACACTGCTGGACCAGGCCGACCACTGCCCGCCGCTGCGAAGGCGGCATCGACATAGTCATCCACGCGGTCCGCAGTAATGATGCGCCTGACCCATTTGGCACAGGCCTGGAACAGGGCTATGTGATCGAGTTCCTGAAAAGCGTTGCGATCGAGATAGGGGCGCTCCACCTCCTGGACGAGCGCCACGATTGGCACGCTTGCCTTCAGCGCTTCGGCGAGTGGCGGAACCAGCAACGTAGCCGCCGGGCCGTTCTGGGCTGCAACCACGGAAATGCGGCCGGATCGTCGGGCATATCCATCGGCCATTGCGCCGCCCATATTCTCTTGGCGGTAGGCGATCTGGCGAATGCCAACCGCCTCGGCCGCCAGGATGACCGCCGACGGAAGACTTTGCGCGAAAATGAGCTGTACGCCGTGGCGTTTTAAGGCCTTGGCGATACGCATGGCGACGGTTTCGGCACAAGGCGTGGACATTACGATATCTCCTCAAGGAGCGCGGAATTTTCGGCAAGGAATGTTTCAAGGGCGTCGGCGATCGCATCGACCTCCGCTTCGCCCATGGACGTCGAAAGACAGGCCGCCGCGCCAACTGGCAGAATGATGCCGTTTGCCGCGAAAAATCGCGACATCTCTTTCATGACCTTGGCTTCGGCAGGGCTCAAATGCGCTTCCCGGAATTCGCGCGGAGGCGTCGGCTTCGGGTGAAGGCGGAAGAGCGAAGCCGCCCCGGTAATGCTAAGCGGCGCATTTGCCCGTGCAATGGCGTCCACCAAACGGCTGCGCAGTCCGTCACCCAACCGTTCAAGCCGGGCGAAGGCAATCTGATCGAGGGCCTCCATCGCGGCGTGGCCAGCCACCATCGAGATCGGGTTCGCGGAAAATGTCCCCCCTTGCGGAAGCAACGGACGGCCGCGGCTGCCGTCGAACACGCTCATGACGTCGCCCAGACCACCAATCGCTCCAATCGGGAAGCCGCCTCCGATAATCTTACCCAAGGCGAACAGGTCCGGCTGAAGGCCATAGCGCGCCGCTGCGCCGCGATAGTCCTGACGAAAATTGAGGACCTCATCGCTGATAATGAGAATCCCGTGCTCGCGTGCCATTTCCTGGAGCGCGGAAACGAATTCCGGTGCGGGAGCGATCAGCCCGGCACGGCTCGGCATCGGATCGATCAGCACGGCGGCGATGTCACTGCCGTGCCGGGACAGCAACTGACGCGCTCCAGCTGGATCGTTGAACCGAAGCACCACCACATCGTCGAGCACCGAAGCCGGCATGCCGCGGTAATAAGGCGTCCCCGCCGGGCGATCTGGGGGTCCCCAGTTATCCGGCACGCTTGCCTGAGCGACCTCCACCCAATCATAGGCACCGTGATAGGCGCCTTCGATCTTGGCGATCCGGGATCGTCCGGTGAACGCGCGGGCTGCCTTGATGGCGAACATGACGGCTTCCGTGCCTGTATTGACGAAGCGGATGCGCTCGAGCCGAGGCACACGTGTGCATAATAGGGAGGCGAGCTCGACTTCCGCCTCCGTAGGGTTGGCAAAGCAGGTGCCGTTCCTCATTTGGCTTTCGACGGCTGCGCGCACCGGTTCAAAACCATGCCCGTGAATGAGCGTGGTGAAGTTCAGATTGAGGTCAAGGAAGCGTCTTCCGTCGACATCGGTCAGATAGGCTCCCTCTGCGCGGGCAATGTAGCGGGGCACCGGATCCCGTTCGATGGTGACGCGTGTCGTGCCATCCGGGAAGACGGCATGAGCGCGTTCAAACAACGCATGTGAAAGCGGTCCAGGTGGGAACGCGGCTGCTTGCGTCGTTTGTGAACTGGCCGGAACAGGGATCACACCTCGCCTCCATGAGCGGTCGCGGCATCGAACAATGCGACCTTAGGAATATGGGGTGAGGAAAAACAGATTTTGAAATTTGATGCAACAAAAAAATTAGGAGATCGATCCTCCATCCTGCTCCCCGACAGCAGCGAGTTGCGAGGATAAGCGCCGGTAGCCGCTGCGGATGTCGTTTTCGATTGCCGCTCGCACCGCCGCGGGATCGCGGTCATGCAATCCTCGCAAAGCCCACAAATGGTTGGAAACGCCGGTGCGCGACTGCGCGAACTCCGGATAGAGGCCGTTGAACGCCGGCCCCATGCGAAGCCACAACGATTCAATGATGGTAACGAGCCGACGCATGCCGGAGCGGCGATAGATCAGGAAGTGAAAATCCTTATTGGCATCGAGAACTTCAGTGTATCGCCCCTCGTCCAGACCACGATTGATGCGCTCCTGTAGGTTTTCCAATTCATGGATCTCCGGCTCGGTCACGTGGTTGGAGGCCTGCTCGGCCGCCAGGCCCTCCAGGGAAAGGCGAATTGCCGTGATCTCGTCGAGGTCTGGAAGGCTCAGATAAGGCACGATGACGGTTTTAGGGCCGGCGTTGATGAGCCCTCCTTCGCCGATCAGTCTGGTGATGGCATCACGCGCCGGGGTGGTACTGACCCCGAGGACTTGGGCGACCGAACGAAGCGTAAGCTTGGTGCCTGGCTGCATCGCTCCTCGAATGAGCGAGTCTTTCAAAGTCGCGTAGGCGCTCTCGCCAAGGCTGCTGTGCCGATCAATCGGCGCAAGATCGCCCAGAAGCGTTTCCTTGCCTTTTTTTGGCGCAGCAAACATCGGTGAACCATCCATCCTGTCATGCGTGCGATCGGGAACCTGATGAGCCCCCGCCCGATTCGCTGTGAAATCGCGGCTAAACCCTAGTCTTGGGGCGTGCCCTGCGCCAGAGGGCGACAACGAGGGTTTCGGCGGCTTGACAGATGTATGAACCGTTTGTTACACCAAATTTCATATTTTAAAAAGGACGACATATTCAGGCACGCAGCACCGGGAGGATGGACAAATGGGCAAATTGCAAATCGAGGGAGCGCCGATAGACAGGCGCAAAATGCTTAGCCTGGCCGCTGAGGCGGTGGCGGCCGCGAGCGTTGGCCTGACATTGCCCGAGCTTGTCATGGCTGCCCCTGTGGATGAACTCGTCGAACGCGCACGCCAGGCTGGCGAGCGACAGGTGGTGGTGGCCGGCGGCACCGGCGCCTATGGGGATCTTGTCAAGAAACACTTCTATCTACCGTTCACGGAAGCTACGGGCATAGAGGTGGTCGCCACCGGCGGCGGCTATGGCGAGAAGCTCGCCAAGCTAAAGGCGATGGCATCGGTTGGAAAGGTCGAATGGGACGTCATTACCCTTTCGATCGACTCGCTCGCCCCAGACGTCACGAACCTGCTTCGCGACCTTGGTGATTGCGCCGACTTGCCAGACGTTGTCAGCCAGGGTGTCGACGGTTCGTGTCTGCGTGAGGGCGTGATGTTTGATATCGGAGGCGGCGTCCTTGCTTTCGACAAACGCAGCTTTCCCGAGGGCCAGGCACAGCCGGCAAGCTGGGCGGATTTTTGGGATGTGAAGGCCTTCCCTGGACCGAGGGCGTTGCCGAACATCGGCAATCCGTGGTGGTCATTGATTGCGGCGCTTGAGGCGGATGGCGTGAGCCGAGATGCGCTGTTCCCGCTGGACATCAATCGCGCCTTTCGCAAGCTGGACGAGATCAAGCCGCACGTCACTGTATGGTGGAAGAGTGGCGACCAGAGCCAGCAGATCTTTCGCACGCGCGAAGTGGCGATGGCTATGCTGTTTTCGGGCCGCGCTTTCCGGCTGCGCAGCGAGGGAATTCCGCTCGGCATCAGCTGGAACGGTGCGCCTCTGGACGCGGCGTTTTGGGCCGTGACCAGAGCGGCTCAGCATCCAAACGCCGCGCTTGCGCTGCTCGATTTCATCTACACGCGACCGAAGGCGCATGCCGAATTCGCGGCGGAGTCTTTCGGCTCGACGGCGCAGCGCGGAGCCCTCGATTTCCTGCCAGCGGACGCCAAGCTTTCAAGCGTGCTGCAGCCAGCCAACTGGTCAAACATCGTTCGTGTCGACCGCGGATGGCTTGCCGCAAACCGCGAGAAGGTCTTGCAGCGCTGGAGCACGTGGATCGCGAGCTGAACTGATTTCTGAATGCCAGGACTGCCGGAACCTTCGGGCTTGGCGATCCTGAGATGTTGTCCCTGAACTTTGGACTTTTGGAGGTAGCCGAGCAGTGGATGGAGCAAGTGTTTCAGTTCGGGGGCTAGGCAAGCGGTACGGCGCGGTTCGCGCCGTAAAGGGGCTGGGCATCGAGGTTTGTTCCGGCGAGTTCCTCTCGCTGCTGGGACCATCTGGGTCCGGCAAGACGACACTCCTTATGATGATTGCCGGCTTCGAGATGCCAACTGAGGGCGCGATCCGGATTGGCGATCGGGACGTGACCTATGTTGCGCCGAACCGGCGCAATATCGGCATGGTGTTCCAGCGATACGCGCTATTTCCCCACATGACGGTCGCCGATAACGTCGCCTTTCCGCTGCGCATGCGCAAAGTTGTGAAAGCCGAGATAGCGCGTCGCGTCGCCGACGCCCTCGCGCTGGTGCAACTTCAAGACTTTGGCAAACGTTTGCCGAGCGAGTTGTCGGGTGGCCAACAACAGCGCGTTGCGGTGGCGCGCGCTTTGGTGTTCGAGCCGCCCGTACTTCTCATGGATGAGCCGCTGGGCGCGCTCGACAAGAAGCTGCGTGAGCAAATGCAAATCGAAATAAAGCACCTGCAGCGGCGGTTGGGTGTGACCGTCATCTATGTGACTCACGATCAGGAGGAGGCGCTCACCATGTCGGACCGTATCGCAGTGATGCGCAACGGCTCGCTGGAGCAGATCGGTTCACCGATCGCGCTCTATGACAACCCCGCCACGCCATTTGTGGCGGATTTCGTCGGTAAGACGAACTTCCTGGAAGCTGTTTGTCACAGCTGCAACGGAACCGGTCTTGAGTTCGGCCTTGGCCAAAGCGGCTTCATTCACCTGAAAGAATGCCCGCCCACCCTGCCCTCGCCGCCCCGGCCAGGCGACAAAATGCGTCTGGCCGTGCGCCCGGAGCAGATACGAATCTTGCGTCCGGGAGACAGCGATAGGCCGCCGCTCAACGGCGTCGTTGAAGCCGTGATATTTGTCGGCTCATTCCGGACGTTTTTGGTGCGGCTTGCCGGAGGCGAGCTCATCCATGTCCAGGCCGGCACGGATCATGGCATGGCGTATCCGCAAGAAGGCGAGCGCGTCGGCCTGACCATACCAAGCCAGGCAGTGCAGGTCTTTCCTGATCGGAGGCAGTGACGATGCACGCCAAACCGTCCGCGGAGGGTTCACTTGGGAGCCGCCCAACTTCGGCGAGGGAATATGGGCCGGTGCTGTCGCTGCTTCTCGTCAGTCCACTTGTCCTGCTTCTCGTCGGGGGTTTCCTCTATCCGGTCGGAAAGCTCTTTTGGGGCAGTATCTTCGTACCGGAAGCGACGTTTGCGAATTACGCGCGCATCCTGCAGGAGCCGCTTTTCCTGCTTGTCCTGTGGCGGACGTTCGAGATCGCCTTCGTCGTTACCGCTCTCGCCTTGCTGCTCGGTTATCCCGTGGCTCTGGCGATGGCGCGCGTTCCAGGGCGCGCGGCAATACTGATCGCCGCTTGCGTTCTCATCCCGTTGTGGACGAGCGTTCTCGTTCGCTCCTATGCCTGGATAATGCTCCTCCAGCGCAACGGGGTCGTGAATAACGCACTGATCGAGACAGGGCTGACAGAGACGCCTTTGCGGCTCCTCTATACACAAGGCGCCGTGATCGCGGCGATGACGCAGGTGCTGCTGCCCTTCATGATCTTGCCGATCTATTCGGTGGTCCGCAACATTCCCGACGACCTTGTAAGGGCGGCGCGCAATCTCGGCGCCGGCAGCCTCCAGGCCTTCGTTCGCGTGACGCTGCCGCTGAGCCTTCCCGGAGTCACCGCAGGAGTGCTCATCACCTTCATTTTGTCGCTCGGGTTCTACATAACGCCAGCGCTCGTTGGCGGGCCAAGCACGCTCATGATGGCTACTTTGATTGGCCAGCAGACGACGGAACTTCTTGACTGGCCGTTCGCAGGAGCGCTGGCCGCCGTTCTGCTCGCCGCCACACTTTTTCTGGTCGTCGTCTTCCGACGCACACTGGCCTTCAACAAGGGGTTCAAACTTGGCTAGCGCTGACCTGGTTCTTGCTGAACGTGCCGTTCGAGAAAAAGGCCATATCGTCAACAGTGCGGCAGCATTTCTTGCCGCGCTGGCGATCGGGCTGGTCCTGTTCTTCCTTCTGCTGCCGACGCTCATCGTCATCCCGATGTCTGTCGGCACCTCACCCTACATTGAGTTCCCGCCACGGGGGCTCACCTTCAAGTGGTACGAGGCGTATTTCAGCGATCCGGACTGGATGGCGGCTACCTGGTTCAGCGTTCGCATTGCGGTCGCGACAACAATGTCGGCCACGGTCATCGGAACGCTTGCTGCCGTCGCTTTGGTCCGGGGCCGGCTGCCTGGCAAGGAGATCCTGCAGGCGTTCACCCTGGCTCCGCTGATTGTTCCCCACATCGTCATAGCCGTGGCGCTCTATCTAGTCTTCGCCCCGCTTGGTCTGACCGGCAGTTTCTACGGGTTCGTCATTGCCCATTCGATGCTCGCGGTGCCCTATGTGGTGATCACGGTCAGCGCTGCCCTCCAGCGCTTTGACCAGAACCTCGAGCTGGCGGCGCTCAATTGCGGCGCCACGCGACTGCAGGCGTTCCTTCATGTCGTGCTGCCGAATATACGGCCCGGCGTCGCCGCGGGTGCCGTCTTCGCCTTCCTCGCCTCTTTCGATGAGGCAACTGTCGCCTTTTTCATTTCGGGGATCGAGGGCAAGACCATCACGCGCAAGATGTTCGAAGACATCGATTTCAATCTGACGCCGGTCATCGCGGCGGTTTCCACCGTTCTCACCCTCGTCTCGCTCGTCCTCATGAGCACGATCGAGATCGCGCGACAGCGCAGCGGGAACGGCCGCCTAGGCTGAAGCACCGGGCGTCAATTGCGCCGTCGCGCCCGAAGTGTGAGACAAATTGGAGCGAGAACGATGCCCGAACCGAAACATCGCCCCAGGAAACAATTGGCCCGTCCACGTATCCTAGTCGGGCGCTTCTTTCATGAATCGCACAGTTTTAGCCCGCAGATTACTTCGAGCGACCGTTTCGAAATCAGGCAGGGCGAAGGGCTGATTGCACACGCAAGGCTGTCCGGGACCACCCTTGGCGGCATCGTCAATCGGACCGAGGAACTTGGTTACGAGGCGGTCCCCACGGTTTCGGCCGTTGCTCCACCCGGCGGTCTCGTGGATCACGACTTTTATGTTCAGATTCGCGACAGGCTGATCGCTCTGGCACGCCAGGAGAAATACGACGCCATCGCGCTTGAATTGCATGGCGCCATGGCAACGGCCGAACTTCCCGACGCGGAAGGGGATCTTCTTACGCGATTGCGCGAGGGGGTTGGATCGCATGTTCCGATTGGTATCGGCCTCGATCTGCACGCCCACGTCACGCATTCCATGCTGCGGTCGGTCGACATCTGCATTGCATGCAAGGAGAACCCGCATTCCGACGTGGTTTCCTGTGGCGAGCGCGTTGTCGACTGCGTGGCAGCCGTTCTCGATGGTGAGCTTGAGCCGGTTCTCACCATGGCCAAGGTACCCATGATCCTGCCGGGTGCTGCTGAAACCGGTGCCGGCCCGCTTGCCGAGCTTCATGCGCGTGCGCGGGCCCTTGCCAAGGGGCATCCGCAGATCCGGGACATCTCCCTGTTCAATGTCTATCCTCATGCCGACGACGCCGATATTGGCCAGGCAGTGGTCGTGCTGACGGATGGTCCGAGTAGGCTGGCGCATGCGGTTGCGACAGAACTCGCCCAGCTCTTTTGGTCCTGGCGCAAGCATTTTCGGGACGATCTTCTTACGATCGATGGTGCCCTTGATCTCGTTGCGCGAGATGCCAACCGGCGCCCATACATTCTCGCCGACATGGGCGATCGGGTTCTGGCCGGAGCGCCTGGCGACAGCACAGCGATTATCGAACGGGCGCTGGCTCGCGGCGATTGCCTTCGCGGTGCCATACCGCTGACTGATCCTGAGAGTGTCGAGACCTCCACAACGGCCGGGCCCGGCGCGCATGTCACGCTCGCCATGGGCGGGCGCATGACACCGGGGTTCGCGCCTCTTACGGTTTCCGGTTTTGTCGCAGACGTAGGTGACGGCCGCTTCGTGATAACGGGACCGTTCGGTGCCGGCGAAGAGTCGTCTCTCGGGCGAACCGCGGTGTTCGTTGTCGATGACCGGCTAAGCGTCCTGCTGACAAGCAAGCCGGGCTTCACCCACGACCCGGCAGCTTTTGTAAGCCAGGGCATCGATGTCGCGGCCCAGGATTTCGTCGTGGTGAAATCCGGCTATCACTTCAAGCTGAATTTTGCCGGGATAGGCACGCCGCTGAGCGTCGCAACGCCGGGAATTGGCTACTACACCCCAAGGCTACTGCAGCGGAAGAAGGCCAGGTTCTGGCCCGAACACAAGATCCCTGCCCCTCAGATCAGGACTGTTGTATACGGCAAATCCGTGAGGGTGGCGACAGCACTGAGCGACCGTTAAAAGCCATCCCTGGCGTCAACCGCCGGCGGCTTCCTTCAGCCGTGTCAGGTGGGCTTGGCAGATCTCTTCGACGAGCCGGTGCAGATCGGCGGTGCGCCCGCCGAGCCAGACAAGCGCTTCCTCACTGATCGCGTAATGCTTGGAGTAGCGGGCTTTGACATAGGCTTCGTTGAGTGTGTTGAACCACGCGCGGTAGCGCTGCTGGTCGCGCGGCCATGCTTCGGCCAGCCGCCGGTCTTGCTCCTCTGCAAGCGCCCGGAGGAATGTGAGTTTGTGCGATGGCGGACTGTAATTTGTGAACACTAAGAGAAGAGCTGCATAGGTGTTCTCAATTGCCTGATGTAGCTGAAAAGATGCGTTCTTCAGCCGTCCTTTCTCCAGCGCAAACCGAAAGGCGTCAAGAAAGTCCCGTGCGCCAGGTATGCGATCATCAAAATGCTCTTCGGCAAACTTATAGGCAGCCGCGGGCGTAATCGCCTTCGGCTCGGCGAGCGGCTCTTCGTCGAGCTCGTAGAGCACGATGCCGTCGCGGCGAATATCGGTGAAGAAATACTGTCCCTCGCGCAGCGCCGTGTTCACCTCTCGCCGTGAATGTGTGATGAAGCTGGTCGGCGTCTTGATGCCCCTGTCGCGTATGAGCCGGTCCTTTGCCTTGTACCAGTAGGCGAAGTCGGCAAGCTTGCGGTTGTTGATGACGATGAGCAAGTCGTAGTCCGATCGGTAGCCTTTCATCGTATGCGGCTCGTCGACCCAGTCGCCGCGCGCATAGGAACCGAACAGGATGATCTTCAGGATACGGCCCTTTTTCTTGAACTCGGCCGTGCCGTTGTCCAGCGCATCGTCGAACTCCTCGTGCAGGATATCGACGATCCGGCCGAGTTCGCCCTGCTTGTGCTCAGGCAGATGATCGATGCTGGTCTTCATCATCACGGGGTGTTGCAATCCGGATCGAGAGTAGAGGACGGCTCTATCGCTTCTGCCATTGCTGTCGGTTAAGGGAAGTTCGCCAATGAAGGGAACCTCTCATCGATCAGCGACGATGCCTGATTGGGTTGTGCTGCGCAACTTCGCGGTTGCAATAATGGGTCATATCTGGCGGGTGTTTCAGGATCTCGATCACGAGGCGTTCCAATGGGACGACGACTAGCCCAAGAGCCAGTCTCGAATTGGCAGGAGCAAGCTTTCGAGCATTTGATAGGCGCCCAGCAGCCAAGTCTCCACAGCACCCAGCTGATGTCCAAAATAAATCATGGGACCAATCACGATCAGAGCCCACAGCGCGAGTCCCACAGAACCGTCCGGGCGATCAGAACTCTCGTCCGGCGGTGGAAGTGGATTGACGTGCCAATGCTGCTTCATTGAACTAGCGTTCCCGGTCTTCAAGCGTGCGATGATGGCGTTCTTCGACTTCGCGCTCCAATTCGCGTAGCCGCGGAACTTGCTGCTGCGGTGGATCCGCCCTGTGGTCCTGGGTCACCCGCGCGGTACGATCGCCCGACTCGGACGGTCTGGCTGCCTCGCGTACATTCTCGTGACGTCCTCGTTCAGCTTCTGCGCGACGCCGGATTTCCAACTGGATTTCGTTGTTCAGGTCGTGTCTGATCGTTGCCATGTCACGGATATAGCCGTTGCCGTCGAGAGCGGCCCGGGCCGCTTCCCGCAGCAGATCCGCATGTCTGATTTCGGCCTCACTCAGCCTCGCAATCCGAGCCACACCCTCGGCTTCGCCTTCCACGCGACCGGACCTCCCCGTCGAACGGATGTCCCGCGCTTCAGGCTCGTAATAACGATGGACATCTCTCTTTGCGGCGTCGATCTGGGCGAACAACGCGTCGCCGGCGCGAACCGCCTGCGCGTCATTTTGCCTCGCGGGGAGGTTCCGTGTGGGATCGTACATATCGATCGCCCGACGGGAAGCTCGGACCTGAGCCTCGTCGTTCAGTGCCTGAAGCAGGCTTTCCTCCCCCTTTGATCGCTCGTAGAGATAGGTGTTCCCATCAAGGGCTTCCCGGGCGTATCGTTGGAGCAAGGTGTCATACCGATTTGACTCCGCAAAATAGTCAGCGCGAACGGCTGCACGTTCATCATCGGATATGTCAGCGCGGAAATACTCGGTCGAGTATCTGTCGGTCGCGCGATCAAGCGAGTGGAAAGCAGCATCGTATTCCGCCAGGATCTCGTCTCCTTCACGCACCGCACTCTCGCCATGGCGAGCGACTGCATCATCGAACGGACTGTCTCGAGACGTGCTTGCCTGCCCATCGTTGTGCTGCTGATCCCGATCGGTGCTCGGTCTTCCTTCGATGCGTCGCTCGCCATCGTCGCGCTCGGTCGGCTGAAATCCACCCACCTCCTGAAGATGCTGCTCGTCCCTGGTGGAAGTCTGTTTGCCATTGTCATCGCGATCAGCCTCGACAGGCTCAATCCCACCCTGTCGTTCTGAAAGTTCGAGATATTCGCGGCGAATGTTCACCACCTCGCGCGCGGTCGCGGCGACCTCGTCGAATTCCTTGCGCTCGGCCGGCTCGATCGAAGCTTCGACAGCTGCCAGCACGGCTTCGACACGCTTTCCATAAGCCTCGAATTCTGGTCGTGTCATCGCGCGCATGGGAGTCTCTCCGGCTCCGATCAACTTATCAGGCTCTATCATATTGGCATTCAGATTTGTAGGGCTCAGCGAATTTTCAAATTTCTCGATGTCGATTTGACTTTCTCGTAGTGCCGCCTGTAGCCGGCCGATCTGCTCGGCAGCGAACTCGGAAACGGCCTTGTCGGAATCCGAGCGCACGACCTCGCCCCAGGCCTGCGCCGCTTCGACGGCATAGCCGACGCTGCGCTCCCATCGTGCCGCAGAGTGCCGATTGGCGCGCTTGGCATCGTAACGGGCCTGTGCGGCGCGGCTTGTGCCTTCATGCTCGGTTCGCCCGACATAGCTCACCGGCCGCGCCTGATTGCGGCCATAGGCCGGCGGGCTGGCGAGATCGCGCCGGTCGGTGAGCTCCATGTCGATGCCATGCTCGCGGGCTTTCTCAGCCATCAAAGCGCGCCATTGCCGAAACACCTGCGGGCTGGTCTGGATCCGCTCGCCTGTCTCGGAGCGCATGGTGACGATGGCATGGGCGTGGATGTGCGGCCGCCGACCGCCCTGCCGGGTCTCCTTCGGGTCATCGGCAGGATCGTGGAGCGCAAAAATATAGCGATGTCCACCAAACTGCTCGCCGAGAAAATCGCGCACCGCGCCGTGGAATGCTGTCGCATTCGTGCCGGCGCGCGCCGAGACGATGAGATGCATGACGTCCCTGCCCTTGCGGCTGTGCAGTTCGCGCCGCCACTCCTTCTGGACCAGATCGCCCGACTGATCGAACGTCTGGATCACCCGTCCCGTCTCGTCCTTGACGTCGCCTTGCACGCGCTCGACGAGCTCCCGTACCCGCGCCGTCGCGAACTCAACGCCGTTGCCATGACCGCGGAACCGGAAACGGGCTTCCGCTTCACAGCCGACCTCGGAATTCTCAAACCTCTCCTGGGCAATGTCCGCTGCCTTGGCGTCAGCAGTCAGGCGCTCGCCGTTCCGGTCTCGTAGCACGACCACCCCACGCACCTCGATCTCGCCGGCATTCCGCTCCTCGACGGCATAAACAAAACGCCGGTCTCCAAAGCCCGCGCTCAGTATCTCGCGAACGAGTTCCTGCCTGCCACGGCCGACGAGCGTGTCGGCAATCGTAACCTCAAACATGCCGACATCGCGACTGGTGGCCCGGTTGTCGAATAGATGCTCCCAATCGCCGCGCTGTGAGGCGAGCGCCGCCTTTCCGGTGATGTGTTCGCCCCTCTCATTCTCAACCGGCAATTCCCCTCTGCGCGACGCGTAGCTCATCATTGCAGCCGCCCGAACGCCGCCACCATAGGAGGCAAGCTTGACCACTGCCGGCTGGCTTCCCCGCGCCAGCGCCGCGAACCGGACAGGCATCGGCCGAGCAGTTCCGCCCCGGAAGGCGGGGCCGCTTCCGCTGCCGGGCCTCCTGCCGCCACGCTGCTGCCGACCAGCGCCCTCCTCCGGCAGATGCGCCACCCCTCCCCTTCGCGGTCTGTCCCAATCGATCCCCTCATGCTCGCCCATTTGCAGCTCATGCAGCAGTGTAGCGCGCCGGTGCTCCCAATCCCGTTCGAAGGCACCGAGAAAAAACTCCATCAGGCCGCCTCGCCACGCCGGGCAGCACCGGCGCGCTTCGTCATGGACGAGAGTTCCGCGGCGACGGTGATGGCTATCGCGCGGGCGTCGTCGATCGCTCCCGTGAGATCCGAACCCGCCACCGACCGACTTGCGTTGAGGGCACGGGCGATCTGGTTGAGATTGCCGCCGACGGCGCGCATGTCCTCGACGAGCACCCCGATGATCGCCCGGTCTTGCCTGCTCATAAACGGTCGGACACCGGCGCCTTCCAACGAGAGTGATCGCATAAAGCGTGAAACCGAAAGCCCGGCCCGTTCCGCCGCGCCTTCTACAGCCGACATTTCATCGTCGGAAAAGCGGATGTGGGCGACCCTTTCTCGCCTGGCGGGCTTTTTGGGAGGCGATCCATTCGACGCCGTCATCGATGATCCTTCTTGGCCTTTGCGGCCACAGGCCGCGGATCGAGGGCTTGTCCCTCGATCGTCAGGAAAAATGTATCACATTTTTCCGTATCCTGCCAACCAAATCGACATCGATATTAAGTAATTCTGGCGCATCGTCCATTTTTATATGGTCAAGATGACTCTACATTTCTATATTCATCTGAGCCTTGCGTCACATGAATCCACATCCCTGCAATCGCGGATTCGTGTGTGAGTAGAAACCCATATTTGTAGGAGAAGAGGATGCCGACCGTGATCTCCGCCATCAACGGCAAGGGAGGCGCAGGCAAGACCACCGCTCTCATGAACATCGCTGGCGAGTATGCCCTTCGAGGTCGAACCGTAGCGATGATCGACATGGATGCGCGCAGCAATCTGACCAAGTGGTGGAGCGACTGCCGGGAGAAGGAAGCCCAGGCCGAGCGCGTCGATGTCGTTGGCCACAAGACGGCCAAGGCGGTCGGCACTTATCTGGATCGCGCAGGCGCCGGCTTCGACTACATTCTGATCGACACGCCGGGCGAGGACACGGCGATCGTTGATCCGGTGATTGGATGGTCCGATCTTGTCATCTCGCCGATCCAGGCATCGAAGCGGGAGGTACTCGGCGCGATCGACTGTTTTGAATCCGTCCTGCGCGTCAACGAGGCGCTCGGCCGCGGCTGCCGTCACGGTGTGCTGCGGACGCGGGTCTCGTTGACCGTACGGCACACCGAACTTTATCGTAAGATCCGGCCGATCATCGAGGACAAGGTCGGAACCTATCTCTTCCGGACCGAGGTGATGGAGCGCAACGTGTACAAGGATATCCAGAACGGCATCGGGACCTTGCAGATGCAGGAACTGACGGAAGCGATCGCGAAGGCACGTCGGGAGACGCAAAGCGTTGTGGAGGAGATCGATGAGCTTTTGGGCGCTGATGGAGAGACGGGGGGCGGACGGTGAGCGGAAAAGAGCATCTATCGCTCGATGAGTTCGTGACCGCTCCCAAAAAGAAGGTGGCTGTCGACGTGCCGGACGCGCGCGCGCCTGAGGCAGATGCGAGGCTGCCGGAGCCTCCGGCCAACACGGCGGAAGCCGATATCAATATCCGTCAGGAGGCGAGAAAGGCGCTGCGGCGGGTGAAACGGGAGCGCGTGAAAGGGGAGAACTTTTTCGTCAATGTGAGCCTTGATCGGCGGACCAAGCGCCGGCTGAAGCTGGCATCGTTCAATGCGGAGACATCGATGCAGGCGATCATCGAGGCGGCGATCGTCAAATATCTCGACGAGATTGGCGCTTGATAGTCCGATCAGGTTCCAGCCTCCCGGCTCGCTGTCCAAGGACATTTGATCGGAGCGCCTATTTGCTGCTAGGCTGATGTCAAATTGGTCCTGATTTCACGGTGGAAGGACCAATGGGGGCGAAGACACGCGTCATAGCGACGTGTTTTTGGGGCAACAGGAGCGGGCTAAAGCCGGCGACATGGCGATCAAGGATGTTCAGAAATATATCGACGAATGTGGGCTCGTCGAAACAAGCGACGAAGAATCGGAGAAACCGATCTATCGCAAGCCAGGTTTCGAGGGCATTCGAAGCTTCGGCGAGATGGAGCAGATATTCAGCCAGTTCATCCGCGAGCATCGCGACGCGAAGCGGCTCAATCGCGCCCAGGTCGGCATGATGGTCGGGCTGCATGAGACGATTTTCGCGCGCTATGAGCGGGCGTTTTCGAAGCTGCAGGCGACGCGGCTGATCCACCTTTGCGAAATCCTCGATTGTTCGCCGGTGGAGATGATCCACGCCGCCGCACCGCATTTTTTCGGCGAAAGCCGCAAGGAGGCCGACGACAAGCTGAAGCTCGTGCTGCGCATTCTGGACATGCCCGCCTCGACCGCATCCAGCCTGCTCAGCATGATCGAAGGTCTGGTGGGGGAAGACAGAACTTCCGAGCAGCCATCGAAATAGGTGGGCAAAGACGCCGACCGGGGCGCCGCGAGAGGGATCGTCGCCGGCGGCCGAGAGGGCGACGCCGGCTCGGGGAGCGCCGGCACGCCGTAAGTTGTGCCGTCCGCCGAAGGCGGCTCGCCCAAAGCTAGCGCCACTTCCACGCATCAGAATTGTGAATCGATAAAGCCGGACTGATTCATCGAACTCGTTGGACGAGATGGACGTAAGCGGCGAATGTCGCGTCATGCCGACAGATGCCGCGACACATCTCCACCGCATCGATCCCGCGTGCAACATGGCGCGGTACTATAGCTTGTCGACAATGCCGAGCCTGTTCGGCGACATCTGTGTTGTGCGGGAGTGGGGGAGGATCGGACGACCGGGCCGTATCCGTATCGACCTCTACCAGGAAGCGGAGGAGGCGCACGCGGCTCGCTTAGCGATCGAGCACGCCAAAAGACGACGCGGCTATCATGATGCGTCAGGGAATGGTTGACGATTGGGATGTCATCGGCGGGACTGCAAAAGGCCTGCGCCGGCGCAGACCTCTTGGCTGTCCAGTGATTATTCGAATTGCGGCTTTCGCAGAGGTTCGCCGAGACAGCCGCCGTGGCGTGGCCGGCCGGCGTGTTCCGCCTTGTCGGCGGCGAGTTGCGCGGCGACTTCCTCGGGAAGCGGCGTGAAGTCGTATCCTTTGGCAAAGGCCGCTGCGTGCAGGGCGACAATCGTGTCGAAGTCCCGATCGTGAGTGCCGAGCCACAGGGCTGGTTCGTCGGTCTCTTCGTGAGGGAATGCCTGTAGGAAATAGGTTCGCAGCGGCGGGTCGTAGCCGATGATGGCTTCGGGGTCCAATCGGCCGTGTCCAGTGGCGGTGATGGTGTAGCGGCTCATTGCAGCCTCCTGTTGGCAGGGGTAAGCCGGCCCTGCGGGGCCGGCCACCGATCGCTCACTGCGGGTTATTCCAGAGGATGACCTTCTTGCTCTCATCACCGCCGGGGGCCGGGGCGACGTTGCCGAAGATCACGCCGATCTCGGGCGCCTCAAGCTTGACGGAGAGGTATTCCTCGCCGGACCGCTGCGACTTGCGGTACCAGCCCGCGCCGATCTCGAAGCCGGTGCGCTTGTTGAGGATGCGGAAGTCGGGCGCTTCCTCGCTGGCCTTGCTGCCGTTCGGGATGACGGTGATCGGAGCGTTGATCCGGAGCGTTGCGAAGACGCCTTCCATCGAACCGTCCGACTTGGTGGTGAGGTTAGCGATCGTGGTAGCCATGATAGTTCTCCTTCGGTTGCATCGGGAACCATTCCCGATGGCGTCGAAGGAGAGGGCGTCCTGCTGCGGTCATCTCGGCGCAAATTCTGGAAAATTCTATTTGCCGAAAACCGCGGGCAGGTCCTTCGCCTGCCCGCAAACAAAAATTGAAATCGAATTTTCCTGAATTTGCGCAGAGTGTACCCCCAACGGGGGTTGACCGCACAAAGCAGGCGGTCCTCTACAAAGGCGACATGAAAAGGGAATGCCTCGCGTTGCAACCGAAGCCGGGACGATCTTCTGTGGCTGCCTCGGTCGCAAGGCGTGACCTCTGGCCGGCGGCCGCTGGGAGGATCCCTGACCGCTCCCGTCATCGATCCTGACCATCGTTCGGCACCGCCAACTCCGGCGAGGAAGCACCCTGGTCTCTCCGCAGCCTCGGCAGGCCGACAACGACTGTCATGATCGCCGCTGCCGACGAAGCTGTCACCAGCGGTTCGGCGAGAGAGGCACTGCACCGCCGCGCGAGGGCGGCGTGCAATCGTGCTTCAGGGTTGTCGTCCTGGCTCCCGGCGGCGAAGAGAGCAAGAAGGTCGCCGTATGCCTGGGGCCGTCCTGAGCGCGTCATGCCGGCTTCGCAGGGGGCCGGGTTGCGCTGCAATAGGAGGCTGGCCGAGACCGTAGCCGATCGCCCAACGTGAATGAAGGTGGTGTCCATCTGCGCTTACGCCGCTACCGCTTTCCGCTCCTCTGCCGTCATCCGGGCGATGACCTCGCGCGCGACGTCGGCGCCGGCGCGTTCGAACATGGCTCGCCATTCAGCCACGCTGCAGGCGGTCGTCACCCTGCTCCGCATCGTGTCGTAGACGACGCAGGGCGAAGCGATCAACACTAGGCGCAGCACATTCAGGAAGGTGCCGGGTGATGCGCCATCCCAGATCATCAGGCCATAATCGGCCCGGCGCGCGCCATTTCCCGTGTGAAGTGTGTCCTGAAATTGCTCGTGGGGGTCGCGCAAGGGATCGTGACCCCGCAAAGGGCGAAGAGTGCGTCAGCAGGCTTCGTGGAGCCGCCTCTGGCGGGGCAATAGAGCCCCGTCCGGGGCAGCCGGATAGGCCCGACAGTCCTCACAGCGCGATCGATGAGAATTCATCGCGGGGATCACCCATCCCAGCACTCGGAGACGGTCGCAGTTGCCAGCCCATATAAAATTTTGTATGGGTAGGTTTGATGACCAAGTCTGTCGAGTTCCGTGGGAGCGCCCTTGACGATCTGCGCGCCTTTCCCGCGGCGGCGCGGCGCGAGGCTGGTCATCAGCTCGACCAGGTTCAGAACGGCCGCGAGCCGGACGACTGGAAGCCGATGAACACGGTCGGGCAGGGTGTGCGGGAAATCAGGATCCGGGATGCGGCCGGCGCATTCAGGATTATCTACGTGGCCCGGTTTGCCGACGCTGTTTATGTGCTGCATTGTTTCCAGAAGAAGACGCAGAAGACGGCGCGGACGGACCTCACGCTCGCCGCGGGACGTTACAAGGACCTGGTGCAGGAGCTGAACCGATGAGCAACGAGCGCTTCGAGAGTGTGTGGGACGCCATCGCGGATACGCCCGCCGAGGCCGAGAACATGAAGTTGCGGTCGGCGTTGATGATGGCGCTCAAGCAGCACATTGCCACGGAAGGGCTGAGCCAGTCCCAGGCCGCCAGGTTGTTCGGCGTCACCCAGCCGCGCATCTCCGATCTCATGCGCGGCAAGATCGACCTGTTCGGCCTCGATACGCTGGTCAACATGGTGGCGACAGCCGGCATGCACGTGGAAATGAACATCGCCAAAGCGGCGTGACCACGAGGCGAAGGCCGGCGCGGGAGATATGCGATGCCGGAATGGCCGAAAGACAAGTTGCTCAAGCATGGCCCGGAGATGCCGATGGCGGAACGCATCCGGCGCTATCAGCACAATATCCGCGTTATCCGGGACTCGGGCTGCGCCGTGCCGACCTCGGCGCTTGTCGACACGCTGGATCCGGCCGAGATCGAGCTGTGGTTCGCCGACAGCGCCTTTCGCAGCCACAGGCTTAAACGAGCGATCGAGGCTGTCGCCCAGCTTCCCGAGGAAGCCACGCTGCCCTCGCCCTTCACCGAGACCGATCCGGACTAGACGATCGCCATGCGGGCAGTCTGCAAGGGAGCCGCAACCGCGGCCCCTTGCGCCTGTCAGGCGCCGATGGCGGTTAGTCGATCGCCTGGAATATTTCGGAGGCTTCCGGATGTTCGGCCGCAAATGCGTAGAGGCGGGCGTAACCCTCGGCCAGCAGGTCGGACTCATATCGAAACGAAAGATGCGAAAGGGCGAACAGCGTGGCGATGATGCCTGCCGCGTCGGCGGATACCTCCCCCTCGTAGCCGTTCGTCTCGCAGGTCATCCGGTAGCGGTCCTTCGAGGTCGGCACGAGATAGAGCGGCTTGCCCTCGTATTCGTAGAACCGCCAGAAGCCCCCGCCATAATCGAGTGGGCTCAGCCATTCCATGAGGCCGTAGAGGGTGTTCTCGGCGACGATCAGGTGCTGGAGCCCGAACAGGCCGGGGAGAAAGTTCACCCGACGGTCCTCGCTTACAACGATGGCGACGCGGGTGGTAGTGTCTTGAGTGGTCATGATCTGGACCTCCAGAGAGAGCGGGATGGAAGCGGCACGGGGCCTCTCTCTCACCTGCCCGCACCGCCCTCCGGTCTCGACCACCTCTGGCTCTCTCATAGGCCGCCATCGCGAGAAGCCTTTGTATCGGAGAGGTCGCTGGGGTCGCCGTGACCGTCCGGACTGGCACACTGGAACCGGCCGCCCGCTGAGCGGGGGCCGGGAAGGTCGGAATCAGGGATGGTGGGGTGGCGCTCATCATGCGCCGCCCTCCTGGGTGAACCGCCAAACCGGTATGCCGAGGCGGCGTGCCTCGGCCAGGTTCTTCTCGGTGATGCCCGAACCGGGGAAGACGATCAGCCCGTAGGGCACGACCGAGAGAAGCTGGTCGTTGCGGCGGAACGGAGCCGCCTTGGCGTGCCGGTTCCAATCCGGCTTGAAGGCGATCTGCGTGACCTTGCGGTTCTCGGCCCAGCAGGCGGCGATGCGTTCGGCGCCGCGCGGGCTGCCGCCGTGGAGCAGTACCATGTCGGGATGCTTCTCGCGGGCCTTGTCGAGTGCGTCCCAGATCCGGTCGTGATCGTTGCAGTCGAGACCACCGGCGAAGGCGATCTTGGTGCCGGCCGGAACGAGCACCTCGGTTTCGGTGTGGCGGCGGGCGGCGAGGAAGTCGCGGCTGTCGATCACACGCGGTCATCGCCTGGTGGCTGACCTTGGAGCCGGTGCGCGGCCGCCATGCCGATCCGGTCTGCGCCTCGTAGAGGTCGGCGGCCTCGTCGCGCATGGCCGCTCACCAAAGTCGTCGGCACCCTCGACCCGATCCTGCTCGGGTGGCGGAACTATTACCGATATGCCACGCAGGTGTCGGGACTTTAGCCATCTCGACAAATGGATTTGGGAGCGCGTTGGACGTTGGCTGCGTAAGAAGCATCGAAGGCAACGTGGCGAGAGCTGCGTCGCCGCTTCACCGTCAACGTCACGGGACAACGGCATCGATGGGCCGAAGGCACTAAGCGCCTGAGGCTCCTCCGCGACGGCCGAACCATGCGTTACCCTCACCAAAGCATCGAGAACCGAACGGATGGGATGCCCAATCCCGGCACCGTCAGCGCGAGAGCGTGGGCGACTTCTGGGACGCGTTCTACCACCTCACGTCGGACTGAGGCACACCCATGAGCGATCTCTCGCTCATGCACAGAGAGCCGGATGCAGGGAAACTTGCCTGTCCGGTTCGGGGAGAGGGATGGAGCGTCGTGCCGACGTGCGCTTTGACGTGCAAATGGTGGAGTAGAGATGAAGCGCTACTTCCCCTTTCGGAGACAAGTTTCTTATAAGCGCGCCCTCCCTAAAAAATTCTCGGGAGCGACCAGCCCGTCCCGGCTAGGCTCGATGAGCTTACAGCACTGTGCCGGATGCTCGACTATCTTCGCTTCATCAACAACTTGTGGAGACGATGATGCGAAAGCCACGGGATTTCGACGCGGAACTGAAGGCGCTCCGTGCGTCGGCGGCTACACGACGACGAAGCCATTAAGACCTGGCCGGTTCGCTAAGCGACAAGGCCGACAGTTGGGGGAACCGACCAACCCCATCGGTTCGCAAAACGTCCACCGATTGCCGTGTCCTTCCATGAGCTTTGTCGTCAGTCCCGTCATCGTTACCTCCGCGGCCATGAGCATCCATCGACTCCTTTTATCGGTTCGCTAGCGCAACCGACCCGCCATCACGGCTTCGCACACGTGTCTGATCGCCCAGATCAATCCGGGATGAATCCCTAATCGGTAGCGAATGTAGATCGCTTGACAAACGCCCAAGAAAATCATCGTCGCGCTGGTGACAATGGCTGCCCCAACCGCTCCATGCAGCGCGATGCCGACGATGCAGCCCGGGACATTGATGATTGCCGCGACCGACATCAGCATAGCCGCGGCGCGCTCGTGGCCTGTCATTGTCAAAAGTTGCTGCTGCGGCCCGACCGCGGCAGCAAATAGCTGCCCGACAATCAGAATCCTGGCTATGAGCGCACCGGAGGTGAATTCACCGCCAAACGCATGCAGCACCGGTTCGGTAAGCACGAGCAGTGGAAGCGCCAGCGCAACGCCGCCTGAAAAAGATAATATGGTGGCTCTCGCGAACAATGCCTGGAGCCCCGTCAGATCCGCACGCGCGAACAGACGCGAAATAGCCGGTGCGAATGCGGTGCTCACCGCAACACGCGGCAGAGTGAGAAGCAGCGCGACGTTCGACCCGACCGCGAATATCCCAGCCCCCTTTATGAAGCCGATCTTTCCAAGCAGCATCACAGCCGTGCGGTTCATCAGGACGTCCACGAATGTCATGATCATGATCGGAAGAAGCGAAGGCCACCAATCCTGGAATGCATAAGTCGGAGGCGCGGCACTCAGGCCAGCGGGCCACAGGCCTCGTATGCTGAGAACCGTTGTGAAGGCCGCGACGGCTGAACCGACCAGCAGCATCCACATCACAGCCGTCGCGTCCAACCGCCATGGCGTGAAAAAAGCCGCCAGGCCGAGGAGGGCGAGCATAAGTCCGTCGCGGATAATTCGTTCGGGAAGGAGCGCGGAAATAACGCCTCCAAAGGCGCGTACGACCCCTGCACCGGTGAGATAAATTGTGATCAGCGGAAGTGTCGCCAAGCCGATCAACACACTGATGGCAAGTTCCGGTTCCAGATGGTGAGGCCATCCGAGCACAACCAGCGCGCCAACCGCGGCGATCAGAATTGCCACCGTAATGCTGGCTTTGGACCCAAAATGGATGAATCCGAGCGCCATCGGATATTGGTTTGTTGTCTCGTAGGCCGGCACGAACCGCAGAACGGCTACGTGAAAGCCAAGAGTCGAACCATAAGACAGGAGTGTGATCCACGCGAACACGTAAGTGTATGTTCCAAAGCTCTCCGCGCCCGCCAGCCGTGCGATGACGATCTGGGTTACGAAGGTCAACCCGGCACCCGCCGCGTAAATGAACAAGGACCAAACGCTTGCGTGTGAGAGGCGTCGGGTCAAACCATGGTTGCCGGTGCCTTCCTTGGCCGTAGATTGCTGGCCAGCTGGCTCGAAGATCCTCTTTAAGCTATCGCCATTTACTCCGAGGGCGTCGGTCGCCAAATTGCCGTAAACGGGCATTGCCGAAGCCGCGAGTTGGCGTTCCAACTCCATCGTTTCCTTTACCGGTTTTCTGGATTCGTCCTCCATCGGCTTTCCGTTCCTGCCCAGTTCCGACAAAGGCCGATCGGGAGCTTCCCGCGATGAATCAGAAAGGCCAGCACTGTAGCCTCAGTTCCAGCTAAGTCTTCATTCGTTCGACGGATGCAAAGCAGCCTTCTGATCTCCTTCCGCAACATAGGCCTTCGAGCGGATGGAATTCCAAGCGGCCCAATCGCGCGTCGCAAGCCAACGGTCGTTTGAATCTTGGCTAATCGGCAGCGAACCCGGCAAGAAAGACAACAGCGAAAGTGAGCCGATGACCGAGGATTTGAAGATGGATCAGATCATATCGAGGGCACCGGCGGCCAAGCCCATCAATTACGACGACGAGATCGCGAGCTATGAGCTTGCAACCAAACAGAAGTACCAAGATACAGGCATCGCGAGTTGGTACCTGAAGGCGTACGCGGGCCGCTTGAAGCTCTCTTGCTTAGCATCGTACATCATCGCCCGAAGAGCAGCGCTGCATCGCCACCACCGCTGGCAAAGCGCTCGAACCCAAATCGGCGATGCGAAATGCCATACGGTGAAAAGACGCCTCCGACATCGCTCGAGATGGCGGTGACCCGAAACCCTTTTTCGCGCAGCGCCAGCAGGAATGAGATTCTAAGCCGGTGGTCCTCGCCTCCGACGCAAACCAGGTGCAGGCTCATCCTGCCCCTCCTGCATGCCTGCGACATCCCGATCGCGCGAAATGGCTCGCTCCTGGATCTGCTCTCATGGCCTGGTTTCGTGCCCCTGTGCGTACACCTCCCAACTCCACGCTATGAGCAGGCTCTCCCGCTGTCCTCGTCTGTTCGAATGAAGCAGGCGCGTTGGACGATGCGGCGCGTCGTCAACACTTCGAACAGCAGCATCGCGCGAACCGCCTTGGGTATTCGGGATGGCGGTACAGCGGTCTTGAGATCGGAGCCGACTGGCAGCGAACTTCACGCCCCTCGGTAGCAATCCCTCGAAGCCACGATGGATGACCGCGCAAGCCAGGATGTTCGGCACGCTGCACCCGCTTCAGACGCGAGACGGGCAAGATGATTGTCCTGCACAACGCCCTGCGGCTCTGCGCGTGGCCGATTTCGGAAGGGGCCGGCTCCGGCCGCTCATTCAGAGTTGGGGCTCGGTGCCGGATCCGGCATATCGGTTCGGACCCGCCGGGCTGTCGGCGGGACTGCGCCTACATCATCCCGGCAACGCCAGACGCTCGTCCGGAGTCATGCAGGCTTCGGCTTGGCGGCGAATGTCGGGACCGGCATGGCGGAGCATGGCGCACCAGTCTTCCACAGTGTACGTGGTCGCCATGCTGCCTCTGGCCAGATCGTAAATGACGCACGGCTTGTTCGCTATGGCCAGCCGAAGCACCTTGACGGCCGTGCCGGGTGATGCGCCGTCCCAGACCATCATGCCAAAGTCGGCGCGCCGCACCATCTCCCGGTCTTTGGTGGCGTGGACCCAGCACCCTCTGGCATCCTCAGGAGAAGGAACATGGTAGGCGGCCCAGTCGCCCAGATTGTTGCGGGGTTCCTTGCCCGCATGGAAGACCCCGACATGCTCGTAATTGTAGCCGGCGAGCAAGCCCTGCGCCTCGGTATCGGCTCCAGACGCATCGCCAATCAGCACACCGTGCTCGGCAGCAACGATTGCGCCGATGCGACTGATGGCAGGTTCCGGCAGCTCGAATATCTCGCGTGATCCGCCTATGAATATCATCGACATCGTGACTTTCCTTCTCTCCAGCGTCCCCCCGCCCGCGCCGGCCGCCCTCTCCCTCTGGCCCTGCGCGAGGGATCGTCACCCGAAGGCCGAGACGGCGAAGCCGGCGCGGGGGAGCGGCGGGACGCCGCGACTAGAGCCCGGCCGGCCACAGGCCGGCGCGCCCGGACCCTGCCGCTGCCGGAGGCGCTACGCGCGTTGAGCTAGTGGCCTTTGTCGGCCAGCCAGAGGCTCACGTCCTGGATCGAGCGCATGAGCACCGACGGGTTGTCCCGCGCGGGGATGAAGCCCCAGCTCTGCCAGTACTGCTCGGCCTCGGCGTCGATCGCCCGCACCACCACCGCGCGGCCGCCGACGATGTCGGCGCCGGCGACGCAGCGATGCAGCGCGTCCTTGACCAGGCCGCTGCCGATGCCTTGTCCGGCATAGCGATGGTCGACGGCGAGTTGTCCGATCAGCAGGCAGGGGATCGGGTCGGGCGGGCGACCGGTGCGGATGGCGCGGGGCGCGCTGTTTGGCTGGATCACGCCCGGCGCGAGGCCGTAATAGCCGACGACTGTCCCCTCGTCGTGAACAATCAGGACGCGTGTGAACCCGCGGGCCTGGTTCGTTCGCGCGAAGCCGGCCAGCCAAGCGTTGAGCGCCGGCTTGCCGCAATCGAAGCTGTCGAGGCGATGCGCGTCGTCAAGGAGTTCGATGCCTGAAAGCGCCACCTAGCGGTCCCAGGGCGGCGACCGACGCAGCCGCTCGGCCGCCTTCGGCGTGGGCGGGGCGGCAGGCGCCGAGATCGCCTGCATGAAGTCGTCATAGGCTTCCGGGGACACGCGGATGACGGTTTCGTTGAGGATGGCCGCCTGCGCCTCGTGGAGTGCTGCGCGTCGCATGAACTCCGTGCGCGAGAGGCCGAGCAGCTCCGCGCCGCGGTCGATGATGGTGAGATCATCATCGCGAAACCGCATCGAGACGGGTATTTCCTTCCTCGTGGCTGTGGTGGCCATGGCGCGCTCCTGTGCTGCGGATGTATGTACGTCGGTGTAACGTGAATCGCAATACCAGGTTGTGTGGCGGCACGCTCCACCGCTTCGATCCGATTAGTGGAGGTGGAGGGTACGTGCTTCGCGTGCGGGCTTCGGTGGCTTCGCGCGCGCCGAAACCGGCCGCGCGCGGTCGGGTTCGATGGTGCGGATTGCGAGGAAACCGACGCTCACGCGGCGTCCTCCGCAAACCGCCAGACCGGGATGCCGAGGCGGCGGGCCTTATCGGCGAGATTCTCGGTAATGCCGGAACCAGGAAAGACGATCAGCCCGTAGGGCACGACCGAGAGGAGCTGATCGTTGCGGCGGAACGGGGCGGCCTTGGCGTGCCGGTTCCAGTCCGGCTTGAAGGCGATCTGCGTGACCTTGCGGTTCTCGGCCCAGCAGGCGGCGATGCGCTCGGCCCCGCGCGGGCTGCCGCCGTGGAGCAGGACCATGTCGGGATGCTTCTCGCGGGCCTTGTCGAGCGCGTCCCAGATCCGGTCGTGATCGTTGCAGTCGAGACCACCGGCGAAGGCGATCTTAGTGCCGGCCGGAACGAGCACCTCGGTTTCGGCGTGGCGGCGGGCGGCGAGGAAGTCGCGGGAGTCGATCACCGCGGCGGTCATCGACTGGTGGGAGACCTTGGAGCCGGTGCGCGGCCGCCATGCTGATCCCGTCTGCGCCTCGTAGAGGTCGGCGGCCTCATCGCGCATGATTTCGAGCACGTTGCGCCGCTCGATATAGGTGATGCCCTCGGCCGTGAGCCGTTCCAGCTCGACCGACTTCACCTCGGAACCGTCCTGTTCGCCCTGGCTCGAGCGCTGCGCTTCCTCGTTGCGGTCGAGGCTGCGGGCGACGCGCTCGGCGGCACGATGGAAGACGTTGGTAAAGGACCAGAGGAGGTCGTCGAGATCGGGCTCGAGCCTGGTGTCGCCGAGCATGCCGGCGAAGGTCTCGACGATACCGGCGAGGCCGGTTCGGATCACTTCGTCGTCTGGAAGTGGCCGAGGATCGGGCTCGTCCTGATGCGGACGATGACCGTACATCTGCAGTTCGAGGATGACGCGGTCTGTCGGTGAGGACGTGTGGTAGGGCTCGTAGGCGTCGTCGAAAGGAAGGTCGTAGGTCATGGCGTGTCTCCGTCGGTTGTGGCCGCGCCTGTCGCGGCCTGACAGCGCATCCCGGCCGCGGCCCGGGCGCGGCCGCACCGAAGGCCGAAGCGCGAGCGGAGGACGGCGCAGCCGTTGCGGCCGTGACGGGGGCGTGGCAGGGGTCGCCTCTCGGGCAGGCCGCGGGCGCGGCTTCTCCCGGCGGACCGCCGCCATGCCAATAGATCTTCCGGTGACGCCGGCCCCACCTGCCGGCTCGAGGCGTTCATCAGGACGGCAGGAAGAGACGGGCATCCTCCGGGATGAGCTGATCGCTGAGCCATGCCGCGAGATGGGTCGGCCCGAGATGGCGTAGATCGTCGTTGAAGTCGCCGAGCCGCGGTCGCAATTCCAGAGTGAGGACTCCGGCCGCACCTGCGCGCTGGCTGAGACGCTCGATTCCATGCCGTCCGGCGGCGTCCGCATCGGCGGCGATGTAAAGGCGGCGACAGCCCGACGGAAAGATCAGGCCGGCGAGATGATTGGCCGAGGTCGCGGCGGCGACCGGCAGCGCCGGCATCACCGTCCTGAGCGACGCCATCGTCTCAAATCCCTCGCCGGCGGCCATGACCGGAACAGGCACACCGGGCTGGAGGCCGAGCCAGATGCCGTTGCCAAGAAGATGCCCGAGCGAGCGGCGCGGATCAGCGAGTTGCGCCTTGCCGACGTTGCCGTTCGGATCGAGCCAAGGGGACAGGTAAGTACGCTGCAAGCCGGTGATGCGCCCGTTGAGGCCGGTGACGGCTGCAATCAGCGCTGGCAGCATCTGCGTCTCGCCAGTCACGAGATCCCGGTAGTAGCAGCCGGGATGGAAGCGCAGGGCGCGCTCGCTTATGGAAAGCACGATGCGGCGACCGGCGAGGTATCGTTCGGCCAGCGTGCCGGCGATCGGCCGTGACATGGCGAACAGGCGACGCGCAGCGTCGGGAGAACCGCGTGCCGCAGCATTTTGGCCCTGCGCGCCATGGGCCTGAGTCTGGGGCTGGGGCGGTGGCAGCGGCATGGCGAGAAAGCGACGTGCTTCATCCGCCACCTCGCGGAAGTCGACCAGACCACAGCTGTGCTCGATGACGTCGAGCAGATCGCCATGTTGCCCGTTCGCCTCATCGACCCACTTCCCGGCTGGTCCTTTCGCGTTGGCCTTCAGCCGCACATGCATGGAGCGGCCGCGCGTGTTGCGGACATCGCCGACGATCCAGTGATTGCCCGCGCGATGGCCGTTAGAGAGATATTCGCGGCACACCGCCTCGGCATGTTCGCCAAGGCGCCGCGCCAGCTCGGAAGCCGAGCCGGTCATGATCACCTCCCTCAAGCCGCGACCGTACGGTCGGTGAGCCCGACCAGCGTATGGCGATCGAGAAGCGAGGCGAGGACGGCGGACCCTTGCGCGGCCGTCGGGATGAATAGCCTGAGCTTCCAGGAGATGATCTCGGAGATCAGCCCCAGCGCCTTCAGCCGTGGCACCATTGCGTCGGTGAAGCCGATCAGCTCGACACGGTAGTCGTTCATGACGCGGCTACGGCGCAGGATCAGGCCGTCGGCGAGTTGCAGCTCGATCTTGCCTTCCACAAGCCCGGTCCAGGCATCTTCCGGTGCGAGCGAGGGCACATGATCAAGCCCAAGATTGCGGAGCATGGTTGCGACAAGGGTCGGCGCGATGTGACGGCCGATGATGCGCTCGCCGGTGTCCGTCTGGATGCGGTAAACCCGGCAATCGTCGTCAGGCAACCGCCGCCAGATCGGCAGGAGAAGGCCTGTGACGATGTGGAAGGTGCTGGTTGTGAACTCCGGGACGGCCTCCACTTCGGCTTCCCACAGCTCGCAGAACAGTTTTCGGTCGGCCGGTTGCCAGTGGGTTTCGGCAAGGGCGTCGAGGCCCAAGCGCACCTCGTCCGTCGGCCGCAGCAGGCGTACGCGGTGCTCTATCGTGCCGTCGTCGAGCATCAGGCTCGCGGTCGGCAGCTGTATCGCCGCGCGGTTCGACCGCGTGTTCACCAACAGCACAGATTGCGGCTCCGCGCGAGCGATCGCCAGCGCATCGACCAGACCGAGCGGCCGAATACGGTCCTTGCGGGCGACGGTCAGCACATGCGATTGCGCACCCGAGACCGGATGCGTGTAGACGGTGCGACGATCGGTGACGACGATGCTCTCCGCCGCAATTGTCTCCAGACCTTTGTCATAGGAGCCGGCAGCGATCGCGCCCTCGACCTTCGCCGTCGTCAGTTGCTGGAACACTTCGAACAGCAGGTTCTGGGTCTCGATGCGCAGCGCAAGCAGGCGATTAAGCCAGGTCGTGATCGGCGGCAGTTCGTCGCGCAGCCCGCCCTCGTCGGTGGTCAGCGAAAGGCCGGTGACCGTCTCGAAGGTCGTGAGCGAGCAGCCTGCGATCTTACCCTGGTGGAGCAGCCAGTAAAATTGGCGAAGAGCAGCGCGGGCATAGGGGCTTTCCAGATTGTCCTCGGATCGGAACAGCCCTGCCCCACCGGTCTGGCGCTGGCCGCGCGTGATCGCACCCAGTGTGTCGAGCCGGCGCGCAATGGTCGACAGGAAACGTTTTCCGGCTTTCACATTGGCGGCCATGGGCCGGAAGAGCGGCGGCTGCACCTGGTTGGTGCGGTGCGTCCGTCCCAGGCCCTGGATGGCGTTGTCGGCGCGCCAGCCGGCCTCGAGCAGATAATGCTTGCGCAACCTCTGGTTCTTCATCCCGAGGTCTGCGTGGTAGGACCGGCCCGTGCCGCCGGCGTCCGAAAAGATAAGCACGCCCTTGTCGTCGTCCATGAAGCTTTGGGTCTCGGCAAGATTGGCCGAGCCCGGACGGTTCTCGACAGCAAGCCGGTCGACGCCGTCGCTGCCGGTCTTCTTCACGATACGGCGCGAGCGGCCCGTCACCTCAGCGACGGTGTCGGTGCCGAAGTGATGGATGATCTGGTCGAGCGCACTGCCGACCGGCGGCAACGACGCGATGCGCTCGATCATCTCGTCGCGCCGGCGAACCGCCTCCCGGCACTGGACCGGGTTGCCGTCTTCGTCATGGACTGGCCGCGAATAGACGTTCCGTTCAGCGTCCGAATATTCTTCAAACAGCTGGGTCGGGAAGGAATGCATCAAATACCCACCGACATACTCGCGCGGTGTCACGTCGACATGGAGATCCGACCATTCCTCGGTCGGAATCTCGGCCAGCCGTCGTTCCATCAGCGCCTCGCCGGTCGAGACAATCTGCACCACGGCCGCATGACCGTCGGTGCGGTCCTGCTCGATCGCGCCGATCAAGGTCGGCGCCATCATCGAGGTGATGAGATGGCTGAAGAAGCGCTGCTTGGTGCTCTCGAAGGCTGAGCGCGCTGCCGTCTTGGCGTTGCGGTTCAGCGTGCCGGTCTCGCTGGTGATGTTGGCTGCCTCGAGCGCCGCGTTGAGGTTGTTGTGGATCACCTGGAAGGCATCCGCATAGGCGTTGTAGATGCGGATCTGTTCGTCGCTCAGCTCGTGCTCTAAAAGGTCGTATTCGACGCCGTCGTAAGATAGCGAGCGCGCCGTGTAGAGGCCGAGCGATTTGAGGTCGCGAGCAAGCACCTCCATCGCCGCGACTCCGCCATCCTCGATAGCGGCGACGAACTCCGTACGGTTGGCGAATGGAAAATCCTCGCTGCCCCAGATGCCCAGGCGCTGCGCATAGGCGAGGTTTTCAACCGCGGTTGCACCGGTCGCCGAGACGTAGACCATGCGGGCGTCAGGCAACGCATGCTGCAGGCGCAGGCCCGCTTTGCCTTGCTGCGAGGGTGCGACGTCGCCGCGCTCGCTTTTTCCTCCTGCGGCGTTGGCCATGGCATGCGCCTCATCGAAGATGATGACGCCATCGAAAAGCCGTTTGGTCCCCGTCGGGCCGTCGGCCCTCCTCGCCGGGTTTTCTTCGTTCCCCGTCGGGCCTTCGGCCCTCCTCGCCTCTTGCCCGACCCAGTCGAGGATCTGGGCGATGCGCGACTTCTTGCCCTCGCGATCCTGCGAACGCAGGGTTGCGTAGGTGGTGAAGAGGATGCCTTCGGCGAGGCGGATGGGGGTGCCCTGCCGATAACGGGACAAGGGTTGGACGAGGAGTTTCTCCTGGCCAAGTGCGGCCCAATCGCGCTGGGCGTCTTCCAGCAGCTTGTCCGACTTCGAGATCCAGATCGCGCGGCGCCTGCCCTGCAGCCAGTTGTCGAGGATGATGCCTGCGACCTGTCGCCCCTTTCCACAACCTGTTCCATCGCCCAAAAACCATCCACGGCGGAAGCGGACCGCGTTCGGGGCTTCTTCCGGCGCGGCCGAGAGGACATCGCAGGTCTCGTCAACCGTCCAGGCGCCGGCGAGATGACCGGAATGCGCTTCCCCGGCATAGATCACGCTTTCGAGCTGGGCGTCCGACAGCAGGCCCTCGTCGACGATCGCGTCAGGCAGAAGGGGCCGGTAGGAAGGCTTCGGGGGTGCGACGGCGGCCATGGCGGCCGACTGCACGAGCGGCGTCGGATGCGGCTTTGCGCGGGGAATGTGGATCGACTGAAGGGCGTAAGGCTCGTAGATCGTGTCGGTGAGGCTTCCACTCTCCTCCGGCATCCACTCGCGAAGCTCGTAGGTCAGGGGCAGCGCCGGGGCGCTGCTCGCAAGAGCCGGGTGGCTGAGCGTTGCCCTTGCAACGGGGCGAGCCGGTCGGACAGAGTTTGGCGCAAACGATGTTGCGGAGGCGGGTACAGCTACTGCCGTGGGCCGACCGGCCATGTGCATGGCGGCATTGCGCAGGATCCCGTTCGACTGAGCGCCGATCGAGTCCGGAAAGCCGCGCGGTGTCCGGGGCGGCAGATCCATGATGCAGGAGAGTAGCGTCTCGACGTCGGACGCCCTGCCCGGCGACGCGACGAAACGCGACGGATCGGCGGCCGGTATCTTGTCGATGACTGTCAGCCGGGTTTCGGCGGTCGTGCCATGGCGGGCATAGACACGGCCGTCGATCGCCGCGGTGAAGACGACGGTGCCCTGCTGCTGCAGCCGCTCGAAGGCAGCCCGCCATTTGGGGTTTTCGGGAGACAGGCCGGTGCCAGTGATGGCGACAAGACGGCCGCCTGGACGCAGGCGTGCGAATGCGGAGGAAAGATGTCGCCACGCGGCATCGGCGACATGGCCGTCGACATAGGCCCCGACCGAGAACGGTGGATTCATTAGCACGACGGACGGCTCGATGGCGGCATCGAGATGATCGTCGATATGGGCTGCATCGTGCCGGGAAACGGGGACTCGCGGAAACAGCCGGCCGAGAAGATCGCCGCGCGTCGCGGCAAGCTCGTTGAGCACGAGCGAAGCCCGGGCGATCTCGGCATGTACGGCGAGCAGGCCGGTGCCGGCCGAGGGTTCGAGAACGAGGTCTGAAGAGGTGATTGCAGCGGCATGCGCGGCAACGAAGGCAAGCGGCAGTGGTGTGGAGAGTTGCTGCATGGCCTGGCTCTCGTGCGACCGTCGCGTGTGGGTGGGAATGAGCTTGGCGATCCGCTTCATCATCGCCAGGGTCGCCTGCGGCGTAGTCGACCGGGACAGGATCGCCGATCCGAAGCGGCGCAGGAACAGCACCTGGGCCGCTTCGAGCGCTTCATAGGCGTCCTTCCAGACCCAGAAGCCCTGTGCGTCCGTGCCGCCGAAGCTGTCCGTCATGGCGGTGCGGAGCGCGGCGGTGGTGACTGGCTTGCCCTGCTCTAGGAAAGGTAGAAGCAGCAACGCCGCCTGAAAGATTACCTGGGCTCTGTCGCTGGCAGCGGGTGCCCGCGTGCCGAGGGGAGCGGCCGTTCGGGCAACGTCGGATGTGGTCGAAACGATGTTCATGGAGATGTCCTTCGCGAGAGGGGAATGGCCCCCGCGCCGGCACTCTCTCCGCGCCGGCCGGGCCGCACTCCTCCCGGCTCCCCTCTCCCTCTGGCGTCGGTCCATCAAACCGGTTGCGCTCAGCGCAAAGCCATGACTTGAATGTGCACACAGGGATGCGGCGGCGACCTGGAGCTGCGGAGGGGATGCGACGGTTCCGAATTGGAAGTGACGTCTACGAGGAGGGCGCGCCTGACCTGCAGGCGGCGCTTGCGAACGCCTATGCCCGCAGGGAGCGTCCACTCTGCCTGTGCCGTGAGCCGGGCTGCCCGATGTACGTCGCCCGCATCGGTGACCTCCATCTGATCAAGCGCATGCCGCTCAGCGGCGGCGGGCACGATTCTTCCTGCGATTCTTATGAATCGCCTTACGAGCTGTCGGGGCTCGGCGCGTTGATGGGCAGCGCGATCCAGGTCGATCCGCAAAACGGCATGGCGGCGCTGAAGCTGGATTTCAGCCTGTCGAAGACGGGAAGTCGTGCGGCGTCCGTGCCTGCTGGCCAGAACTCCGCCAGCGTGGCCGGAGATCCCAGGAGGATGTCACTGCGTGGCCTCCTTCACTATCTCTGGCACGAGGCTGAATTGACTGTCTGGACGTCCAGATGGGCCGGCAAGCGACATTGGTGGAATGTCCGCTGGCACCTCATCGAGGCGGCCGGGCAAATGACAGTGAGAGGCGGAGCGCTTTCGGACATCCTGTTCGTCCCCGAGCCGTTCCGGGCCGAGAACAAGGAAGCGATCGAACAGCGTCGCAACGCGGTTCTTGCTACAGCACTTCCGCCAAAATCCGGACCGCGGAAGTTGCTGCTCCTCGTCGGCGAGGTGAAGGAGATCGTGTCTGCTCGATCGGGTCAGAAACTTGTCGTCAGGCATTTGCCCGGTTTTCCCTTTATCATCGACGACGCATTGCATCAGCGATTGCAGGCGCGCTTCGAGAGGGAGTTGTCGCTGTGGGGAGCGGATTCGAGCTCACATCTCATGGCTATCGCGACGTTCGGACTGAATTCGGCCGGCCTCGCCATTGTCGAGGAGATCGCGTTGATGGTCGTGTCCGAGAACTGGATTCCTTACGAGACGATCCCTGAGAAGCGGCTCGTCGACGCGCTCGCCCGTCTTCGCGAGAAGAGCGTAAAGGGATTGCGCTACGACCTGCAAGCCGACCAGCCGATCGCCAACGCATTGCTTCAGAACAGGGATGAGCCGTTCGCGCTCTTTGTCGTCCCGGCTGGAGCGGACGAAGCGTTCGAGGTTTCGCTGCAGGACATGATCGCGAACCGGCCAGAGATCGGTGCCTGGACCTGGCGGGTCGGTGACGGGGAGATGCCGGCCCTTCCATAGGGCTGGCGACGACATCTCAGGATGGACATCAATGTCGGCGAGGCCCTTCATTGATCGGCGCTGTGCAGCGACGCGGGCACGCATCGTCGCCGGGTTATGGAACATTCCGGCGAAGCCCGGCGTTCTACCTAGAATTTCGGGCCATTTGCCCTTGCCTGGCACTGAGTACTCTCAGCGCGCCACGCGTCGCAGGCTACGCGCGCCACGTTTGTTGGAGCATCGTCATGACGCACAATCCACACAGCACAGCAAGCATCGCCGGCCACCCAATTCATCCCATGTTGATTCCGTTCCCGATCGCTTTTTTCGTCGCTACTTTCGTTTGCGACCTGATCTTCTGGCGAACAGGCACTCCGGGATGGGTCACCGCTACACTCTGGCTTCTCGGAGCGGGGCTGATAATGGCCGCCCTGGCCGCTCTTGCGGGCCTGACGGATGTCTTGGGTGACGTTCAAATTCGCAATCTGACTGCCGCTTGGCTTCATGCAGGAGGAAATGTGCTCGTCGTGCTGATCGAGCTTTACAACTGGTATTCCCGATACAGCCATGGGGAGGCGGCCGTGCTGCCCATGGGCATGATCCTGTCGCTGATAGTGGTTCTCATCCTGCTCTTTACAGGTTGGAAAGGGTGGGAAATGGTCTATCGACATCGCGTCGGCGTCGCCGACGGTTCGGACGAGCTGCGCTGAACACGCGTTGTCGGCGGGAATTCCGCTGCCGATGCCGACTAGCTGGGCGCAATCCCCTCGCTTTCGACGCCATGTTCTTGATCTTTGCGGATGCCGTTTGGCGTCGATGATGATTTGACGTTCTTGCCGCGTCCGGCGGCGAGTAGCGTGCCGGCCGCCAGTGTGTTCCAGATGGTGACTTATCCGTTCTTTCTTTTAGGATTGGGTCGATTATTCGAATGGGTGCCGGCTCAGCGCCGTTAGCCCGCGCGGTGACGTAAACCTCTCTAGCAGGGCCGAAGAGCGCTGTGTCACCCGTCCCATCCGTCGGTAATCGGCGACGCAGCTTCAGCCGTTTCTGTCGAAAGTTAAGCGCCCGTTAAAGGTCAGCAGTGAAAATGGCTTCTATGACGGGAGACACCATGTTCAGGCGCGATTCCGCAATCCACTTTCGGCGCTATATCTGGATCGGGTTTCTCGGCACGGCCGCACTGGCAACGCTTGTCGCATTCGGCGTTAATCTGACTGTCGATCACGCCGTTTCCGTGGACGCCAAGGCTCGTGCCGAGGACTGGGCGAAGTACTTTGTTTCCGCCGTTCCTGATTTCGATGCGCTACTCGCGAACGGCAAGCTGACCGATCGGCAGAGGACGGTCGTCTCTAGCGCCTTAATCGGCAACGTCTTCCGCTTCAAGCTTTACGATGCGAAAGGCAATACCGTCGCGCAGTCGGACCTCGCAAGCTTCGTGAGAGACGAGGATGAGGATCACATCGACGACGAAGCTTCGGAGGTCGTCGAAACGAAGGCGCCGATCGTTTCTATCAATGAAGGTACGAAAGAGCGCAATATGCCGGCGCTTTACGCCGAAGCCTATGTGCCCGTCTTCGATGCCAATGGTAAACTGCACGCCATCACGGAAGCCTACGTCGACGAAACGAAGACCGAAGCTTTCTTCCGTAGTGCGTTCGGATGGTTGGCCGTTGTGCTCGGGTTTGGGTTTGCCTGTGCATTCGGGCTGCCGATGCTGGCCTACCTTGCCAAGAATCGGCAGTCTCAGGAGGCGCATCGGCGGGCCGAATTTTTGGCCACCCATGATCCGATGACAAGCCTCCTTAACCGGACCCGGTTTTCGGAAATCCTCGCGAAGCGGATCGCTGAGCCGCTTCGGAATCAAGTGCTTGGTCTCATCTTTATCGACGTCGACGACTTCAAGCTCGTCAACGATGCATTCGGCCATGAGGCCGGCGACGAGTTTCTCAAGCATGTAGCACGGGCCATCAGCAGCTTCTGCTCCACCGAAGACTTTGTCGCACGGGTCGGCGGAGACGAATTCGTTATCGGGATGCATCGAAGCAATGCTGCCGCGATAACCGACGACGTCGAATCTATCATGAGCCTTGTGGGCGAACCCATCAGCGTCCGGGGCCGGCACGTCGCCGCCCATGTCAGCGCAGGTGTCTGCATCGTCTCCGGCGAAGCCCTGAGCGTCGAAGAAGCCCTGCACCGATCGGATCTCGCCCTCTACCAGTCGAAGATCGACGGAAAGAACAGGATTCGGATGTTCTCGAGTGAACTTGAGGAGCGTATGCGCGCCCGTCGCGAAATCGAGGAGCTCCTTCGAGAGGCAGTAGCCACGGAAGGCTTCGAGATCCACTACCAGCCCCTGGTTGCCGCCGAAGATAACGCGTGCATCGGCTTCGAAGCGTTATTGCGGTTGAGAGACCGAACGGGCGCTTTCGTGTCCCCGGTATCCTTTATCCCGATTGCAGAATCGATGGGGGTGATCGGCACAATCGGCCGCTGGGTCATCGTCCAGGCAACGCGAACCGCTGCCACATGGCCTCCGAACACGTTCGTTGCGGTCAATCTTTCCGTGCGTCAGTTTGCGGATCAATCGCTTGTTGCGTCAGTCGAGAAGGCTCTAAAGGACGCCGGCCTTGAGCCGCATCGGCTTGAGCTCGAGGTCACCGAATCCGTTCTGATGGAGAACACTGACAATATCGCGTATCAATTAAACGCGCTAAAGGCACTCGGCGTCTCAATCGCCATGGATGACTTCGGCACCGGCTACTCCAGTCTCAGCTATCTATGGCAATTCGGCTTCGACAAGCTGAAGATCGATCGATCTTTCGTAAGCGCCCTCGATGTGGACGACAAGAAAGCGCGAGAGGTGCTCGACACCATCGTTTTGCTTGCCCACAAACTCGATATGAAGGTCACCGCTGAAGGTATCGAATCCGAGCGCCAGGCGCAGATCCTGCGCGAACTCGCTTGCGATCAGTTCCAAGGCTACCTGTTCGGAAGACCGGTGCCAGTCGAGGAGGTTGCGCCGATATTCGCCAACTCGCTGGCCCAGAGCCTCAGAAAAAAACCCTCGCGGCAACAGAGTGTGGCCTGAGGAGCCGGCCGGTCTGGACCCGGTTCTCTCCACATGACCACGCAGCGTTCAAGTTGACGGGATTGGACGAAACCGGCATCGTGCGCGTGTCACATCGATTCGGACGTGACCGATGCCTTCGTTGAACATCCAGTCCACGAACTGGTCGGTGCCGCGAAGGAGCAGAACCTATTTCCTCCAACTACATGTTTAGTCCCGGCTTGCTGGAGCGGATTGACCGTGAATGGCCGACCTTCGCGGTTCAGCTAAAGCAGCAGACATTATGTGTATGTTCCGCATTAGCTATTGCTAATCGCCGTGGACGGCGCACTGTCGCTGAATGGTGGCTGGGCACGTCGAAATGGTTCTCTTCGAGCAATCGATCGCCAACACAGACGGCATCCAGCGTCCGTTTTCCGACAGGGTGATAGATGCGGCTGAGAAAACCGCGGGATCTGTCCTGTTCGATGTCCGCGTAGATGGTGACACCTACATTCAGCGAATGGCCGCAATAGGGTATGGTGAAGCGGATGCGGCGGTAGTCGTGCTCGAGAAGAGCAGCCACCTAAGATGCGCGTCGGTGAACGGCGATGCATCAACTTTGGTTGCGACCTTAACTACCTGGGAATCGTCTCCCTTGAGCGAGCATGTGCAAGCGGAGTATCACGGGACTGCACTGATCCTGCTGGCAAAGCTTCGCAATTCCGGCCACCTGAAGTAATCAAAACCTACGCCGTCAATCTAGCTCTGGGGAGTGCTCGTTGGCGGCCATCACAGGCGGGGCCACTTGCTCCTTTACTGGATCCACATCAGCCCAACCCGCACACGCAAAGGTCAGCCTCGCCGATGCTCTGCGCGTCGCCCGTCTCGCGGCGTTTGACCAAACCCCTTCACCGCCGGTCTTGTTCCACGGCGTCTGCGCCTCGGACGCTTGTCGGCGTCGATCCGGGACATCAGGCCGGCGGCAAGGTGAGTGCGCTTCATAGGTGCGCTGCTACGAGAGGTCCCCATCGCTCTCCCTTCTCCTCTTGGCGCGTTGCGGATCGCAGTCCACCGGGCTTGCGAGCGAGGACCGGAACGTAGTGCCAGGAATCGTAGACCGTCTCGTTGCGTCCGCCGTCAGCCATGGAGAAGGTGCGCCGTAAGCTCAAGGCTGCCGATGACGGCGACCGGCAGATGGTGTCAATACTCACCTGTGTGCTGAGTGAGGGATTGAACGCGGTCGAGTCGGCCCTGTCAGGAAGCCCTCGATCATGGTGTCTCATCGGCGGCGGTGATCCTCAACATCCTGCGTGATGGTGCAACGCCTTGCGGATGAAGCGTCTGGCGGCCAACAGATCACGGTTCTCGCTCAAGAAGAATTCCACCGTATCACCCACCACTGTCGATGGCGCGATACAGGTACATCCATTGACCACGAACCTTGCTGAAGGTTTCGGCAACGTGCCATTTGCCGGTGACCAAGCGTTTGCGCTGATTGTGTCGTTCAAGCAGCAGCGGCGAGAACCTCACGACCCAGTGGTGGATTGTAGAATGATCGACGTGAATGCCGCGCTCAGCCATCATCTCTTCCAGATCGCGCAAGCTGAGATTGTGTACGCCAGATCCCAGCCTACACACAGCAGGATCACCGAACGGTCGAAATGGCGGCCTGAAAACATGAACACGCTCCTCTGAAATGGGGAGCTCTCATGCATCGGCCAAGGTTGACGATGGATTTGACACCGTCTCGTGGGCTGACGAATCCGTACTGTTCTGCCAAACCGACCGGCGAGGCTTTCTAGGAACATGGCCGCGAAGCTATGGAGCTTTCCTGAATAGCTGCTTGATCACGTTAACTGCCTCGGCGCCTGCCTCGGAAGCACCGAAACTCGGAGAAGCCGCTGTCGTGCCTTCGTGAATAAGGAACAGCGGCATCGCAAGGTGGGCCTGATCAGGGCCAAGCCGGCGCGAAATTTCCGCTCTCACTGCAAGCTTATTTCGTTCGACTTCTTGTCGAATGGCCATGCTTTGAGGATGGGAGGCAAGCGCCTGTACGAACAGACAGCCATGCGTTCCGGTTTCCTTCATCCACTCTTCAAGCCGAGAGAATAGGTGGAGGATTGCGGCCTGCCCTGTTTCGACCGGCGCATCCTGTCTGAGATGTTCGAGATATCGCTCGTGCCGAAACGCCAGCGCGCCCACGATCATATCATTTCGTGAGGGGAAATGCTTGTACAGGGTACGGATGCTCACATCGGCAGCGGCTCGCACGGCCTCTACGCCGGGCTCAGCAAAACCACGTTCCGCAAAAAGCTGATTTGCCGCAGAGGCAATCTTGACTCTTGTATCTCGCATGATAAAAGTACAGTGATCGTTCTACTTTTGAACTGAGTTCGAGTATTTTATCATGAGGGGGGCACGATGGGCAAAGGCTCGATCAAAGAAAAAGCGGCAAAGGCCATCGACCTCCGAGAACTGCGCCGCTATCGGCTTTCGCGTGTTCAGGAACAGTTGAGGGCGAGTGATGTCCCAGCCGTGCTGTTGTTTTATCCACAGAACATCCGGTACGCGACAGACATCGCCAACACCAATCTGATTTGGTCCTTCTACTCGCCTGTCAGATACGCCTTTGTGCCCGCCGTTGGCCTTCCAATCCTATTTGAATACGCGCTGGATAAATCTCCGGTGTCGGCTGACGAATACGAATTCCTCGGTGATGTCAGGCCAGCGATTTCGTTCGCAACTTTCTACAATCTCGACGCCAAGGCCCGAGCCGTGAAGGCGTTCTGTGACCAGATCGAAGGACTGATGCGAGAGTATTGCGGCGACGACCGTCGCTTGGCGATTGACAGTCTCGAACCCATTGCCTGCCGGGACCTGATAAAGCGAGGAGTCGACATCGTCGAAGGTGACGCCCTGATGATGCGCGCGCGCCTGATTAAGAATTCCGAAGAGATCAAATGCGTTCGCGCCGCCGTCGATGTCGCAGACCTCGGCGCGGTCAGGATCCGGGATGCTATTCGACCGGGCGTCACCGAACTCGATCTCTGGTCGATCTTGCATCAGACCAACATTGAACAAGGCGGAGAATGGATCGAAACGCAGCTCCTTTGCGCAGGCGCGCGCGCCAATCCGTGGTACAACGCCGCGAGTGACAAGGTTGTCCAGAACGGTGAGCTGGTCGTGTTCGACACCGATCTTGTCGGGCCGTTCGGTTACGTCGGTGACATTTCCCGGGCCTATCTGTGCGGTGACCAACAGCCCAACGCTGATCAGAAAGAGGCCTATCGGATAGCTTTCGACATGCTTCAGCACAATATGAGTCTGTTCAAACCCGGCGTCACGTTCCGCGGAATTTCCGAGACGTGCTTTGTGCCGCCAGAGCCATACCAAGCTGCTGCACTCGGCGTCGCCCATGGGGCTGGAGTGGAAATCGAGTTTCCTCTTGTCGAAAACCGGAACGGCATTGACGGGCTACCGTACCCAGACATGGCGCTTGAGCCTGGCATGGTTCTGTGTGCGGAGGCCTATATCGGAAAGGTGGGCGGATCTGTCGGTGTGAAACTCGAGCAGCAAGTCGTCATCACCGCCAACGGTTTCGAGTTGCTTAGCAAGTCCCCCTTCGATGAGCGTCTATTGAACTGAAACGCCCACCGCACCGAAATTCAAATCGCAGAAAGACCTAGCCATGCTCACCCCGGGACGAGGCGTGTCCTCGCACGCGATCACGCCAGCCGACGAAATTGCAATTCGAACTTATCGGCTCGATCGTCTCAGGAAGACACTAGCGGCCGCCGACATCGGCGCGGTCCTACTCTTCGATCCCGTCAACATTCGATATGCGACGGGAAGCCGTAATATGCAGGTTTGGACGATGCACAACGCATGTCGGTACGCGTTCGTGCCGGCCTCGGGTCCTGTTGTACTCTTCGACTACAGTCGCACACAGCATCTTTCGCGACATCTCGAAACGATCAACGAAATCCGCCCCGCGATCTCATGGGATTTCTTTGCTGCTGGCGATCGGTATCGGGAACAGGCGACAAGTTGGGCCAACGAGATCTCCGAACTTCTCTGGCGCAGCAGCGGAAATGGCGCGCGGCTAGCAATAGATCGAGCCGACTTGCTTCCACTGGAAGCACTTCACCAACTGGGCATCGAAGTCGTCGACGCCAAGCCGTACACGGAAGCCGCTCGCGCGATCAAATCCTTCGAGGAGATCAAGTCAATCCGGGACGCAGTCTCCGCCGGAGAGCGAGCAATGGCGGCTATGCATTCGGCGCTCGCCCCAGGTGAGCGCGAAAGCGACATGCTGGCGATCCTGTCGCTCGAAAATATCGCCAGCGGCGGAGAGTACATGGAAACCCGATTGCTTACGTCTGGTCCAAGAACCAATCCATGGTTGCAGGAGACCTCGGACCGGGTCATGGAAGCCGGAGATATGATGGCCTTCGATACAGACTTGATCGGGCGTCACGGGGTCTTCGTCGACATCTCCCGTGCCTGGATCGTCGGCGATCTCAAGCCGACAGACGAGCAGCGCACCATCTACGATCTCGCACGTGAGCAGCTGGAGTGCAACATGGCGCTTCTCAGACCGGGCGTCGAGTTCCGTGAGTTCGCGGAAAAGGCTTGGCCAATGCCTGAAATCTACGCGCCGAACCGATATGCCGAAATGATCCATGGAGCGGGTCTCGGTGTTGAATACCCGCTTGTCTACTACATTCAGGACTGGGAGGCCGCTGGCTATGATGGTCAGTTCGAGGAAAACATGGTCGTCTGTGTCGAAAGCTACATCGGTGCTGTCGGCGGTCGAGAGGGCGTGAAGCTTGAGCAACAGGTGCTCATAACCTCCACTGGGCCGGAAGTTCTATCGCACTACCGGTTCGAAAATGATCGCTGGTAACCGATACCGCCGGAACTGCTGCTCTCAATGAAACAAGAAACTCCGGAGCGAGCATCACACACCGCTGAGGCTTTCGGGCGCACGCTTCGGTGTTTCGCGGCGGGTACCCTTTGCAACTTACATGCCCTCCCGTTGATTAGGGGGTACTGACAGCGCATCGCGATGCCATGACTGCTGAGAAAGACTTTCGACCATGTTTAAAGCTGCAGGATACGATTACATCATCGTTGGCGCGGGAACGGCTGGATGCGTTCTCGCCAACCGTCTCAGTGAAGATGTCCGAGCGTCGGTTCTTCTCCTCGAAGCCGGCCCCGGCGACCGCAGTTGGATATTGCGAATGCCCGCCGGGCTGAGATCGGCGTTCAAGCCCACCAGCGCTTACAACTACTGGTTCAAGACCACACCGCAACCGCAATTGAACAATCGCGAGATCGACCAACCACGAGGACGGGTATTAGGTGGTTCTTCTTCGATCAACGGGATGACATTTCTGCGAAGCAATCCGCAGGACTTCGATGATTGGCGGAATCGCGACGGCTGCGAAGGCTGGGCATTCTCGGACTGCCTTCCATACTTCAAAAAGTCGGAGAACCTCCCAGGCGGACGGGAGCCGTTCCGTTCTTTGGATGGTATGGTCAAGGTACAACGTCAGGAGAACCTCGGCGAGTTGAACTCGGCGTTCCTTGTCGCAGGGCAAGAGGCGGGCCACCAACTTGTCTCAGACTTCAATGGCTATCGCCAAGAAGGTGTCGGCAGGTTCGAAATGAGCGTGCGTGATGGCGTCCGTTCGAGTTCTTCGAACGCATACCTTCATTCTCAGCCTAAACGACCGAACCTCCACATCCAGACAGGCTGCCAAGTTCTCAGGGTTCTGTTCCACGGTAGCCGGGCCATCGGCCTCAGTGTGAGGCGTGGCTCAGAGACAAAGGAAATCTTTGCGTCTCAGGAAGTCATCATGAGTTCCGGGACGTTCGGCACGCCGCAGACGCTGATGTTGTCCGGCGTTGGACCTGCTGACGAACTAAGGCGGCTGGGCATAGACGTCGTACTCGACTCGCCCAACCTCGGGCGAAACCTTCACGACCATATCGAGACGCATATCCAGGTTGAATGCGATCTCAAGTACAGCCTCAATCAGTACCTTCGCCTCGACAGGATGGTGATGACGGGTGCGGAATGGTTCGCCTTCAAGACTGGAGCCGCCGGCGTGAATCAATGCCATGTCGGCGCGTTCATGCGGAGCGATGCGACCATCACGCACCCGAACCTCCAGGTTCACTTTTTCCCGGTCTTCTTCGGCCCCAATTGGATTCCAGACCCGAACAAGGGCGGGTATCGTCTCGGCGTCGGACCCTTGCGACCTGAAAGCCGCGGTACCGTGCACCTCCGCTCGGCCGACCCGTCCGAGCGGCCCCTCATCGATCCGAATTACCTCGCAACTGAGCGTGATCGAAGCGAGATGCTGTCAGGCCTGAAGCTCGGACGCGACATCCTTGCTCAGAATGCATTTTCCTCGTACCGAAAACGAGAAGACGCTCCCGGCGAAACTTGTCGCACCGACATAGACCTATGGGAGTTCATCAGACGCGATGCCTCAAGCTCGTATCACCCCGTTGGAACCGCTCGCATGGGGCCCGAGGATGGCGAGCGGTCAGTGGTCGATCTAAACCTCAAGCTGATCGGAGCGGACAACCTTCGCATCGTGGATGCGTCCATCATTCCGTCTGTTACGAGCGCCAACACAAATGCCGCCGTCTTCATGATCGGAGAGAAGGCATCCGATATCATTCGGGGCCGCAGCCCGCTCCCCGCCCAACACGTCGACTATTTTAAAGCCACGGCAAAAGAGGTGCTAGCCAATGCAGTCGGACAGAACGTTTAAATCAGAATTGGTGTCCCGCAGCGAGTCGACGCCGGAAACCGTTGCGACAGCTGGAGCGTGGGAGTTGTGGCGAGTGGAGCCGTCGCTGCCGTTCGAAATCGAATACGATCGAGCAGTGACATTTTTCGCGGTTAGCGGCCATGCCGAGATCACCTTCAATGACGGTACCTTGCTTGATGTGCGTGCCGGCGATTTGGTAACGATCCGACCGCCGCTCAAGGGTGTCTGGCGCGTGATCGAGCCGATTGAGAATCGATACCAATACCACACTTGAAAGCTGGAATTCGATCGCACAAGTGCGCCGCTACTACCACGTACGTACGCGAAGCGCAGATACGTTGTTTTGGCGCGCTGGAAATCTCGAAAAAATGGCGGACACCCGAGCCGAACGCATTGCCCTTGATCTTGACGCACGGTTGGCCGAGCATTTCGCCGAAATGATCGGCCGTCTTACCGACCCGCGTCGGTATGTCGGCGATCCGGCCGAAGCTTTCGACGTTGTGGTTCCATCGACAAGAGCTGGCTCCGCTATCATTGCTGACATAAGGCTGTCAGCACTGCATCGCCTAGAACGCCTTCGTCGAACTTCGAGCAATAGAGGGTGTTGTGTTGACTAGCTTGGACGTAAAGCCCTTCAAGATTGCGATTCCCGAGGCCGAGATCAGTGACCTCAAGGATCGCCTCGCCCGCACACGCTGGCCGGATACGATCCCTGGCTCGGACTGGGATTATGGCATCGATCTCGCCTGGACCAAGGAGATGGTCGCTTATTGGCGCGACGGCTTCGATTGGCGCAAGCAGGAAGCGATGCTCAATGGGTTCCCGCAGTTCAGGGCTACGATTGACGGCCAGACGGTCCATTTCATACATGTCCGCTCGCCCGAACCGAACGCGCTGCCCTTGATCTTGACCCACGGTTGGCCGAGCACCTTCGCCGATTTCGCCGAAATGATCAGCCCTCTTACTGACCCGCGTCGGTATGGAGGCGATCCGGCCGAAGCTTTCGACGTTGTGGTTCCATCTATCCCCGGCTTTGGCTTCTCGGGCCCGACGCAGGCGCCGGGCTGGGACAGCGCGCGTATCGCAAGGGTGTGGGACACCCTGATGCGCGGTCTCGGCTACGCGCGCTACGGGGCGCATGGCGGCGATGCGGGCTCGTTCATCTCGCGCCAGATGGGCGTTGCAAAGCCTGACGGGCTGGTGGGTATCCACGTCCTCGAGATTTGGGACTTTCCGACCGGTGCGCCGGGGGAATTGGACGACCTCACGGCTTTGGAGAAGGAGCGTATGACGTTCATCGCCGGCTTCAATGACCTCTCCTGCCATCAGGGAGTTCACCAGACTCGACCATTGACGCTCGCCTATGGCCTCACCGATTCGCCCGTAGGCCAGCTCGCCTGGATCTGCGACCCCCTGATGGGGTTGGGCCGCTTTGCGCCGCCCGAGCCGCGGGACCGCGATGCGGTTCTCACGAACGTATCCATCTACTGGTTCACGAAGACGGCCGGTTCATCCGCTCGCTGGTATTTTGAGGATGCCCGGAGCGGCGCGGGCGCGCCCGACAAGCCCAATCCGATCCCCACTGGCGTCGCCCTGTTCCCATACAATTTCCAGTCAGTGCGCAAGATCGCCGAGCGCTCGAACAACATCGTCCACTGGTCGACCTTCGATCGCGGCGGCCACTTCGCCGCGCTCGAAGTGCCGGACCTCCTCGTCGGCGACGTCCGGCAATTCTTCCGCCGCTTCCGCTGACTAGAACGTCGAAGAGTCAAAGAGGACGGGCTGCAACTTGCGGCAGACGCCCGAAGGATTAATGAGGAACCATGCGGCCAGCGGTCGCGCTATGCGCAGCGTTGTCGTCAACCGACAGCGTGTGAAGATGGCGGACGCGCGGGCGCTGGCAGAACGCGTTGGTTGCACGGACGTGCAATCTGTGATGGCCAACGGGAAATTTGGTGTTCCATTGCCGCAACCGCTTCACCACTTATCACCGGAGATCTTGACGTCGTAACACTCACGATGCAACTCGCTCGATCCGCAAATTGAACGCGATCGCAATTGGCCCGGGTTCTTAACTTTCGAGTGCTCGTTTGAGCTCTGACAGACAGCTTTCGATTTGTGAAAGTGGCACCGACCCAAATCCGAGTACCAGGAATTGCTGTTCGCTTTCGGCATCCATCACATAGTTTGAAGGATGAGCGATCCTCAGTCGCTTTTCCTGGCAGATTTTCATCACCTTTCTTGCATTCGAGGGGCTGCCCAGATCCAGGAAGAATTGCAGACCACCAGGTGGCGCGTTGAAATTCCAATCCGGGAACCCATCATGGAGCAGTTTCACAATCCTGTCTCGTTTTCGCCGGTAAACGGTTCGCATCCGATTGATATGGCGAGTGATTGTGCCCTCCGCGAGCAATTCCGCCACCCAACGTTGCAGGATCGTACTGGTCCCCCGAGACAAACTCCAATGTAATGTTGCCATTTCCCGGATCAGCGACTGTTCCGCAACGACGTACCCCAGTCGCAAGCTGTTGAAGAGCGTTTTTGAGAAAGTTCCCAGGTAGATCACCGCATCGCTACAGTCGCTTGCCTTCAAAGCGGGCTGCGGCTGGCGATCATAGTAGTATTCGCTGTCGTAATCGTCTTCGATAACAAGCAGATTGTTTCGAAGCATTGCGCTGCGGATTTCCGCGCGCCGTGGTTCCGTCAGCGTGACGCATTGCGGGAAATGATGTTCCGGCATCAGATAGACCACATCATCGCCTCTGAGATCCGTGGCCGACAATACGATCCCGTCGGCGTCTACAGCATGCTCGCATAACTCGAAGCCGAAGCGAGCGAAGTTGCGTGCGATGTCGAGATAACCCGGTACTCCAAAATGCAGCCTCCGATGGCTGTGTGCCAACGTCAGCGCGATCAGCACGGCGCCATATTGGGTGCCTGGCACCACCAGCACTTCGTTTGGATGTGCTTCAATGCCGCGTTCCGACAGAATATTTTCGCAAATTAGACGCCTCAGCATGGGGTCGCCTGCGCTTTCAGCAAAGGATTTCAGGTGACTTGGATAGCGCAGGACCCTGTCGAAGCTGCCGCGCAATGCAGTGATGGGCAGATGGCTCGTGTCGGCTATGCTTGGAAGAAATGAAAGCTCTCGCGGGTCAAGATTCACTGGCTCGTCTGGAGCGCGATAAAGCTTGTTCCGTGTCGTTTCGAACCCGCGTGGGCTCTCGTACCGCTTCTTCAAACCGTTAACGTGCGTGACCACCGTTCCGCAACCAACGCGGCTTTCGCAAAGCCCGGCAGCGCACAGCTCTTCATACGCATAGACTACCGTGCCCCGAGCCACACCCAGTTGGCGAGCAAGATCCCGCGACGAAGGGAGTCTCGTGTCGCGGCCAACTTCACCATGTTCAATCTGAAAGCGAATCTGATCCGCAATCTGTCGGTGGAGCGGTATCGATTTGTGGTCTTCCCTCAACGTGATCTGGAGCATGCGGCTGGCCCTTCCGGGCCAAATTTTCTACCACAATGGCCCATTCACTTAGCAAAGAACTATGCCAATGTGACTGAAATAGCATAGGCATGGCGGGGATGAAAATAGCCCTGCATCGGGGAACGGCATTTTTGTAAGTGGCAAGCAGGCATCGCATCGCGAGAGCAAATACCAAAACAAACATGAAGAAACGCAAGGTCAAGCTTTTGCGTAGGAGATCGCTTATGTCCGTTACACCATTGAACCCCGCGGGGCTTGCCGCACCTCTCGCTCCGTATTCAGTGGGCGTGAAGGCCGGCAACACGATCTATGTATCCGGCGTTCTTCCGCTCGATACGGACGGCAAGACATTCGGGGCTGGGGACGTGCGCAAGCAGACGAGATTTGTGATCGAGACGATCCAGAAGATTCTTCATGAGGGAGGCGGGACGTTGCAAGATATTGCCTTCAATACTGTGATCTTGAAAGACATGGCGGATTATGCTTCTGTCAATGAAGTATACCGCGAGTTCTTCAGCGAAAGTCCGCCAGCCAGATATTGCATTGCCGCCAAGCTCGTACGGGAAGACTTCTTGGTGGAAATCGCGTCGATCGCGCATGTAAGCCCCGCCTAGGCAGTGGCTTCAGAGAGAACGGTACCATCATGGACTTTGGCGAAGCGCTCAATATCCGCATGGACGAATTCGCTGCTGCGTGCACGCAATGCGGAAAGTGTTTTGAAGCTTGCCCCATGACCGGCCCCGCAGGGATAGGTGATGCTGAACCCAAGATGGTCCTGTCCGGCATCGTGGATCTCCTTCGAGGAAATGCGGGCAATGCTGAAGCCGAATCCTGGGCGTCCGCCTGTTCGAGCAGCGGTTATTGCATTGAGGCATGCGACTACGGCGTGAACCCTCGCACGATGGTTCGTCTCGCGCACTTCGCCTCGACGCGACTGCGTGACGGCGATGCGGTCAAGGGCAATGCCATGAAGTCGTTTCGTGCCATGGCAAAGTCGGTCCGCGTCATCTCAAGGCTGCAACTGGACTCGGAGGTCATCGACAAGCTCCAGCCGCCGCCGGGAAGAAGCAGGCCCCAAACTTCGCCCGACGTGTCGTTCTACACCGGCTGCAACGCACACAAGACGCCCCATATTCTCATCCTCTGCCTCGAGGTTATCCGGGCGATGGGGTTTACATATGAAGTTGTAGGCGGCCCGACGGCATGTTGCGGCGTATTTCAGTTCCTGTCGGGCGACGGAGAAACCTCGGGTCGGGCGGGCCTGAGCACGCTCAGGCAAATCGACGAGATCGGGGCGAGGGAAAAGCTGTCCTGGTGCCCGAGTTGCCAGAGCCAGTTCGATGAGATCATCATTCCGAACCATGAGAAAATGACCGGCGACAGCGATTTCGCACTGACGCCATTCTTCATATTTCTCGAGAGGCACATCGATCAATTAGAGAAATTGCTCGTCTTGCCCGTGCGCAAACGCGTGGCGCTCAACGAGCGCCCCGGATATCCCGGCGTGGTTCGCGCCGTGAAGCGAATTTTGCAATCGATACCGGAGCTGGAATTCGTCGAACTCAATGTGCCACGGGCCGGTCTGATGTCGAACTATCTGACAGTTGCGCCAAAGTTCAAGGATGAACTTCGCGAACAGGAATTCAAGGCCGCGGCAGATGCGGGCGTCACGACGCTCGCAACCATCTTCCACGCATGCCATCGGGAGCTTTGTCATTTCGAAGAACGGGTCGCCTTCGAAATCGTCAATGTAATGGAGCTGATCGGGCAGAGCATGGGCGTCAAAGCCGAAGATGTATACAAGCGACTGAAGATGATGAGTGAAGTAGAAGCGATGATGGACGACTGTTCCGATCTGCTTAGTCGTCACGGACTTGATCCGAATGAAGCTCGTGATGTTCTGCTTGCAGACCAGCTGGCCGCCAAACCTCTTCAAGGCCGCTTCGTAGAAAATGATCGGCGTTAGGCTGAATGTGGGGAGAGGAAATTCTTGCCAAGAATAGTTTTCATTACCCGCGAAGGCGAGCGTCGTACGGTCGAAGGCGCTGTAGGATCATCTGTAATGCTCGCTGCAAGAGGCAATAACATTGCCGGCATCGAGGCCGAATGCGCCGGCGCGCTCTCATGCGGCACGTGTCATGTCTATGTCGCGCCGGAGTTCGCTTCAAGGTTTCCTGCCCCGAGTGAGCAGGAAGAAGAGATGCTGCAATTCGTCGCTGCCGAACGACGGGAGGGGAGTCGTCTCTCCTGCCAGATCGTCGTCACCGATGACCTCGATGAGCTCACGTTGGAGATACCTGAAACGCAGGGATGACCGCGCTTGCTTGTTGGCCCGCTCTTGGTCGAAGCACCGCTCGAACAGGCTGAAATACGCAACTGGACAGCAAGAATGGTCCTGAGCTGCAAACTGGGGAAATGCTGTGACAGCCAATGAACCAATTACGATTGTCGGGGCCGGTCATGCCGGCTTACAGCTGGCGGCATCGTTGCGGCAGCTTGGTTCAGACGACCCCATCGTCCTCGTCAACAACGAACCACACCTTCCATACCAACGACCCCCACTGTCGAAAGCCTTCCTTCAAGGGACCGCTGATCCGGAGACTGTGTCCTTTCGATCGCAAAGCTTTTTCAGAGACCAGCGGATCAACCTTGTCGACGACGAGGTCATCGCTATCGACCGGTTCGCGCGCAAAGCAATCTTCCAGTCCGGGCACTCGCTGACCTATCGCCACCTCGTCATCGCAACTGGAGCCCGGAACCGGGTGCTTCAGATGCCGAACGCCGACCACGATGATGTTCACTACCTGCGGACGCTCGCGGATAGTGAAACGATCCGGGGCCGGTTGGCCAAGGTGAAACGCGTCATCGTCATCGGCGCCGGCTTTATTGGCCTTGAGTTCGCTTCCACTGCGGCACAGATGGGGATCGACGTCGACATCATCGAATTGGCGCCGCGGATCATGGCACGCGTCGTTTCACCTACGGTTTCCGCATATTTCCAGAAGCGGCACGAAGCTGCCGGTTGCCGGGTGCATTGCGGACGCGCCGTGGCCGCGATCGAGACAGCCAACGGCCGGCTGCAAGGCGTGCTGCTTGATGATGGACGGATGCTGGCCGCAGATCTCATTGTCGTGGGCATCGGCGTGGTTCCCAATGTGGAATTGGCGCTGGAAGCCGGATTACCCTCTGAGGAAGGGATTGCGGTGGATGAGCACCTCGCCACCCTGGATCCAAACATTTCCGCGATTGGCGACTGCGCCCGGTTTTCGAGCCCTCGTTATCCTTCTGCCGTGCGCCTTGAATCGGTAGCGAATGCAACGGATCAGGCGAAATGTCTTGCCGCGCGCCTTACCGGACTGCCGAAACCGTTCGAGAGCGTCGCCTGGTTCTGGAGCGATCAAGGCAGCGATAAGCTGCAGATTGCCGGATTCTTTGAGCGCCACGATGAGGCAGTCGTCCGCGGCGACCCCGATCAAAACTCATTCTCTGTATTTTTCTATGGTCAAGGAAAGTTGCTCGGCGTCGAATCTGTGAACCGCTCTGGCGATCACATGGCGGCGCGGCGGCTTCTTGCGGCGGGCGTGACAGTCTGCCCGAGCCATGCTGCGAACCCCTCATTCGAGTTGAAAAATGCACTATAGGAGCTTTGTCCAAGCGGCCATGTCCACCCATCGCGTAGGTTCATCAACGCCAAGTCACAGCGAGGCCACCGCAACGACATAACTTTTGATGCCACCAGGGAGAAAACAAATGAATCGGGTCACCCGACGCGCTCTCTTGGGCGGCATCGCCATCGGAACTCTGCTGGCGACAATCTCGGAGCTTCTGCCGCTCGCCCGGTGAATACCGGACCGCCATGCCGAGCATCCTGCATTGACGCATTCGAGGACGCCACGTGTTCCACAGTAGATAAAATCTGAGGAGCTGTCCGCTTTGACTATCATGTCGTGGAAACGAGCGGCGGCCACGCTTCGCATGCCCATCTACTTGCCTGTGCAGTCCGTGTGAGATTGGTAAAGTTGGAGAATGCCGGTGGATTTTTCTGAACACGAGATCGAAACGATCCGCGCCGCGACTCCGGGCGTGACCCAGCGAATTCACATGAACAATGCTGGCGCGGCGTTGATGCCTCAAGTGGTTGTAGGTGCCATGATCGATCATATCCAGCATGAGGCATCAATCGGCGGCTATGAAGCTCATGCAGTGTCCTTCAGTCGCACAGAGGCGGTATATGACAGTGTTGCACGGTTGATTGGTGCGGCCCGCGATGAAATTTCCCTGGCGGAGAATGCGACGCTTGCCTGGCAACGGGTCTTTTACTCTCTTCGTTTCCTCCCGGGAGACCGAATTCTGACTACGACGGCTGAGTTTGCCGCCAACTATGTCGCCTATCTACAGACGGCCCGCAAAACGGGTGCGCGTGTGGAAATCATTCCTGATGACGCATCGGGAGCGCTCGATCCAATAGCGCTCGAGAAAATGATCGACGAAAAGGTCAAATTGATCGCTGTTACATGGGTTCCATCCAACGGGGGGTTGGTCAACCCCGCGGCAGGAGTCGGCCGAATAGCACGGGCACACAACATCCCGTACCTGCTGGACGCATGCCAAGCGGCGGGACAAATCCCCATAGACGTGGCTGAACTCGGTTGCGATATGCTCACGGCAACAGGCCGCAAGTTCTTGCGGGCCCCGCGGGGTACGGGTTTCCTCTATGTCCGCCGGGAATTCCTTCAGGCAATCGAGCCTGCTTTCATCGATCTATTCGGTGCGCCGTGGGTTGGGGATGACCGCTACGAGTTGCGGCCAGATGCTCGGCGTTTCGAAACATGGGAAGCGAATTACACTGCTCGACTGGGTCTGGGGGCAGCCATAGACTTTGCACTTTCGGTCGGGCTTCGTAGAATTGAACAGCGTTGCCGGAAGCTCTCCGGTGATCTGAGGTCCGAGTTGGCCAAGGTGCCCGGGATTGTCATACGAGATCTCGGCGTCAACCTGGCGTCGATCGTGTCGTTTACGCACGATACGCTCGACGCAAAGGAAATAATGGCGAAGCTTACGGCCCAGGGCATCAACGTTTCTGTGTCACCTCCAGCGACAACACCGGTCGACTCGTCTGCACGGCGCCTTCCAAGTGTTGTTCGTGTCTCCCCCCATTACTACAACACCCCGGAGGAGATTGCTGACACCGTGGCCGCAATCCGAGGGATCGTGACCACCACGACAAAGTCGCCTGGCCTCAGTTCGGGCGCGAGCGCATGTTCAACATAGGCCACGAATACGACGCCGTTCATTGGCCCGTCCAGTACCATGGGCACGGTCAGCCCGTCGAGATGAAGCCCGGCTGTGAAGGGTCGTGATTTCTGATAACCATGGGAAATTGCTGCCCGGCATTGTTCGCCGCGTCGGCTGCGTTCGCGCAACCTTGGTCGAGGCGGAGCGGCCGCACGCCTTGGTGTCGCTTGGCACTTAATCGTAAGACGCTACATTCGCTGGCTCTTTTGGTCTTCATGCCATCCCGTAGCGAATGCCTGCTGTCCCTTCGCGGCCCATAGCTCCCGCGCATGCTCGCCTTCATGGCTCTGCAGCTTGGCGGCGATCCACAGTAGCGCGCCGTAGATGACGGCGCGATCATCGGCGGTCAGATCAACGATGCCTGCCTTGATGACGAGACCGCCGAGTTCGATGAGATGGCGGGTGCGCTTGCGGCGGTCAACCTCCCAGGCGCGCATGTCATTCCGAGCCTGTGCCGCTCGCCGCCGATTGTGGGCGGCCCGATTGCGCCGGAGCGCCGCGAAGGTTGCGCTGAGGTGCCAGAACAGTGCGCTGTGGCCGGCTCTCGAAAAACATCGCACCGCGCTTGGCCCATGCCTCCTTCTTTCCGTCGTCTTTCGTTTCAGCGATTGCGACCAGCGCTCCGGCCAGTTCGTCGGTGCTGAGTTGATCGGCGCCGGTGGCGATCGCCAGTTCGCCGAGTTGCTGCACCTTGCGAGTCTTAAGTTCCCTAGCCTTGTCCTCCAGAGCTTTCAGTTCCGCATCGTAGTCGCGTGGCTTGCGCATTTGCTTTCGAATATGTCGAGCTCCATGAAACGAAACAGGCCCGGCGATCGCTCGCGACCCCGGACCCTCATTTATGTGGTGAAACGATCAGGCGGCCGCGCGCCGCCTCGACGACGTCGGCGCCGACCTCGTCGGCGGAGACCTCCTCGGGATAGGCGCGGCCGTAGGAGTTGCTGGCAAGCCAGCGCTCGGCCGCCTCGGAGTTTTCGGCCGGACGCAGAAGCTCCGGGCTGTCGCCGAGGGCCTGCAGCACGCGGACCATGCCGATTTTGGGGCGCTCGACGATTTCGAACCGCAGGTCGCTCTCGACGGACCAGGTGAGTCTGACCGAGACGACGATAATGCCGCCCTGCCCGAAATCACCCTCATGCAGAGCGAAGTACGCGGGCGAGGAGTAGGTCGCGCGCGTTCGCGGCGGTTCCTTCTTGACTAGACGGCCGACGCCGTTGCGGCTCTCCTAGGCGGCGAGCTTTTTGGTGAAGCGCGACGGCGGTTTCGCCGCGCCGTCCGAGTAGCGGATGACGCTCCCCAAAGGGGCGGATTCGTAGATGATATTTGCGGACATGCGAATTTATCCATCTTGGAAAGCAGAACGAGCCCGGCTGATGTGCCGGGCCCGGTGCGGAACGGGATGGTCGATTATTCGGCGGCCTGGAGGTGGTCCGTCTCGTCGCCCTCGGTCACCGGCTCATCGGAGGACGGATCCGCATCGTCGGCGAGAAAGGCCGGCAGTTCGGCGGCATCGCTATCGAGCGCCGCCTCCTCCGGCATCTCGCCGGCGACGGCGTCGACAGCATCGTCAGCCACTTCGTCGACATCGAGGCGCAGCGGCTCGGGCAGCCAGTTCGATCCTTCGAGAAGACGGGCGGCTTCACGCGCCATGATGTCCTTCTTCATGTGGTCGATCAGTTGCGCGGAGTCCGCGCCACGGGCTTCACGGACAGCCTGCAGAATCCGCGCCTTGGTGAGGCGACCGAGGAACTCGACCGTGGGCGTCCAGCCGGCGTCAACCATATCGAACTTGAGTGAGTTGGCCAGCACGTCTGCATGCTCGAGGGCCCGCGGCCGCCTGTTCCATGGTTCGACCACCGCGTTGAGGGTCAACGAGACGCAGTGCGCGAACAGCGCCTTGCGGCTTGCCTCGTCGAGGCCGAGAAGGAAATCCCACAGGCCTTCCGCCTCATCGGGAAGCTCGCGGTCCCAGGCTTCGTGCCGCTCGTCGATCTCCTTGGCCCAGGACGTCTCGGCAAGACCGTCGACCTGGGAGAAGCTGCCGCTCTTCAGGCTGATTTCCAGGCAGCTGTTCGGCGCGAAGCGATAGAATACCTGCAGCACAACGGCGTGGAGCGCTGCGACAAAAGCGAAGTCAACGTCACCGGCGAGCGCGTTGCGCAGTGCCAGCGTCCGCTGTGCCGTCAGATCGAAGACGAGCCGATCGGGCAGCGGCTTGATGCCGTCGTCCTCGCCGTCATTGGCGGAACTGTCATTCACCGGCTTGCCGTTGACGACAACACCATCGCGATCGTCGTCACCAATGGATCGGGTTTGGCCCTCGGCTTCCTCGCCCTCACCGACGTCGTCCGTTTCGTAGCGAGGCTCGCCTTCGGACCGCACGAAACCGGCCTCGACCTGGAGCTCGCCGTTGGCGGCAAGTGTCACGAAGACACCGGCAATGGCCATTTGGGCTGGGTCGTAGCTTTGAGGACGATCGTCGATCGCATCGAGCTCGGCGCCCAGCTGATCGAGCTTCGCCTCGATTGCTTCGTCGGCATCCTCGGCCGCGGCATAGTCCGCATCGAGCTTTTCGTATTCGGCCTTCAGCGCGTCGTAGCGTTCGATCTCCTCAGCGCTGAGCTCCCGGGCCTCGGCGTAGATGCGCCGCATGCCGGAGGTGTGGCCATAGGGAAAGCTGATCGCCGCCTCGACCCATTTCCAGCCTCCGGTGCGGATCGCCTCGGCATCAACCTTCAGCTTGTCGAAGACCAGCTGCTCGAGAAGCGCCGCATCCTGGAACCAGCCGCCGCAATCCTGCTCGAACAGGTCGCGAAGGATGACGCCGCCAGCCGCCTCATAAGCTTCCGCCCCGACATAGACGGCCCGGCGATCATCGGCCCGGACTGTGGTCTCCGTCAGCAGGCGCCTGATGTAGTATGGTTCCTGCGTGTGCGAGCTGGAGATTCGTTCCCAGACCTGCTCCTGGCGCCCGTGGTCGTCCGAGATCGAAAACGCCATGATCTGTTCGAGCCGGATTTCGTCTTTCTCGTAGAGCTCGAGCAGTTTTGGCGACACCGATGCCAGCCGCAGGCGCTGCCTCACCGTCGCCGGCGACACGAAGAAGCGGGCGCCGATCTCGTCGGGATCGAGACCCTGATCGCTGAGCGCCTTGAAGGCTCGGAACTGGTCGAGGGGATGCAGGTCGGCGCGGCGCAGGTTTTCGGCAAGCGAGTCCTCTTCGGCCGAGGTCTCCTGCCTGCGGTTGACGACACAGGGGATCGGCTCGTTCTTCGCCAGTCGCTTCTGCTTGATGAGGATGCCAAGTGCGAGATAACGCCGGCCGCCGGCGGGCACCTCGAACGTGCCGGTCTCCTCGCCCTCCCCGTCGAGTACGGGGCGGACGTTCAGGCTCTGGATCAGCTTTCGCCGACCAATGTCTTCGGCAAGCTGCTCAATCGACAAGCCGTCCTTGATGCGCCGTACATTCTTCTGCGACAGCACCAGCTTGTCATAGGGAATGTTCTCCGCGGCGTTCATCGCGATCTTCTGAATGGCGTTCTTTGCCATGGTCAGGTTCTCCGTGACGGGCGGCCCGGGGCCTCTCCCCGAACCTCCAAGCCCGTCAGGAACCCTCCCCTCCCCCCTCTGCCTCCAGGCCTCGCGCCAGCGCCATCCACCTGCCGCAACGATCGATGGCTCGGAATAAGGAGCGCTGCTCTGGTTCGGCTCGCGGATTTCAAGGCGACCGAGCCGCCGAGGGCCTCCAGGACGTTGGCGTAGTCCATCGGACATATGGATCAGTGCCTGCCGGTCGACGGTGACGGACTGGCTCGTGTTGCGCACCCCCCGCAACCAGCAGAGCTTGCCGGCAACATTGGCGCCGTGGCAGATCGGTTATGAGCATCTAGCCGAGCTAGCGGTCTTCGAGGAAAGACGCGCAGCGCGGAGCCTTCCCCCAACACATATTGGCGGGTCCGTAGCTTCCGCAACTACGCTGACTACGCCTTGACAGTGCCCTTCCGGCTTGGCTTTGCCTGCCTCGGGAGCTAGGCGCGCAGCAGGTGTGCACGATTATGTGCACCTAAACAGTCTGGTGGCGGTGCCGCCGGCGGATCATCGCAGACTGTCCCCTCGCAGCAGGCAAGCATGTAGTGCACATTCTCGGACCGTCACATGTCGACGAGGCGCATCTGACACCTGGCGCCGTCGTTCGCGATGATGCCACGGTCCTATATCCCGCCGAATTCGTTGCCGAGCCTGCTGCCAAATGCGGGATGCTGCAAGCTGCGCAGGACCAGACCTGCCGCCCGCCAGTTCAGGTCTTTCCGGCTGCACCAAGCGCCTGGTCGACGATCGTCTGCGCCTCGGCCAGGATGGCGCGCAGATGGTCCTGTCCCCGAAAACTCTCTGCGTAGATCTTGTAGATAGCCTCGGTGCCTGACGGGCGCGCGGCAAACCAGCCGTTTTCCGTGGCCACCTTGACGCCGCCGATTTCCGCATTGTTGCCCGGTGCGCGGCTGAGCACCGACTGGATCGGCTCGCCAGCCAGGGTCTTAGACTTGATCTGCTGCGGCGAGAGCTTCGACAGCTTGTCCTTTTGTGCCGCGGTTGCGGCAGCCTGGAGCCGGTCGGAGACTGGTTCACCGAATTCTTTTGTCAGATCGTGATAGACCTCGCCTGGATCCCGGCCCGTTCTCGCCGTGATCTCCGCCGATAACAGCGCCGGGACGATGCCATCCTTGTCGGTCGTCCAGACGGCGCCGTTGCTGCGCATGAACGTCGCGCCAGCACTTTCCTCGCCGCAAAAACCAAGCGAGCCGTTCTGAAGCCCCTCGGCGAACCATTTGAAGCCGACCGGGACTTCATACAACCTGCGCTTCAGCCTGGCGCTGACGCGATCGATCATCTGGCTGCTCACCACCGTTTTTCCAATGGCGGCATCCTTGCGCCATTCAGGGCGATGCTGAAACAGGTAGTTGGTTGCTACCGACAGGTAGTGATTGGGCGGCAACAGCCCCGCTTTGCGCGTGACGATGCCGTGTCGGTCGTGATCGGTGTCGCACGCGAAAGCGACGTCGAATTGGTCCTTCAGGCTGATCAGGCCTTGCATGGCGTAGGATGACGACGGGTCCATGCGGATCTGGCCATCCCAATCGACCGTCATGAAGCGAAAGGTGGGATCGACCTGCCGATTGACGATGGTCAGGTCAAGTTTGTAGCGCTCCGCAATGGCGGGCCAGTAGTGGACTCCCGCGCCGCCGAGCGGGTCGACACCCATGCGGACATGGGCGCCGCGAATGGCGTCCATGTCGATCACGTTGCCGAGATCGTTGACGTAAGCGTTCAGGAAGTCGTGAGCATGGGTAGTCGGCGCATGGAGGGCTTTCTCGAACGGCATCCGCCGCACGTCTTTCAGGCTGCTGCCAAGCAGATCATTGGCCTGTTTTTCGATCCAGCCGGTAACGTCGGTATCGGCCGGCCCGCCATTGGGCGGATTGTACTTGAAGCCTCCGTCGCCGGGCGGGTTGTGCGACGGCGTGATGACGATGCCATCCGCGAGCCCGGTCTTGCGGCCCTTGTTGTAACTGAGGATTGCATGGGAAACGGCCGGGGTGGGCGTATATTCGCCACCCGCCGCCATCAACACCTCCGCTCCGTTCGCGGCCAGCACCTCAAGGGCGCTCGCAAAGGCCGGCTCCGAAAGCGCATGGGTGTCGATGCCGACGAATATGGGGCCGTCGATGCCCTGTCGCTCGCGGTACCGGCAAATGGCCTGGCTGATTGCCAGAACATGTGCTTCGTTGAATGTTCTCTCGAATGCCGATCCGCGATGCCCGGATGTCCCGAATGCCACCCGCTGCAAGGGGATGGAAGCGTCCGGCGCCTGGCTGTAGTAGGCTGTGACGAGCTTGGCTACATTGACCAATATGTCGGGCGGGGCCGGCTTTCCGGCGAAGGGGCTGATGTTCATGGTCATGCTGGTCGCCTCATTCGGTTCGGGCAATCCCGACTTGTTTGATTGACCGGCGGCCAGCGATTTGCCCCTTGGCAGCCGCAACGACGTGGGCCGGCTCGAATCCGAAGTGTTCTGCGACAACTTTCGATGGCGCTGACAGGCCGAAACTATGCAGAGCGAGGATGGCGCCGTCGAAGCCCGCATAGCGTTCCCATCCGAAACCGGATGCTTCCTCCACTGCCACGCGGGCGGTTATCGTTGGCGGCAGGACAGTGTCGCGATACTCCTTTGGTTGGCTTTCGAACAATTCCCATGACGGCATGCTGACGACGCGTGCCTTGATGCCCTCCGCCTTCAGCTGTTCATAGGCAGTCACGCAGAGCGCGACCTCGCTGCCGGTCGCCAGCAGCAAGACGTCGGGTCTGCCGTCGGGAGCATCGGCCAGCACATAAGCGCCCTGCGCCACACCACTTGCGTTCGCATAGGTCGAGCGATCGAGCGTCGGCGCTGCCTGTCGCGTCAGCACGAGGCAGACAGGCCTTTCCTTGAGATGCATGATGGTTTTCCATGCCTCCACGACTTCATTCGCGTCTGCGGGGCGCAGCACGACCATGCCGGGCATGGCGCGGAATGAGGCAAGCTGCTCGATGGGCTGGTGGGTTGGCCCATCCTCGCCGAGACTGATGGAATCATGGGTCCAGATGGAGATGAGCGGCAATTCCATCATCGAACTCAGCCTCAGCGCCGCGCGGCAGTAGTCGGTGAAGATCAGGAAGCTGGAGACGAACGGCCGCAGCTTCGACAAGCTCATGCCGTTGCCGATGGCGCACATGGCATGTTCGCGCAGGCCGAAGTGGAAATTTCGTCCGCGGTAGCTGGCGGCCTGTTCACCCTCTTGCGCCTGAAAGTCGCCAGCAAATTCAAATTCGAGGTTCGTCTTGGTTGACGGCGATAGGTCTGCCGCGCCACCCAGCAGCCATGGCATGTGTTTCGCAATGGCGTTCAACACCTGGCCGGAGGAGTCGCGCGTCGCGAGGCCCTTTGCATCGGCTGCGAAGGCGGGCAGCGCGGCGTCCCACCCCGCGGGAACTTCGCGTTGCTGCATCTGGTCGATCTGTTTGGCCAGGTCGGGATATTGCACCCGGTAAGCGGAAAACAATTTCCGCCAGGCCGCATGAGCGGCGCGCCCGCGCTTGCCCATATGTGTGCGGAAATGCGCCACGACCTCCTCTGGAACCTTGAAATTGGCGTTCGGATCCCAGCCGTAGAATTCCTTCGTCAGCCGAACTTCTTCGGCCCCCAGTGGCTCTCCGTGAGCTTTGTTCGTATCGTGCTTGTGCGGCGCGCCATAACCGATATGGCTTTGAACGATGATGAGCGTTGGGCGGTCATGCGTATCGATGAATTTCTGATAAGCGCTACCCAGCAACACCAGATCATTTGCATCGCTTACCCGCTCGACATGCCATCCGTACGCGATGAAGCGGGTTGCCACGTCTTCGCTGAATGTAAGGCCAGTCGGCCCCTCGATGGTGACGTGATTGTCGTCGTAAATCCAGCAGAGGTTCGACAACTTAAGGTGTCCCGCCAGCGATGCCGCCTCGTTGCTGAGCCCCTCCATCATGTCGCCGTCGCTGCACAGGGCGTAGATGTTGTGCGAGAACAGATCATAGTCGGGTCGATTGTAGGTGGCGGCCAGCCACCGTTGCGCAATTGCCATGCCGACGCTTGTCGCCGCCCCTTGTCCGAGTGGACCCGTGGTGGTTTCCACGCCCGACGTCCAGCCATATTCGGGATGCCCGGTGCAATGGCTGCCAGCCTGGCGAAAACTCTTCAGATCGTCCAACGTGACGGCAAGTCGATCGCCCGATGGATAGCTCGCGCCCTTTGCCTTGACGCCGCAAAGATGAAGCAGGCTGTAGAGCAGGGCGCACGCATGACCGGCCGACAAAACGAAACGGTCGCGGTTGGGCCAATCGGGGTCGGCGGGGTCGTAGCAAAGGAAGCGCTGCCAGAGGCAATAAGCCATCGGGGCAGCGTCCAGTGGCGTTCCGGGATGGCCGGATTTTGCTTTCTGAACCGCGTCAATGGAAAGCATTCGCAGCGTGTTGATGCTGATCTGGTCGAGTGACACCTGCTTCATTGGGAATCCTTTGATCGGATTTATGCGAGCTGAATGAGAAGCTGGACGGTCTCAGCCGTGATGCGGTTTTTCGAATAGTCGAGATAAAGTCCGCAGGCCTCGATGGCGAAACGCTTGCCACGCTGGGGATCATCGGCGAAGAGCTGTCGCAGATGCAACGGGCCCACTTCCTGGCAATGCGTCAGCAACGCCTTCCATGCCGGAAGTTCCGTGAGCGATAATGTCCTGGTCTCGAGAGGCGCGCTCATCATCCGCCGGCCGTACCGTGGCGATGTAACTGCTCGCTCTTCGACGCAATCACCGCCATCAGATCGGTCCATGATTTGGTGAAGGATTGGGCGCCTTCCAACTGGAGCTGCGCGGCAAGCGCCTGAATGTCGACGCCGGCTTTTGCGAAGTCGGCAAGCACGGTTTCGCTGTTGCCACCGTCCTCCCGCATGACGCCGTTCACCTTCCCCTCTTTCGAAAATGCATGGAGCGTCTTCTCCGGAATGGTGTTGATGGTGTCCGGTGCGGCGAGCGCTTCAATGTAATAGGATTGCGGAAGCTGCGGATCCTTGGTCCCGGTGCTCGCCCAAAGCAGCCGCTGGGAAAGTGCGCCGGCATCGGCCAGCTTGCGCCATTCGGCAGAGGCAAGCCGCTCCCGGTAGGCTTTATAGACTTGCCCGGAAATGGCGATGCCGAGGCGGTTCCGCAGCGCTGGGCTAACCTTGTCCATTACCGCCTTGTCCCAGCGGCTGACGAAGATCGAGGCGACCGAGGCGATCTTCGGGTCGAGCCCGGCGTTGATCCGGCGCTGAATGCCTCGGCAATACGCGTCGGCTGCCGCTATGTACTGCTCGCACGAAAACAGCAGCGTCACATTAACGGGGACGCCGGCAAAGATCGATTCCTCGATGGCCTCGACGCCTGCGGGTGTGCCCGGGATCTTGATGAAGAGATTGGAGCAGTGCGCCTGCGCGTGCAACCGCTTGGCGGCCTCGACAGTGGCGCCGGCATCGTTAGCCAGCAAAGGCGACACTTCCAGCGAAACCCACCCATCGATGCCGCCCGTCGCTTCATGGACCGGACCGAACAATGCTGCGGCCTGCGTCAGGTCTTCCAGCGCCAATTCGAAGAATTGCTGCTCGCCCGCTTTCCCTCCTCTGGCTTTACGATGAAGGGCCTCGTCATAAGCAGTGCTGTTTCTAATAGCCTCATCGAAGATCGTGGGGTTCGACGTCAATCCAGTCACCGAAAAGTCGGTGCAATAGCGCTGGAGGGTGCCGCTGCTCAACAGATCGCGCGTGATGTTGTCCAACCAGAGGCTTTGGCCGAGTTGATGCAATCGGGTTGTTGCGTTCATGGCGACCTCGCTAGTGGGCGGGAAAGTGATGCACCCCGGCCAGTCTCATATGCGGCGAGCAAATTCACTCGACCAATATGCGTGCTTCCCGCGCTGCGTCGACGAACGCATCTCTCGCGACATCGGGCGAAACGCTGCCGTTCAAGGCCTGTTGGCATGCTCGCTTCGCAGATCGGTGCTTAGCGCTACCACCGGCGCGCCAATTGTCGTTAAGAAGGTCAAAAGCCTGTCGAGCGTTGGTCAGGTTTCGAATGTCCCCGGTTATGCCGGTGGCAACGGATATCGGCTTGGAAAACCACGCATCATACATCGGGCGGGCCGCCTCGAACTGGCTGAACTCTCACAACGCGCCTTGTCGAGTGAAGTTTCATCGACAGGGATCACCCTTGCGTGAGCCCAAGCAGTGTGAATAGCAGCGGCGCGTTTGGGAGCGGTCAAACCCGGCCCGCCGCAGCCCCTCCCGGATGCTTACTTTTAGCCCAATTCCCCTATTAACCCGATCAGTACGGTTCAGATGGCCAAGTCTCTTCTCCGCGACGCGACATTGAAAACAATCAAGCTGAGCAGACCGCTTGATTGCGTAATAGGCGTCATGAAAAACATGATTCTGTGCAGAAAACGTTCCACATTGCAGAGAGTCTTGCGATTAACTGCAAAACGACACAACCATTTCGATGAACTCCGGGACCTTGCGTCTAAAGTAGCGCCCGAGGCGTTCACTCAGCAGGTGATATACATCTGGAAACAAAAGCCGGCGCCGCCTTGCAGGGATGATAGTTTCTCAAGCGGACATCTATCGGGCGGTCTAAGCAACGATTCTCATGGTTTCGCGGAAAGCCCGCATTCCGACTAAGTCAATGCCAGCGGCATTGAGCAGTTCCTGCGCTTGCCCGGATCGAAAGACTTCGTATTCGCCGAGACGAGTTGCGGCATCATCAGAATACAGGGCGATGTCACCGGGTGCAGTGAAGTGGAATCCGCCCCAATTGAGACCGGGGGCAGCCCGGCTAAAGATATCGGCATAGGTCGCGTGATCGGGCGCGAAGTTGCCAAATGGAGTGGTGAGGAAACGCTGGAAATCCGGGTTGCCACGAGCGGCTAGACGCTCAAAATAAGGCGTGTAGTCGAAATCTCGCGGTGCCATGTTGTTTACGTCGCGTGACAGAATGACTGGAAGCTGGAAGGCCTCGCCTAGGCGCAGATAAAGATCAACGAATGCGGGCTGCCATGCGGTCCCCATATGCGCGTCGAGATGTGTGACGTCCACTCCCGCTGCCAAGGCCGTTTCGACCTGAGCGCGCAACTCTGTCTCCACCGCAGTGAGGTCCGCATGAACGGCCTCGGTAACGCTCGCCCACATGAAGCCGTCTCGATCGGTAAGGCCATTGGGGTGGACTCCTGTGAGTGGTCGCCAGCGGAAGCGCGAAAATTCGGCGGTCAATGTCAGGTGTACACCCACATCAAGGTCCGGCCGATCCCGGCAGATGGCCGCCATCTCGGGAAACCACGGGCAGGGAACCATGACCGAACCCGAGGTGACAACCCCCAAGTCGAATAGCTCGACGAATGCCTTGTTGCCACTATGACTGGCCCCCAGATCATCATGATGGACGACCAGATGTTTCACTGGAGCTGCGTAGTCCTTTGTTTGATTGTCAGGGGCGCCAATGCCAAACGTCATTCTCAATCCTCTATGCGGGCGGCCGCACGGGCCATTTTGCCAATTTATCAGCCTAGGGGAACCCCTTAGCTGGGTGATCGGCATAACCTGCCGCCTTCACCGGGGGCTTGCCAGTTCGACTGTCTAGGTTTGGTTCGCGACCAACGCATTGCCGTGGACCTTGCACCGGCGGGGACGTGCCCTGCGTGTAGTTGTGCCGCCGGCGAGGATGTGCTCGGCAAAATCTTGCGAGCGAAGGTTCGTCCGTCGGCTTGCTCCACGACGGGCGACCGAATGCTTCTTGCGGCACCTCATCCGTCCCGAAAAAAGCGCCGTCCTCGTGCTTCGAAGGACGGCGCTGGGATTGATGCAGATGGCGAACCGGACGTGAGGTCAGCAACGAAGTTTTCGCTGCCGGCCTCCGCAGGATCAGGCGGCGAAATCGAGAAGCTTCTTGGCCTTGCCTTCCATGTCCAGGCGAACATCCTGATGCGCCTTGTCGCGCGCGACCCGCGTGATGCCCTGTACGAAGTCGAAAATCGATTCTGGCGGCCGGCCTTCCTCCAGCAGCACAGTATCGATGATCTTCGTGGTCTCGGACTTTGAGAAGCCGCGCTTGCGCAGGAAGGTCTGGCGATCTTCGTCATCCCGAGCGACGATCCGTTGCCGCGCTGTCTTGATGCCGTTGACGAACGGCATGGGCGAGGAATCGGCGAATTGGATCAGCGCCGGCTCGGCTTCCATTGCGAACCGCGAGGCCGCATATTTTGAATGGCGGATGGTGATTTCCTCGAAATCTTCAACGCCCCACAGATTGCGGTTCTGACACACGGCGCGCAGATAGAAGCTGGCGATCCCGAGGGTGCGGGCTCCGACTTCGGAATTCCAGCAGTAGAAACCGCGAAAATAAAGATCCGGTTCCCCATTCAGCAGCCGCCCGGCCTCGATCGGGTTCAAGTCATCGACGAGGAACAAAAAGACATCGCGATCAGACGCGTAGAGCGTCGTGGTGTCCTTAGAGATGTCGACGTTCGGATTGTAGATCCCCGTCGCCCAGTCGAGGACACCTGGCACCTTCCAGCGCGTATCCCCGGTGCCATTGCCGGCAATCTTCTGCACGGCCTCGACCAACTCATGGTCGAAAATCCTGCCGTAGTCGGGACCGGTCACCGCTCGCAACTCAAGGCGACCGTTTTGGATTTCGAGTGTCTTTACCTGCTCTGCCCGCTGCGAATTCAGCCCGTACTGGAGATTGATGGCGGCGAGCGGGGCCGGGAGCTGGCGCAGGTATGCAGCCGGTGCGCCGACCAGGCTGGCAAGCTGACCAAAACTCCAATGCGTGGGGGCAACGGGTGCCTCGGCATCGGGCAGCATGAGTAGGAGGCGTTCCGCGTCGTCGCGGCTGGCTTCGACGCGGATCCGTTCGCTTTCGACAATGCGCGTGCGGCTGCGCTGCGATCGCGCCCTTACCGAGTTCCGGAGGTCGGTGAGGGACAGGTAGCGCTCGTCGGCCGGTCGGTTGAACCACTCCGACGACACGCGGCCGACGCACTGGCCACGGCTCACATCCACCTTGTAGCCTGCACGCGCGTTCCGCGTCGGTGCCTGAATTTCCATCTGTATCATGGGTTTGCTCCGCGGCGGACGCCGGGGAGCCTCTCTCCCGGACCTTCATCCGCCAACCGCAACCCCGCCTGCCCTCCTCCTCTGCTGGCCGCACCGTCGCCTATCGAAGCGCCGCCTACGCGCTTGCTTCCGCGCTGCCCCCGAAGAGCGGTCCCAGAAAACTGATGATCCTCGTCGGCGAGGTCAAGGAATTCGGCCCGGCTCGGAGCGGCCACAATGCCGACATTGCCAGTTCGGCAGGACCGGGTGCCCCGCACATAAAGTATCTCCGACGGCGATGCAGAGATGGACGAGATTCATGAGCGCCGTCATAGCTCTCAATCGCCACGCAAAATCTTTGCTTCGAGCGCGGCAGCGACGAAAGCACGCCGAGCGGATGTTGGATGAGCCTCTCCACGCAATACGCGCAGACAGGCGTCCATCGCTGTCTTGCTCTTCTCAGTCTGACGATCGAGATGTCGCAGCAAGATATTGGACGCGTCATTGATATCGAACACGACACGCTCCGAGCTGTGGCGACTGATCTGAACAACGACTGGCCTTTCAAATCTGCTCGAGCCGGTCATCACTCCCCCTCTAGACCCAGCGGCGAAAGCCTCGCTCGCACATATTTCCTCAGCCGAACGATTCGGCTGCATCCCCGACTGCTAAGCTTGATCGCTAAGCAGCGGTGGTCATGAACGCTGTCTGGTTAATGTCTGGTGGCGTGGGATTTGGCTAGCTCAATTCTGAGAATGTGCCTTGGGGCAGTCTCGCACAGTTTGTGGAAGCCTATGCCTGCACTTTCCCGCTGCCCGCTGCTACCCACTGCATACCGCAGGTTGGGTCCTCCCACGGGTGTGCTATACGGCTTTGATGGCTATTGGTTCAATGGTGCGCCGGCGCTGGCTGCCGGAAAAGAGCTTTCCGTCCTATGCGTATCTGCCGGGCAGGCAACCGCATCCCGTGCGCGATCCCGCGGGACATAGCTACAACAGCGAAGCCATGCCGTTGGCGGCAAAGGCGTCGCTGGATTCAGACATATTCCTCTGGGGTCTCGACCTCTTCAACCACGGCTATTACTGGGAAGCCCATGAGGCGTGGGAAGGGCTGTGGCAAGTTGCAGGCCGAGGCGCTCCGCTTCGGACGCTCTTCAAGGGATTGATCCTGTTATCGGCAGCCGGCGTGAAGATCCGCGAGGGCAAGCACGTGGCAGCGATACGTCATGCCGGACGCGCCGCGGCGCTCCTTCGTCGGCTGAACACTGCGGATCATACCTTCGAGCGCGCGCTCGGCATGTCGCCCGCAGGGCTCGCCGACCATGCAGAAGCCGCGGTGCGGACCCCGGCAGGCTTGCAGGTGACAGTGCTCGGTCAGCCCCAACCCGTGTTTGACTTCATTCTCGGACCGAGCTCCGGCGACAGGCCAAACGGTTCGCAAAAAAGAAGAAACGGTCATCCGTAGAAGACACCAGGAGGGCTCGTTGAGTCAACGTCACCGGCGAATGAGGAATGCCAGGTTTAATTCACTGGCCGTATTTTCGTGTAGCGCGGAATTTCGTCACGTATTTTCGGAGTTACAAAGCCCAAGACGGCATGGCTGCGCATCGGTTCCGGCGCCCGGCAGCCGAAACGATTTCCATGCCGACGCCTATCAGCGATAGCTTAGGCGATACTTAAGCTGCTGAGACATTTATTGCTTTCAGCCATAACCATCACTATATAGTGAGACTTCCCTGCCCCCTTTCAAACGACCTGGAGAATTTCATGACAGAAGAAGCCGACCACAACCTCGATGCCCTCATCGAGCTTACCGCCGAGGTCGTCTCAGCCTATGTCTCGAACAATCCGGTTCCAGTGGGGGACCTCTCCGCCCTGATCGGCCAAGTACATGCGGCGCTGAAAGGAACGGCCAGCAGCGCTTCCGTAGAACAGCCGCAGGCTCTCAAGCCTGCTGTCCCGATCAAAAAGTCCGTGATGGCGGACTACATCATCTGCCTTGACGATGGGAAGAAGTTCAAATCGCTCAAGCGCCATCTGTCGACCCACTACGGGCTGACGCCTGACGAGTACCGCGCCAAATGGGGCCTGCCGGCGGATTATCCGATGGTCGCGCCAAATTACGCCGCTGCGCGCTCGGCGTTGGCCAAGACGATGGGGCTCGGCCGCAAACCGAAAGAGCCGGAAAAGCCGGCGCCGGCGAAGCGGGCGAGCAAGAAGGTCGCGGCCTGACTTTATCTCTCTAGCGTCGTGCGGGAGCGCGCGGCTGCTGTCGGCATGATCTGCTCAGAATGTGAAAGAAAGGCGGAAGACCAACTCCGCCTTATCTCGCGTTCATTCCCTCTTGCCGGGACGCAGGAGAAAATTTAGCCGGCTTTACTGAGGCTGCCGGCAGAGGACTTGCCAGTGCGACGGTCCTGTTCGATTTCTTAGTTGATCTTCTGACCTTCATTCAGAGTCGAGAGGCCCGCGCGTTCGACAGCGGAAACGTGGACGAAAACATCCTGACCGCCGTTGTCGGGCTGAATAAATCCAAATCCTTTGGTGCTGTTGAACCACTTCAATCGAAATCCACCGACCGGCGACGCCGATTTCGTCTTCTTCGGCAACGCAGCCATCGTCCATGCCGCGGACGATCGTTCGGTCATGGAGACGTTGACCGTTTACCCCTCGGTTATCGCGACGGCGCGGCATCTGTGTCCGGGAAAGCCGATCTGGCTTGGACCTTGCACGATCGGCATGCGCCACAATCC